>NZ_WJEB01000006.1:0-146470 GCF_010994085.1 Gracilibacillus saliphilus | reverse complement strand
CAGGAGTATTCCTGAGAGATAAGAAGAGTAGTAGAGTCCTCTTTTTATCGAAGAGGGCTTTTTTATTTGTAAGGAAAGTATAAAATTTGCACAGATGTCTAGCTCCGAGCGCCCAAAAACTAGGCGACTTCACGAATCGCCCTACGATAAGTCATCATCGGTTCGTAAACTCACCGTGATTCCTTTATCTCAGTTGATTAGTTCCAGCCGCTACGTTTTTTAAGCGGGCGCTCTGCGCTTTTCTTAATTTAAAAGAAAAAGGAGTAATCACCTATATGTCAATTGTTATTTTAGATGGGATCAGGACACCTTTTGGAAAGTTTAACGGTGCCCTTGCAGATATTGATGCAGTAACGTTAGCAAGCCATCCGTTGCATTACTTAATGGAAAAACATGCTGCAATTCCTCAGATAGATGGGGTATTGTTAGCACAAGTTATTCAGGCTGGTCAAGGTCAAAACCCTGCTAGGCAAGTTGCACATCAAGCTGGACTTAATAGTAGTACACCGGCGATCACCTTAAATAATGTCTGTCTTGGAGGGGTTGCTTCTGTTATTGATGCAGTGCGCCGTACTCAATTAGAAGAAGGGTCATTTTATATTGTTGGTGGTTTTGACTCAATGTCTAATGCACCACATATTATCCCGACTCGATCGATCAAAGGTATAGGTCACCAGACGATTACTGATACGTTGCTACATGACGGGCTGTGGTGTGCATTAAGTGATCAATCGATGGGCGCACTAACAGAACAATATAATGGTGTATACAACATTAGCCGTGAAGAGCAAGATCAATTTGCAGCTCTGTCGCAACGAAGAGCAGCTACTGCCTTTGAAAAAGGGCTACTGCAGGAGGAAATTCTTCCAATCGATGGTGTGTTAGCAAATGATGAAGGTATACGCCCACAGACAACAGTTGATAAATTAGCGAATTTGAAACCTGCATTTGCAAAAGATGGAACGATTACAGCAGGTAATGCTTCGCAAATGACAGATGGAGCAAGCCTTGGAATTGTTACAACAGCAAAACAAGCTGAACAAATCGGAACAGCACCACTTGCACATATTATCGACTGGGCGGAAACGGCCGGACCTGATGCTAGTCTTCAAACAAAGCCGGCAGACGCCATTCAAAAAGTATTGAATAAACAGCAATTGGCAGTAGAAGATATTGAACTCTTTGAAATAAACGAGGCGTTTGCTAGTGTTGTGATCGCCAGCTGTAAAGCGTTAAATATTGGATATGACAAAGTAAACGTCAATGGTGGAGCAATTGCAATTGGGCATCCGCTTGGAGGTACTGGTTTCCGCTTAGTTTTAACATTAGCACATGAATTGAAACGACGTGGTGGTGGTAAAGGAATAGCTTCCCTATGTGGCGGTGGTGGCCAAGGAATAGCCATTCTTATTGAAGTACCAAAGAAAGAGGGAAAACAATGAATACTCAAAGAATAGATAAGAAGAGTCAGATATTATGGGAACCTGCAGAAAAAGATATGGAACAATCACATCTTCAAGCTTTTGCAAAATCTGTTAATCAGGCACTTTTTCCTTATGAAAGATTACACCGTTGGTCGATCACTAATATTGGAGATTTCTGGTCTGGTGTCTGGGATTATGCCGGTATTATCGGCGAAAAAGGGGAAAGATTCTATCTCCAGGGTGAATCAATGGCTGATGCTGTTTTTTTTCCTGATGCTCAATTAAACTTTGCGGAGAATCTACTAAAAGGTAAAGCTAATCAAATTGCTGCCTATCAAGCAGATGAAACAGGTGTAACAGCTAAGATTACTTATCATGACTTACGTATACAAGTTGCAAAGGCACAGTATGGATTAAAACAATTAGGCGTGAAAAAAGGAGATCGTGTAGCGGGGATTACTACTAATAATATAGAAGGATTAGTCGCTTTACTTGCTGCGACATCACTTGGAGCAGTTTGGACCTCATGTTCACCAGATTTTGGTGCGAAAGGAATTATCGATCGAATTGGCCAAGTGCAACCGAAAGTTCTAATCGCCAATCTAACATATCAGTATAAACAAAAACCTTTTGATATTTCGGATAAAGTACAAGAAACAATCAGACAGATTGCTAGTATTAATCACGTTATAACAATTGCAGGAGAACTACCTAACTCAATCACTTGGTCTTCTTTACTCGATAACGATGCAGAGAAACCGCAATTTGAAAGAATTGGATTCCGTGATCCCCTATATATCCTTTATACATCTGGTACGACAGGACTGCCAAAGGCAATTGTTCATTCTGTAGGAGGTACGTTGTTACAACACGTGAAAGAACACCAATTGCATTGTGATGTACATGAAGAAGATGTACTGTTCTGGTATTCCAACACAGCATGGATGATGTATCCATGGCTCGTATCAGGTTTGGCGAGTAATGCTTCTGTTTTGTTATATGATGGTGCTCCGGTACTTCCAGACAATCCAACACATTTATGGGATATTGCGGAAGAAATCGGACTGACACATTTTGGTACGAGTCCCAAGTATTTAGATTCATTAATGAAAGCAGATGTTGTGTTGAAAGATCAGTATCCATTAACTTCCTTAAAGAGTATTCTTTCCTGTGGTGCACCACTAGTAGCTGAACAATATGATTGGGTATATGAAACGATAAAAGAAGACCTTTACTTAGCATCTATTTCAGGAGGTACAGAGATTATTGGATGTTTTGTCATGGGGTCTCCAGTTCATCCAGTATTCCGCGGAGAGATTAGTTGTAAAGCATTAGGGATGGCGATGGAAGTGTTAGATGACCGCAATGCACCTGTCTATGGCCAAAAGGGAGATCTCGTCTGTACACAGCCTTTCCCAAGCATGCCACTAACATTTTATGGTGAGAAGGGTGATGAGCGTTATCGTCATAATTATTTTGCTGAACGACCAGGTATTTGGACACACGGAGATTTTGCTGAACAAACTATTGACCAATCGTTTATCATCTATGGTCGTGCAGATACTGTGCTAAATCCGGGTGGTGTGAGAATAGGGACTGCAGAGATTTATAGTGTGGTAGAACAAATCGAAGAAGTTAAAGATTCGATCGTATTTGGTTTACCATGTGAAAATGATGAAGAGATTGTACTATGTGTTGTAACTGATCTGTTAACAAAAGATCTAGCCAAGCACATTCGACAACAAATACGAGAAAAAGCATCACCACGCCATGTTCCAAGACGAATTTATCAGGTGAATGATATACCATACACAGTCAACGGTAAGAAAGTCGAAGGTGCTGCAAAAACAGAAGCAATTGGTAATGAAGTCAAAAACAAAGCTTCTATTAGTAATCCTGAATGTCTACAAGAATTAACAGATATAAAAAAGAAGGAGTGCTACTAATGGTGAAACGACCGAAAGGTGCAATTATCGGTATCGGTGAACTAAAGCCAGTACGGTACTCTGAAGGAAAAACAACTTTAAGCTTAATAGCGGAATCTGTTCAGCTTGCATTAGCAGATGCTGGTCTAACGAAAGACGAAATCGATGGATTGTTGGTAGGACCACAAGTAGGTGAAACACCACAACACGTACCTGCAACAGTTTCAGAATATTTAGGCATTTCTCCGATTATGTCTAACACTGTTGATCTAGGCGGAGCAACTGGTGCGGGAATGATTTGGCGTGCAGCTGCGGCGATTGAAGCAGGAATGTGTGAAACAGTCGTTTGTGTACTAGCTAATAAAAATGAAAAAGGACAAGTACCGCGCTCACCGAACCGTAATCCCATTCGTGAATTTGATGTTCCGTTTGGTGCTTCAGGCGCAAATACTTCCTATGCATTGTTAAAAAGAGAGCATATGGAAGTGTATGGATCCAAACAAGAAGATTTTGCGAGAATTGCGTATTGGTCTAGAAAAAATGCACTAAAAAATCCGAAAGCAATTTTTTATGATAAGCCAGTTGAGTTAGATGATATTTTGCAATCTCCCATTATATCGGATCCATTAAGACTGTTAGAGATTGTTATGCCATGTGCGGGTGGAGCAGCCGTGATTGTTACCTCAGAGGAAAAAGCAAAGCAAGCAAAGAAGAAGCCGGTCTATTTAAAAGGAGCAGGGGAAAAAATCACCCATCGTGCGGTTAGTCAAGCCCCGGCAATTGATCACTTACCTTTTGCATATTCGATTCCACAAGCCCTAGAACAGGCGGAGATTAACGGAAAAGATCTGGATTTGTTATCACTTTATGATTGTTACACAAGTGTTGTAGCGGTGCAGCTAGAAAGCATCGGGATATGTAGGCAAGGTGAGTTCGGTGATTTTGTCCGAAATCATACTTTTGGTCATGATGGCGATTATCCTCTCAATACACATGGTGGTCAACTAGGGTTTGGTCAAGCCGATCTAGCTGGAGGAATGTCACATATTATTGAAGCGGTCATGCAATTACGTGGTGAAGGTGAAGACCGACAAATTGCTGGTGCTAAACATGCACTTGTAACAGGAAATGGAGCGACATTAAGTGAAACAACTGCTTTAGTGTTAGGAGGAGAGCAATGACAAATATATCATTTCCGGAACCGCCGATTACAGCAGTGAGTAAGCCTTTCTGGGATAAGATTAATGAAAAACAATTTTATCTGCAACAATGTGAGGAGTGTAAACAATGGGTTTTCTATCCACGTGCCCATTGTCCAAATTGTTTTAGCTCAAAGCTAACGTGGAAAGAAGCCTCGGGACAAGGTAAGTTAAAATCTTGGAGTATTGTCCATCGAGCTGGACATCCTGCTTGGCAGGAACGTACACCATATGCGGTAGGGGTTGTCCAATTAGCCGAGGGACCATCGTTGCTCACGCATTTGCTAATCAATGAACAGGAATTACGTTATCAGTTACCTGTAGAAATATCCTTTCAGCAATTAAATGAACGGTTATTACCATTTTTTCAAAAGAAAGGGGATTAAGCGATGATTTATACGTATCTCATTTTAGTTGTCGTGTTTTGGATTATCGGACTAACGATCTGGAGCAAGTTTTATAAAAATAATTAAGGGTGGTATTATGGCATGTTAACAGAATCTAGTTTACTTCTTTGGACTGTTATTATATTATTAATTGCTTATTTTGGTGTTGTTACTTGGATTGGAAAAAAAGGAAGTGCTCATAGTAAATCGATGAATGGCTTTGCGACAGCGCGAGGGAAGGTTAGTCCTTGGCTTGTAGGAGCAAGTTTTGCAGCATCATATTCTAGTGCGAATCTGTTTATTGGAGTGCCTGGATTAGCCTATCAACACGGTACATCGGTTCTATGGTATACACTAGGATGTTTTGGTGTTTCATGGGTTGGTCTATTAATTTTTGCTAAAACATTTTGGCGTTATGGTAAGAAATTCGGGCGAGTTTCTACTGTGCCTGAGTGGTTAGGACGTCGCTATAATTCGAAAACGTTACAAGTCATTGTCTCGCTTTTGATATTATTTAATGTATATTACATTGTTGGTCAAAATGTTGGACTTGCTACCATTTTTGAAACAGTAATTGGTATTCCTTATTTCTGGGGAATCATTATAGGGGTAACGATTACCATTTTATATATTGGTCTAGGTGGAGCCTTCGCCCAGATGATTACAGATGGTATACAGGGGCTATTTATGGCTGTAGCTTCGATTTTAATTTTTATTTCATTTTTTTGGACAATCGGCGGTGGTATCAATGTATTTGGGGAGTTAACGAAGCAACTGAATGCAGTAGATCCCAATCTAACCACTTTTGTGGGCGTTGACGGTCCCTATAATAGTGTCTTAGCAATTATGGCTGTACAATTTTTATTATTCAGTTTTATCCTAATGCCACACTTGTTGAACAAAATTTTATCCATTGAAACAGAGGAAGAACTTGCACCATTCACCTTATCATCAGGAATTGTGTTGTTTGTCATTTCCACTTTAATGGTGCTGGGTGGTTTAGCTGCACGGGTACTTTTCCCGACATTAAATAGTGCAGATTCAGCGATTCCAATGTATGTAATCGAATCATTCCCTAGTATTATTGCTGCGATTATGATTGTAGGGATTATTTCAGCAATCCTCTCCAGTACAGATAGCTTATACTTAGGTGTAACAACTAGTATTGGAAATGATTTTTACAAAGTATTGGCGCCAGTATTTAAAAAGAATATAAGCCAGGCGAAATTAGATGCACAATCAGTAAATGTCGCAAAAGGATCGCTTGTTTTAGTAGGACTCTTATCATTATATATTTCCTTAGATCGTCCGGATTCCTTGTCGATATTAATTCAATTCAGCTTTTCCGCGATCATTTCAGGAATATTAGCACCTATAACATTAGGTTACTTCTGGAAAAAAGCAACAAACTATGGTGCGATTGCAGCAGTCATCACAGGTGCATCGTTATATGTAGTCTTTACACAATTTAATGTCATTGAAAATATTTATCTAGCAATGTTCTTTGCTTCCTTAGCTTCATTTGTCGTAATGGGTGTTATCGGTCTGCTAACAGCTACGAAAGAACATGAAGAATTAGTATTAAAGAAAATAAGCTGAAACATAGTTGAGAAGAGCTGACATTGAAGTCAGCTCTTTTTAAATTTATAAGGAGTATATAATAAGTGAGTGTTATTATATCATAAGTGGTCATTTTGAAGTGATGTGTAGACGGAAAGCATCGCTCCGGCTGCCCGCTTCCCTTTCCGTGGGGTTTTACCTTCAGCTAACTTTTCCAAGCAAAAACCGCTTGAAAAAGTGGATCTTCAGGTAAAACAGTTCCCACAGGAGTTGAAGCGGGCTGCCTCCGCTATAAAGCAGCTCTACAACGTATGTGACAGCTAACTTTTTGAAGTTGTATACAATGTGAAATAAAAGACGTAATGTCCGTACGTTAAAACAATGTAGAACGTTATCTAGCGTAGGCGTCCACTTCGACTCCTGTGGGATCAGCGTGATCTGAAGATCCACTTTTGTAAAGCAATTTTCTTTACAAAAGTTAGCTGAAGACACGCCCCACGGAAAGCGAAGTGGGCAAGCCGTAGCGGTATTATTCATGTCAAAATAACTACTTTGGACAGGACCGGGTGGGCTTTCTCGTTTTTTCTTGTGTTCTTTCCATTGGATGATGTAAATATGATATTATGGAAATGCATTCATAAGTTTACGATCAACTTCGAGCGAAACACTATCAACTTTTGGAATTTACGATCAACTTCGCACGAAATACTATCAACTTTTAAGAATCTACTATCAACTCCTGACAGCATGCTCAAATTTAATGGATAAAGGTGGGGAAAACAGATGACCAATCATTTAACGGTAACATTAACAATGACAAAAGCTTTTGATGTGGAAGCAGACAAAGTATACGCCGCTTGGATTGAACCGGAATTAATGAAAAAATGGCTATTTACAATGGAAATGACTAACAAAGTGGCTAAGAGTGATGCCAAAGAAGGCGGTAGATGGGAAATTGTTGATCACCGTGATGGCAAGGATTATCGAGCAATTGGTGAGTACCGCGTTTTAGATAAACCGAATAAACTTGTAAAAACTTTCGAAATGCCACAGTTTAGTGATACCGTAGATGTTTTAACTGTTTCCTTTGAATCAACAACGTCTGGATGTAATATGACCTTTGTCCAGAAGATAGTCGTCCCCCATGAAGAAGGATGGACACAAGTAGATATCGACAAGGCATGTAAAGAATATCATGATGGCTCACAAGATGGTTGGGAAATGATGTTTGATGGACTTAAACAATTAGTGGAAAACGGCTAGATTAGCTATCCTTAATAACAACTGTGCGACTGATAGACTTATTCATCAGTCGTTTTTTATATTACAAAAAACATCTTATTCATGCAAAATTACATGTTATGTATTTTTACATACTTCTAATGAGATAATTTGCCAAAAAAGAAGTGAAGTACATCATAATACAAAAAGGGGGGAAACCATTGAAGGTAAAAATCGATATTGATCCCAAATATGATGATGAGTGTCAAATTACGATTTCTGCGAAGGAGTGGACGAAAGAAATTGAAGAATTGGTTCAACTATTAAAAAAGAAGCAACCGAAGCGGATTGTAGCAGTACAGGAAGAGCGATCAATCGTACTAAATCCTGAGGAGATTGATTTCTTTTTTGCTCGAGATCGAAAAGTGTTTGCCTCTATTAAGGGAGAATGGATGGAGTTGAAAATGAAATTATATGAAGTGGAAGAAATGTTGAGTAATACTGGCTTTATCCGTTTTTCTAAATCTGTTATTGGCAATATAAATCAAATCGATCGCTTTGAACTATCGTTTAATGGTACGTTGTGTGTTTACTTTAAGTCTGGCAGTAAGGAATATGTGAGCAGGAAATATGTCAATGATTTAAAAAAACAGATTATGGAAGGAGGAGACAAATGATTGTTGAAGGACTTAAAAGAATATTACTCGGTGTTGCGATAGGAAGTCTGATAACCTTTGTAGTACTTTCCTTCCTAGTTATGCTAGACATTAATTCAACGATACAAGAAATATGGAAACACTGGTCTGCAAGCATGGCACTCGGTGTTTATTACAGTTTAGCTTCTGTCATATTCGAGCTAGAAAGATGGAGTATTTTGAAACAGACAGTAATTCATTTGTCTTTGACTACTCTCGTTTTTTTCCCAATAGCTATTTTGGCGGGGTGGATTCCTTTTAACCTGTTAGCAATGATCTTAGGGTTAGGAATATTTTTAACGTTATATTTCATTTTTTGGATTGGTGCCTATTTCTACTATAAAAACATGGAAAGAGTCATGAATGAACGGATAGATCGAGAAAGTAATTGATAATATTTTTGCAGAGGAGATGTCTAGATGATTGATGTGCGAGGTGTTAGTAAATCTTATGGTTCTGTTCAAGCATTGAATGACATACAGTTTCAAATTGATGAAGGAAGTTGCTTTGGTTTAGTTGGTCCAAATGGTGCAGGGAAATCAACTTTTATGAAAATATTGGTTGGGGTATTGCAAAAGTTTGATGGAGATATTCATGTTTTTAACAAGTCTGTGAAACAGAACCGGCTAGCGGTTAAGGACTTTATCGGATATGTACCTCAAGACATTTGCTTAGAGGAATTATTAACGGCTAAGGACAATTTAATGTATTTTGGCAGGCTGTATGGTTTATCAGGCGAACAATTGCGTAACCGAATTCGCACAGTGTTGGAACAAATTGGATTAAGTGATAAGGCAAATCAAAAAATAACAGAGTTCTCTGGAGGCATGAAACGCCGTTTAAATATCGGATGTGCCATTCTTCATGAACCATCTGTAGTAGTGTTAGATGAACCCACCGTAGGAATTGATCCACAATCAAGACATTCTATTTTTACCCTTATTCAACAATTAAAAGAGATGGGAAGTACCATTATTTATTCTAGTCACTATATGGAAGAAGTGGAGCAAATCTGTAATAGTGTTGGCTTTATTGATAAAGGAAAATTAGTGGAACATGGCACTATGAAGCATGTGTTGAATAAACATCGCAGTGCATCTATTTTTGTTTCAACTGATGGAATTGACAAAGAGGAATTATCTTTATATGGCGATATCATTGAGAAGAAAACTGGATTCACTGTGAACTGTGATGATCCGCTTTTGACAATGGGAAAAATGATTGAACAATTTCGGCAAAGTGGAATTAACCCGGAGCGATTGGAATTGAGTCAGGCAAGATTAGAAGATATTTTCTTTTATTTAACAGGTACCCAATTAAGGGATAATGGATAGGAGTGGATGGTATATGTGGGCAATTACGATAGTCGAATTGAAAAAGAAGCTACAAGATAAAGGAATTTGGTTCTGGACTTTTATATTGCCAATTATTTTTATCGTAGGTTTTATTACGATATTTTCTGGTATGAATGAAATGGAACCAGAGCAATTAGTGACACAAATAGTGCCGGGCTATATTATTATGTTCACTTTCTTTATTATGATTTCGATGGTGATTACCTTTATAAAAGATCGAGATAGTGGAATGGTCGCTCGAGTTGCTAGTACACCTTTACCATTAAATCGTTTTCTTGTTGGAAAATGGTTGCCATTTTTGATCATTGTGATCCTTCAAATTGTCGTATTAATGTTATTTGGAGTACTTGTATATGACTTACCTCTAGGTGATCCACTTGCATTAACGTTGATATCTCTTATACTCGCATTTCTTGCTACTAGTTGGGGAATGGCCATGTCATTACTAGTCAATACCGAAAATATGGGCATTGCCCTAACACAAGTGATTGCATTAGGAGGAGCAATGCTTGGTGGACTATGGATGCCGCTTGAAATTATGCCAAATTCGATGCAATTGATAGCGAAATTCCTTCCACAGTATTGGGCTTTGGAAGGTTTCCAGTCTATTTTGCAGGATGGTGGTCATGTAATGGATATATGGTTATCTTTATTGATCTTGTTAGGATTTGGTATGATAGGCTGTGTAATATCTGTCTTTAGCTATCCTCGTTTTCTAAGGCAATCAAGAAGCTAAAGCCAAATGTTCAACATTTTGTAATATTTCCAAACCCAGATATGAAAAATATTTGTGGTAAGCTATTGTAGAAGATACAATAGAAATGAAAGGTAAGGTGCTGAATATATGAAAGAAAATAGTACGCCATTACCACCGAAAACTTGCAGCATTGACCGTTTGGTTACATTACCGGAAGATGTGGAAAAAGTATTAAATGGTATCAAGACCGCAACAAGACGTAATGGCCGTTATGCAGATATCGGTGAAACAATGGAGTTAAAAGATAAGAAATTTCGAATAGATAATGTATATAAACAAAAACTTGGTGAATTGACAGATGAAGATGCTAACAGAGAAGGATATGACAGTTTATCGGCTTATAAAGAGGCGATATTGGCGATCCATCCAGGCATGCCCTGGCTTCCTGAAATGGAAGTATGGGTCCATGAATTCAGTGCTCAAGGATAAAAGACTTCAAATTGGAGTCTTTTTATTTTTCAAGCGAATACGATATTGTTATCAGCTCCTGTGCATGTAGAAAAAAGAATAACATACACTATAAAAAACGTTTAGGAGCGAACCTTAGTGGATTTCTATTTGTATATTCTTATCACACTGTCTTATATTGTTTTATTAGTAGTAGGCTTAATTAAAAAAAGAGGAAAAAATATAAGGAGTCTTACTTTCTTTCTATATGTAGTCATAGCAGGTTTAATCGTTGACAATGCCATTATTGCCTTTGGAAAATTTATTGGAACAGGTTCCTTCTTGGAAAAACTCCATCTCCTTCGCTATTGGATACATGCTATCGTTACACCGACACTTATTCTGTTTTGTTTGGGTGTATTAAGAAAATTAGGTAAAAAGGGATTTCACTCTGTAAGAGCAATTAGGATTACGCTTACTTTCACAGGTGTTTTAATACTAATCGAAATCATGACAGTGGTAGCAAATATCGAGCTAAAGCCTGTTTCAGAATATGGTATTCTGCATTATGTTGCTCAAACAGAGATAGAAGGATCACATTTAATGATAATTTGTGTTAGTGTAATTCTTCTTGTTACAGGGTTCGTCCTTTATCGTAATACCAAATGGAAATGGATGCTTGCAGGTGCAATTATAATGGGAATCGGTAGTGCACTACCAATTGAGGTTGAAAGTACAGCCTTTACAAATGCTTTGGAGCTACTACTGATGATCAGTTTAGTGGCAACAGATATTACTTTTTCAAAAAAAGAAAACACCTAATCCACTTCCCTTGTGAATAAGGCGTTTCGCTACTCACAGTTACTCTACATTAACCCGTAAAACAATGTTGCTATGATTAAGAGACCATACGGAATCTTTTATTTTCAGGTTTTTCTCAAATCGTTCAATCCAAACCTGATTTGCTTGAAATAAAGCTGTTATCTGAGCATTATTCAAGACCGCCTCTTCTATATCTTCGTTCTTCTGATTCAGAAATACTACCTGAATCGTATCACCATTCTGATAAGCTGTACGCATGATCAATCTCCTCCTTTTTTTCTATCATATACGTTGTCGAAGGCATAAATGTTTCATATCTTAACCCTTTATTGGAAAAGTTGTTATACTAAATTATAATAATTGAAAAATGGTGATCATAATGAAAATAAGAAAATTAAGATTAGATGAAACGATACCGATGAAATTATTACTATTAGCAGACCCTTCTCCCTCTATCATTAAAGCATATCTAGATCGAGGAGCATGCTATGTTGCTGAGATAGAAAATAAAATAATAGGTGCCTATGTCCTGCTTCCAACAAGGCCTCATACAGTTGAACTGGTTAACATTGCTGTTGCAGAAGATCACCAAGGAAAAGGAATAGGAAAAAAATTAGTTTTAGATGCTATCCAAAATGCGAAAAAGCACGGATATAAGATAATAGAAGTCGGCACAGGCAATTCTAGTATTAGTCAGCTCGCATTATACCAAAAGTGCGGCTTTCAAATGGTTGGGATTGATAAGGATTTTTTTATCAAACATTATCAAGAGAAAATCTATGAAAATGGTATTCAATGTCGCGATATGATACGTTTATCGCAGGATTTAGAGGGACAGGTATAAATATCATGTATAGAAGACTTGATTATTTAAAAAGAGGAAATCAAATACAACAGCATGCCTATCACACCCTAACAGAATTAGAGGTAATGCAGGACCTAAAGATATATCATCCTGTTCTCTGCGGTACGATTCCAATAGATATTGCGATTGCAGAATCTGATTTGGATATTATCATGGAAGTGTATAATCTCACAGAGTTTAAGCGAACACTCGAATCTTTATACAAACATTTAGATGGCTTCAAAATAAAAACAACGAATATAAGAAATCTGCCGGTGGTTAAAGCAAATTTTTTCTTTAAAGGATTTGAGTGTGAATTGTTCGGTCAACCACAACCTGTAGAGCAACAAAATGCCTATCTCCATATGCTTATAGAAAGTAAGTTATTGAAAGAAACTCCCAATTTGAAAGAAGAGGTTATATTGCTCAAAGAACAAGGTTATAAAACCGAACCTGCTTTTTGCAAAATGATAGGTTTACCAGGATCAGACCCATATGAAGAACTTTTAAATTATGGCAGAGAACGAGGATGGATATGAAAATGAGAATATTATAAAAGTGGCCATTAAATGATGAAAAGTGGCCATAAAACATCAAAAAGTGGCCAATAAACAAAAGGAGCTTCAGTGATAAGCTCCCATCTCATGATGTTTCTCCATATCTCAGCCCTAGTTCATAAGTCTTTTTCAGCCACTGATCCATATATTCAGGCTTTTCTTTAATTGTTTCATACAATAATTCGAATCTGGAAGTTCCAATCCCACAATAATCTGCTAATGCTACATTAAAATAGTGCGTGATCATTTGATCATATTTCCTTTTGGTAAACCTTTCTACAGGTGCTCCGGCAAGGATTAACCATAGTACATGTTGATGGGGTAATTTACCCGGTCCATAGGCAAAACTGTAATTCCATACTCTGTCAATGTAGCCTTTTAACAATGCTGGCATGCTCCACCACCAAAGTGGAAAAACGAATGCTAATCCATCGTATTGCTTCAATCTATCCATTTCCTGATGTACTCTTTCTGAAAACTGCTGTTGATCTGCTCCCCAGTCAGGTTCATCCACTTCTTTTAAAACTGGGTCAAAATCACTTCGGTATAAATCGAGAACATCTACTTCATGTCCAGCATCCTGCAATCCTTCCATCATACGATTAGCAACAGTGAAGGTTAATGAGTCTTGACGGGGGTGGGTTACAATCGTTAACACTTTCATAATGATCTCTCCTCTTGTTCTTTTCTATATTTCATTATATAGTTGTTTTATAGTTCAGTAAAATTGATATTTCTGATAAAATAATTCAGCAAAAATGATATAAAGGGAGGGGTGGACAGAGTGGAATTGAGACATCTCATTACATTTAAAACAATCGTTGATGCTGGTGGGTTTAAAAAGGCTTCAGACCAACTAGGCTATGCTCAATCTTCCGTAACGGCACACATCAAGGAATTAGAAGAAGAATTAGAAAAGCCTTTATTTGATCGAATGGGTAGAAAGACAATATTAACGCAAGCAGGTCATGATTTTTATCCATATGCACTGGAGATTATCGACCTCTATGCAAAATCAAAAGCCGTTGTCAGTGAAGGAGAGGAGCCATCAGGTCGATTAACCATTGGTGCTAGTGAATCTTTAATGGTCCATTGGCTTCCAGAACTATTAATGGAATTCACGGAGAAATACCCGAAAGTTGAATTAGTCTTAAAATCACTTCAGTATGAAAATATTACCGCACAGTTAAAAAGTGGAGACATAGATATTGCTATCCTTGTTGAACTACCAGGTTGGAAAGTAAGTGAATTACACATTAATCAAATTAGTGAGGAAAGCCTTAGTTTGATTAAAAGTAAAAATAAAAGTGAAAAGCAAGAGCGGATGCTGATAACAGAATACCAGTGTAGTTGGCGACCGATTATTGAAGATTATATCAAAAAAACGGATACGTCTATTTCTAAGATAGAATTACCTAGTTTGGAGGCCATCAAAAAATTAGTAATCTGTAGCCTTGGTGTGTCGATGCTTCCGTATTTTGTGGTCAAAGAAGAACTTCATAATGACCAACTAGAGGAGATAAAAAGTATTAGTCAATTAGGTGTTTATACAGCTATTCATAAAGATAAGTGGCTATCGAAGAACATGAAAGCTTTCCTCCATTCTTTAAAAAGCTAGGGAGCGGAAGGTTCTAATTCCTATTCCTTACAATTAGAACTTTACTGCTTCGATTTTTTATGTTTAAATGTAAGTGAGTAATCACTCATTTTAAAAGACTAGGAGGAGTTCGTGTATGTCCAAAATACTTGAAATGAACGAGATAGCTCTTTCTTTTGGTAAAGAGAAGGTATTGAAGGATATTAATTTATCAGTAGATAGCGGAGAGATATTTGGTTTGTTAGGTCCTTCTGGGGCAGGGAAAACAACTCTGGTAAAGGTCATTGTAGGGATTCTTGAAGCCACGAAAGGATCAGTTTTGGTACAAGGAAAGAAGATGCCATCCCTTGAATTAATGAAATCGATTGGTTATATGTCTCAGTCAGATGCTTTATACCAGGAGCTATCCGCAAAAGAAAATTTAGCTTTTTTTGCTACTCTTTATGGTTTGAAAAAGAAAGAACGTGAAGAAGTCATTAACAAAGCTGCAAATATTGTAAACTTATCTAAAGAGTTAAATAAAGAAGTACGTCATTACTCAGGTGGAATGAAAAGAAGGCTGTCGTTAGCAGCTTCACTGATGCATTCGCCCGGATTGTTAATTTTGGATGAACCTACAGTAGGGATAGATCCGCTACTGCGACAATCAATTTGGGAAGAATTTCACAAACTAAAAGAAAGTGGTATTACGATTATTGTCACTACACATGTAATGGATGAGGCTGATAAATGTGATAGGCTCGCTATGTTACGTGATGGATCGATTATTGCGTGTGATACTCCTGAGAAGTTAAAAGCGGAGCAAGGTGTTGAATCGATTGAAGCAGCATTTTTAGCATATGGAGGTGGCGCACAATGAATGTTATGGCGGTAGTGAAACGAATAGCTCAACAGTTTATACGTGATAAACGGTCATTAGCGCTATTGGTCATTGCACCTATACTCGTAATTACTCTTATTTGGCTTGTACTCGATGGTAACGAGTACGATCCAGAAATTGCTATTGATGATTTACCGGCACCGTTAGAGGAATCATTACAAGAAGAATCTGTCAATAATCTCAAGGAAATGCCAGAGGAAGAAGCTAAGCAAGAATTACAGCTAAGTAATATGGATGCCTTTTTAACGACCAAGGACGATGCATTATATATTCTGTTAGAGGGCAGTGACGCAACTGCCAATAGTGCTACCTTACAGACGATTCAAGCAGCGATTCAGATGATGAACAATGGGGAAGAGCAAGAACCTGTTATTGAATACTATTACGGTTCTGATCAACTTAACCTCTTTGATCAGGTTGGCTCTGTATTGATCGGCTTTTTCATTTTCTTCTTTGTTTTCATCATAGGTGGTATTTCTTTTTTACGAGAGCGGACACAAGGCACGTTAGAAAAATTATTATCAACGCCCATTAAAAGATGGGAAATAGTCTTTGGTTATTTAATCGGATTCGGGATCTTCACTATTCTTCAGGCACTAATCATCGCGAGCTATTCTGTGTATGTGCTGGATATTTATATGGCCGGAGATTTTTGGCAGCTACTACTAGTAACTTTTTTATTGGCAATTACTGCTTTGAGTTTGGCAACATTACTATCCGCCTTTGCTAATAATGAATTTCAAATGATGCAGTTTATTCCATTGGTCATTATTCCGCAAGTCTTCTTTTCAGGGATGTTTCCATTGGAGTCACTTGCCGAATGGTTACAGATTCTCAGTAAATTAATGCCACTGACGTATGGAGCGAATGCGATGCAGGCGATCATGCTCAAAGGACAGAACATTTGGGACGTCTGGCAAGATATTGTCATTGTTTTCGGTTTTGCTGCTATTTTTATTGTGCTTAATATTTTTGCATTGAAGAAGCATCGTAGGTTATAACTGTATTAGAAAGAAAATCTAGAGGTGAGAATGATGGGACAGCTTGATAAAGAATTGCTACAAGAATTATTAAATGTATCTGATAAAGAATTAACACCAAAACAGACACAAATTGTGCAAGCGGCAATTGAAATATTTTCAGAAAAGGGCTTTGCTGCTGCTTCCACCAGTGAGATAGCGAAACGAGCAGGTGTAGCAGAAGGAACGATCTTCCGCCATTATAAAACAAAAAAAGATTTACTAATTTCGATTGTCTTGCCTGTTATTTCTAAATTTGCTGTTCCATTTTTAGCAGAGCAATTTCTTAATGAAATTTTTGAAGGGGAAGAGTTTAAAGAAATGGACCAGTTTCTCCGTAAAGTGATTTATAATCGTTATGAATTTGTTCGTAAAAATACAGCATTACTAAAAATACTATTGCAAGAGATGTTTTATCATTCGGAAATTCAAGATACCTTTAAGCAAATATACATGGAAAAGATTGCACCGAAATATCGAAATGCCATGAAACGTTTATTAACAAAAGAACAGTTTGAAACTATTCCGACAGAAACGATTTTCCGTCTAACAATAAGTACAGTTTTAGGTTATTTATTAGCGCGATTCATCATTGTACCTGATTATGATTGGGATGATGAAAGAGAGATAGAATATACGATTCAATTTATCAAAAATGGGATAAAAGGGTTAGGATAAGTTCCAATTGCATTGCGATGAATAAGAAAGGAGAATGCAACTCATATTAATACAAGAGCTACTTGTGTTATGCTAGATGTAGCATTCTCCGGTAATCCGGTATGTAATGACGTAAGTGAATGAGATAGTCGATATCTCATGAAAGGAGATAGTATGACGGTAACAACAAATGAAGGTTGGAATTTAGATAATAGTTATCAACGTTTACCCGGTATTTTTTATTCCCGTGTTCAACCGACACCAGTAGATGATCCGGAAATCGGAATGTTTAATCGTGATTTAGCAACTGAGCTTGGTTTAGATACAGAGAGCATGGAAGATAGTGCTGATCTTTTTTCTGGCAATCGACTGCCAGAAGGTGCACTTCCGATTGCACAAGCATATGCAGGTCATCAGTTTGGCCATTTTACCATGCTTGGTGATGGAAGAGCGGTCTTACTCGGTGAACATATCACTCCTGATGGACAAAGAGTAGATATTCAACTCAAAGGTTCAGGAAAGACACCGTATTCCCGTGGAGGTGACGGTCGGGCTGCATTAGGACCGATGTTACGTGAATATTTAATTAGTGAGGCAATGTACGGCTTGAAGATTCCGACAAACCGAAGTTTAGCAGTTGTAACGACAGGAGAGTCTGTCGAACGTGAAGTTGCATTTCCTGGGGCTATCTTAACCAGAGTAGCAAATAGCCATCTTCGTGTCGGAACATTTCAGTATGCCAGACAATGGGGAGAAAAGGAAGATCTGCAAAAACTCGCAGATTATGCAATAGACCGTCACTACCCAGAAATAAAAAACGATGAAAATAAATACTTATCTTTTCTTAAAGCGGTGATCAAGAACCAAGCGGCACTGATTGCAAAATGGCAATTAGTAGGTTTTATTCATGGTGTCATGAATACCGATAATGTGACGATAAGTGGAGAGACGATTGATTACGGTCCTTGTGCGTTTATGGATACGTATGATAAAAGAACGGTCTTTAGCTCCATAGATGTTCGTGGACGTTATGCTTACGGCAATCAGCCAGATATTGGCGGTTGGGATTTATCTCGTTTTGCCGAAGCGATCTTGATATTATTGGATGACGATGAAAATAAAGCGCTTGAAGCAGCACAGGATGCAATGAAAGAATACTTGCATTTATATGAAAAAAATTGGCTTGCAGGAATGAGAAAGAAATTAGGCTTATTTGACGAAGAAGAGGAAGACCTAGCATTAATTCATCGTTTGTTAGACTTGATGGAACAGCATCAGGCAGATTTTACAAACACCTTTCGTTCGTTAACATTAGATCAATTCGATAAAACGGTGAGACTTTTCCAAGCAAACGGCTTTGACAAATGGTATGATAAGTGGCAAGCGCGATTAGCACGACAGAACGAAACAACTGATCAAGCACGACAATTAATGAAAGAAAATAATCCGTCTATTATTCCGAGGAATTATCTGGTTGAAGAAGCTTTGGAAAAAGCGGTAAGTGCAGAGGATTACAGTGTAATGGAAAAATTATTGAAGGCATTATCAAATCCTTACGCCTACTCCGAAGAACAGGAAGAATATGCTGTTTTACCACCAAAGCCAGATGAACCATATCAGACATTTTGTGGAACTTAATAACACTTAGGGCTGCTATTAGAAGGCAGTCCTTTTTTGCTTGTAAGGAAAGTATATAAAAATTGGTATCACAATTTTTATAAGCAAGTAGGATAGGAAAAGGTGAGTCATCACGTATATTTTAAGAAGCAGCCAATAGCTATACATATGGAGCTGCCATTTTGAAAGCTAGTTAGTGCAAGTCAACCGCTACGGCTGATCGTTTCGCTTTCCAAGGGGCATGCTCTTCAGCTAACTTTTGCAGGAGTATAGACTTCTGCAAAAGTGGATCCTTCAGGTCATGCTAACGCTAAAGGAGTCGAAACGGTTGCCTTCGCTATCCTTTTTCTACAACGAATAATAGAAAAAGGATATTGAGTTTTATAAAATTTATTAGTAATTTCCTATGCCATACCTTGCACTTTCACAGGGATAACAACTCCAATTGCCAGATCTGACAAATGTTGTAGCATATGTATAAAGCGAAGGCCGCCCACTTTCACTCCTGTGGGAATCGTTTGGCCTGAAGATCCACTTTTTCGAGCGGTTTTGGCTCGACAAAGTTAGCTGAAGGACTAACCCCACGGAAAGGGAAGTGGGCAGCCGGAGTGGTGGTCAAGCAGTTGATATTATTCCATAATGGCCACTAGAGAAAGCGTAAATCTTGACCATCTAGTAATAAGGACCGAGCGAATTTTACTCAGTTTTTCTTATATGAATGAAGTATTCTAAAAACCGTAAGAGAAGATGAAGATAATACATGAGTTAGATAATCAGTAATTGATTAATCGATCTGTTTTTGAAATAATAGTTTGTATTAGGCGGATAATTGAAATGTTAAGTTCAGGGGAGGGCATTTAAATGAGTATTATAGTAACTAATCCAATCTTCTGGTCAGATGTACCTGATGTCGATGTAATTAGAGTAGAGTCTACTTTCTATATGGTAAGTACAAGTATGCATTCGATGCCAGGTTGCCCAATTATGAAATCGCATAACTTAAGAGATTGGGAGATTGTCTCTTATGTATATGATAGCTTAGAAGCTAATCGGGCACATCAATTAAAAGATGAAAAAGGGATCTATGGTCAAGGCCAATGGGCAACAAGTTTACGTTATCATAATGATACATATTATCTTTGTTTTTCAAGCAATGATATGAATCAATTCTACGTTTATCAAACAAAGGATATCGAAAATGGTCCATGGACTCGATCGGTGATTGATGGTATTTATCATGACCCAGCATTACTGTTTGATCAAGACAGAGTTTTTGTTATTTATGGATGCGGTGACATTCGTATTACGGAACTAACTGCAGATCTCACAGCCGTAAAACCGGATGGAGTCGATCGCTTATTACTCGAAACACCGAAAGAAAATATCGGGCTACGTTGTGAAGGTTGTCATGCCTATCAATTAAACGGTGAATTTTATTTACTTTTTATCGAATGGCCGTCCGATGGTAATCAGCGGAGAAGGCAGGTTTGCTATCGCTCCACAGAATTATTGGGAAAGTATGAGCGAAAGGTTATTCTCGATGATGATATGGGCTATCGCAATAAAGGAATTGCTCAAGGTGCGATCTTTGATACACCAAATAAGGAATGGTACGCGATGTTGTTTCAAGATCATGATGCTGTCGGGAGAATTCCATATATCCTACCTGTAGAGTGGGAACAGGGCTGGCCGATGATCGGTATTGATGGGAAAGCACCTGAAAAGCTTGAAATAAATCTTCCTGCTGATGACCCTAAACCATTAGTAATTAGTGATGATTTTGAATATGGAAAAAATGAATTAGCGTTAAATTGGCAATGGAATCACAATCCAGATCCTTGCTATTGGTCAGTTACGGAAAGGTCGGGTTATTTACGACTTACAACAGGACATTTGACAACAAGTGTTTTAACTGCACCAAATACATTGACACAACGAACAGAAGGACCGGCATGTAGTGGTACTATTTTGCTTGATGCATCCAACATGAAGATAGGAGATTTTGCAGGGTTAATCGCGCTTCAGAGCAATTTCGGTACAGTTGGCATCAAACGAAAGGAAAATGGTGAATATGCTGTGGTGATGACAATAAACGATGGAAATGATCAGGAAAAAGTAGTGGAAGAAAAAACGTTTACTAACGAGCAAATCTACTTAAAAATGATATTTAATTTTGTTGATAGTGTTGATGAAGTAACCTTCCATTATTCTGCTGATGGACAAGACTGGCAGCCAATCGGAAAGACCCTTCAAATGAAATATACATTAGACCATTTCATGGGATATCGAATGGGGATATTCAACTACGCTACCAAGGAAACTGGTGGTTATGTAGATATCGATTATTTTCACTATGCTAAAAAAGAAAAATAACCGACATGTTTCATCCATTTCCTTCATAAAATGATATACTACAAATAACTAATATGATAAGGAATGGACATATATGCTAGATCATCACTTTCAAAAAAATGAAAAGAAAGCACATACTTATTTTCAAGCCTTAGTGCAACAGTTAGAGGACCCACAGTTTACGGCAACATTAAAAGCAGATTTGCAGGACTATCAAGAAAAGAAAAAATCATCTTTCTGGAATTATGACAACATAGCAATAAAAGAAGACCAACAATTCCTTCAACAACTAGCGAAAAAAGGAATGCTTAATGATTATTTACATCGAAGTATTTCCTATATCTATTTACGTGATTTAGGGAGAGATATTTCCTCGGACAAAGTGCAACAAAGAATCGCAGCTGTAACCGAGGATGTGAGAACGTATTTACAGCATCACTCGAATCAAGAATGGTTCAGCTTGGCGAAGCTTTACCGACTAGCTGAAAAGGAGTCATTAGAAGCAACCTTTTTCTGGCTGATTGAGAAACTAAAGCATGTGTCTTCACTCATTCCAGAAGGATTGGATAAAGTGCATGCACAACGAAAATTAATCAAAATAATAGCTGGTGTCTTAATGCATGAAATAGAAGAATTACAAGAGGAAACATCTCAGCAAGTTAGGACCATGCGTTTGGATAAAGCAGTCCGGATTGGCTATTGTTATGGTCTAACCTATCCATTTATTGACGACTTATTGGATGCACCTATATTATCGAATCAAGAGCAGGGGCAGTTTGCCTCTCTTATTCGACACACGCTACGAACTGGGGAGATTATCCCTTTTACAGCATGGGATGGGGATAACTGTGAGATTGTTGAACCAATTTACCGTGAATTAACTAATGCCTTTCGATATTTGGAGAACAATCAGTCGCCAGATAACCTTGATAATTTTTATCAACATGCTTATTTGTTTTTTCATGCCCAGGAAATAGATCGCAATAAACGGTTAGATAATCCTGATTATACGAATGAAGAATTATATATCCCGCTTATTTTGAAATCTTCTTCATCGCGAATGATTGTGCGCTCGTTTCAAACCTTTTCAGCGAATGATCAGGTGGAAGAGCATATGTTTTATTACGGTATTTACAATCAGTTAGCAGATGATTTAGCTGATATAGATCAGGATATGTCAATGGGGAGTGTAACACCATATACGTATTTTATTAAATACCGTGATAAACGGCCTGATTTAATTAATCCTTTTGCCATGTATTGGTCAGTTATCTCTTATTTAATTCATCATGTCTATCAAAATGATGAAAAAACGCGAGAGATCATATTAGATCGAGTGACGAATGGATTGAAACGATTACGAAAACGTCTCGGCAAGCAGCAATACAGAGAATTGTTGCAGACATTTTCTATCAGTCCATCTTTTATTTCCTTTTTGGAAAAGATGGTAGAGCGAACGAAGAATGTTGCTTTCTTTGATAAACTACTCCGTGACAAAATGGTAGCAACAATCGATCAGCAGGATAAAGAGAAAGTGAAATTCCAACGAACATTGGAAAGTGCACGTCATGCCATCAATCAATTCTTAACGATTGAACCTAAAGAACAACATGCTATCATTGATGCTGCGAATTACAGTTTACAAGGGGATGGCAAACGATTAAGGCCTATTATGACTTGGGTGATGGCAACAGAGGGGTTTGGCTTGGCAGGGAAGGATGTTATTCCATTATTGAAAGCTATTGAATATATGCATACTGCCTCGTTAATTTTCGATGATCTTCCTTCACAGGATAATGCACCAATACGTAGGGGAAGACCAACCGTACATGAGAAATATAGTAGTGCTGTAGCAGAGTTAACCGCCTTATGGATGACGCAAAAAGCGGTACAGGAACAGACGAAGTTACGAAGATATGATGCAGACAAAATTTTAGATTTGATAGCATATTCAACACAGCTGACACAAGACATGTGTCAAGGGCAGTTCATGGACCTGGAAGCGAAAGGAAAGCAATTGTCTATTGAGGAATTAACGGAACTCTCTTTATATAAGACCGGGATCGGATTTGAAGCAGCGTTAATGATGCCAGCCATCGTTGCTGGTGCCAAACATGAAGTAATAGAGTCGATTAAGCAATTTACCCATCATGCGGGAATTGCCTTTCAGATTAAAGACGATTTGTTAGATCTTGAAGGAGACTCAACTGTTTTAGGAAAGCAAGCAGGAATCGACCGACAAAATAATAGCTCTACTTTCGTCACAGTGTTAGGTGAGAAACAAGCTAAGAAAGAAATGTGGAAACACTATTGTGATGCAGTAGAAGCTTTGGAAAAATTCCCAGATAACACTGCATTTTTTAAGCAACTTATGCACTATATTGTTCAGCGACAAAAATAAGAGATTTCATGAAAAAGTAGCGTTCTTCCTTGGATAAAGGTATTAACCAAGGAAGAACGTTAACAGACCTTAAGCTTTTTCTTATTCGCCGAATTCTTTTGCAACAGTGGTTAGTGCTGCACCTATAACCTGATGCATATCATAATATTTATAGGTAGCTAATCTTCCGCCAAAAATAACATGCTTTTCTTGATTTGCCAATGTTTGATACTTTTTATACACTTCATTGTTCCTTGTATCATTGATAGGGTAATAAGGTTCATTTCCCGGCTTCCATTCAGATGGATATTCTTTTGTGATAACCGTTTTCTTTTGTGTCCCAAATTCAAAATGCTTATGTTCGATTATTCTTGTATAAGCGGTTTCTCTATCTGTGTAGTTTACAACAGCATTGCCTTGAAAATTATCGGTTTCCTCTAACACCTTTGTATCAAAAGTTAGGCTGCGATATTCTAATGTTCCATGGCAGTAATCAAAATACTGATCAATCATTCCGGTGTAGACTACTCTGTTTGCCAACTTGTCCAATGCTTCTTTTTCCTCAAAATAATCCGTATTTAATCGGACAGTACTGCTTGCTAACATTTTTTCAATCAATTTCGTATAACCACCGATTGGAATCCCTTGATAGCGGTCATTAAAGTAATTATTATCATAAGTAAAACGGACTGGAAGACGTTTGATAATAAATGCCGGCAAATCTTTAGCAGATCTTCCCCATTGTTTTTCTGTGTATCCCTTAATTAACTTTTCATAAATATCTGTACCTACTAGCGAAATTGCTTGTTCTTCTAAATTCCGAGCAGTGGTGATATTAGCGGCTTTTTTTTGATCAGCTATTTTCTGTTTTGCTTCGTTCGGTGTGACGCTCCCCCATAGCTTATGAAATGTGTTCATATTAAAGGGTAAATTATAAATTTCTCCTTTATAATTGGCGACAGGAGAATTGGTGTAACGATTGAAGTCAGCAAATTGATGAACATAGTCCCATATTTGTTTATTGTTTGTATGGAAAATATGTGCTCCATATTTATGGACATTAATCCCTTCGATATCCTCTGTGTAAATATTACCACCAATATGATTTCTTTTATCTATAACAAGACATTGCTTTCCTCGCTTGTTGGCCTCATAAGCAAAAACGGATCCGAATAAGCCTGCACCAACGATTAAATAATCGTACATGTTGTCATCCCCTTTATGTTATGCTTCCTGCATATTCATCAAATTTCTGAACTAGCTCTCTTTTTTTATGGTAAGTTATACTTTAATATAAATGTTATTTCTTCATATGAAAACTATTTTAGCAATATCATAACTTATCGTAAACAAATGAAAGAACTACTATAAATATCTAGAATATTTCATCAAATTATAGGAGAAAAAGAGTTTAACTACTGAGCTAAGAGACCTACATATAACACACGAAGTTAGTAAAACAATTAAAGACTTGGAACAGGAATTAGACACAGAATTACTTTACAGAGTTCCGTGTGGCGTAGAAGCAACTGAAGCAGGTGGAATTACTTCAGACTCGCACAAAACGATTTTAAATGTACTGGTAAAAAGACTCTAATAAAAAATTTGATTCCTTATGTTATCGGGGCTTTTCTGAGATAACCTACTTTTCATGTGCAGTTTATGAAATAAAAACTACCGTTCATGCGAGTGAAGAAAAATAATGGGAAGTATGTGATAATATCTATTTGAAATAATTTATTATCATGGTGCTATCCCCCTATAACTTCTATTGTTTGAAGTTTTACTTTATTTAGTGAAAGGTGAATTTAGATTAAATATGAATCCGTTATCAATAAAGGGGTTTTCTAATAGTTCACCAATATATACTTTATTAAAGAGGAACTTAAGAAAATGAACTTAACAATACAAAATTTAAATTGGGAATAGTATATCCAGTGATTTTGAATGATTTTAAGTTTTATAAAGAAAGAGGGTCTAATTATGGAAAATGATAGGAAACAATCAAAAAGAAAAATGAGTAGGAAAAAAAGAAATATTCTTATTGCAAGCTTTAGTACACTATTTATTTTAATAGCCGGGGTTTTAATATATGGCTTTGTTATTACATCTTCTGGGTATTGGTTAATAGAAAAATTCAAACCGGATACAGAAGAACAAAAATTAGCTTTTTCCAGTGCGAAAGAAACAGTCGAAAAGATTACAGATGAAGGCTTTGTATTAATGCAGAATAAAGATGATCTTCTGCCAATTCTTACATCTGAAGAGGAAAAAGCCAAAATTAATATATTTGGAATGAGAGCGGTTCAAACCTTGTATAATTCAGGTGGCTCCACTGCAACAGACGTAACATCTGCAATGAAGCTTGAAGATGCTCTTCGTGAGGAAGGTAATTTCGAGCTGAATGAGGATTTATTACATTTACAATATAATTTTATAGAAGATGGCGATATTTCAATTGATGAAACGGAAGCACCTGCAAATAAAAGTGATTCTGAAATATTAGGAACAGAAGGAAATATTAAGCTCCCTGAAGTTCCATCAAATGCATATGAAGATACTTCTTTATATGAAGACGGAAGAACAATTATTGAACATGCAAAGGACTATTCCGAAACGGCTATGATCGTGATCGGTCGTGGAGCTGGGGAAATGGTTGATTTAAGTGTAAAAGACCTTCAACTGTCAGACGATGAAAAAGCTTTAGTTGATACCGTTAGTTCAAGTTTTGAAAATGTTATTCTAGTGGTTAACTCTGCAAATGTAATGGAGTTAGACTTTCTAGACGATTATCCATCTATTAAAAGTGTTTTATGGATAGGATATCCAGGTGAAAGTGGGACAAAATCACTAGCTAGAATTCTGAATGGCACTCTTAATCCTTCAGGTCGTTTAGTAGACACCTGGCCAAAAGATATTTTAAGTATGCCAGCAGCAAATAACTATAAGGGTATTGACGAGGAAGGTAACTGGACTGGTGATGATTTTCATTATTCCAACGCCCCAGAGGAAGAGGGCTACTTCGTACAAAATCATGAGGGGATTTATGTAGGTTACAAATATTATGAAACACGGCATGCTACCGACGAAAATTACAATTATGATCAGGATGTAATGTTCCCTTTTGGACATGGTTTAAGCTACACCAACTTTGAGAAAGAAATAATAGACATGAGTATCGAAGATGAGGAAGTAACTGTACGTGTTTCAGTAAGAAATACCGGAGATGTTTCTGGTAAGGATGTTATTCAACTATACTATAACCCTCCTTACACGGGTGGAATAGAGAAGGCTTCTGTGAACCTGGTTGCTTTTAATAAGACGAATGAAATCCAACCTGGTGGTACGGAGACTTATTCACTTTCATTCCAATTAGAAGATATGGCGTCATATGACTATCAAGAACATGAAGCGTATGTTTTAGAACAGGGAAGTTATGAGATCATGTTAATGGATAACTCGCATACGTTGGTAGATTCTGAGTCATATAATTTAGAAGATAATATTATTTACAATGAAGAAAATGATGGTAAAAGACCATCAGATGCACAAGTTGCTACAAATCAATTTGAAGATGCTCACCATATTGATGACTATTTGACAAGAGAATGGAATGAATCCAGTCGAGCATTTACAGGTCCTCAAAAGTCTGATTATGTTGCATCAGAGGAAATCCTTGACGCTATGTCTTATGAAGTACCTACAGATGAGTCATTAGGATATACGGATGATGATATGCCAGCTTTTGGACAGGAACTTGAAGAAACTATCATGCTTTCCGACATGGTTGATGTTCCTTACGATGATCCGAAATGGGATGAATTTGTTTCACAGTTAACGCTTGAAGAGTTAACACAAGTAAGTGGAACAGGTGCTTATCAACTTTTAGAAATTGAAAGATTAGGGGTACCGAAGACTTTACAACCTGATGGTACAATGGCTATTGCATCCAATGTATACTCAGGTCCGATTATGGGTACAGAAGGAGTTGGTGTCACATATCCATCACCAAATATTGTCGCAGCAACTTGGAATCCGGATGCGGGTTATCTAATGGGTACAAGTGTTGGTAATGAAGCACAAGCATTTGGCTATAGTGGTTGGTTTGCACCAGCGATGAATATTCATAGAACGCCGTATAACGGGAGAAACTTTGAATATTATAGCGAAGATAGTGTATTATCTGGAAAAATCGCTGCACAAGTAATAGGTGGTGCTCGAGAAAAAGGTGTTATCACTTATGCTAAGCACTTTGCATTAAATGAGCGTGAAGCAGGCGTTCGTTCAACACTCTTTACTTGGTCCAATGAACAAGCAATTAGAGAAATATACTTGAAGCCATTTGAGTTAGCTGTTAAAGAAGGAGGCAGCTTGGCTGTAATGAGTTCTTTCAATTATATTGGTTTAGAATGGGCTGGAGGAAATGAAAGCTTATTGACCAATGTGCTCAGAAATGAATGGGATTTTAAAGGTTTAATCATTACAGATGCTAATATGTATCCACATATGAATGTCATGCAAATGCTTTATGCAGGAGGAGATGTAACTCTTGACACTATGGCTTCATGGCAAGGTGGAGAGAATCAAAGTAAGATTTTTATGGAAGCCGCACAGGATTCTAGTACAGAAGTAGGTACGGTTAAAAGTTTACAACGGGCAAGTAAAAATGTACTCTATGCTGTATCACGCACTTGGAAAATGCAATAAAGCGGTGCTGTTTATAATGCTAGAGTTTTAAACAATTTGTTCGTGATATAAATAAAAAATGTATAAATAGTGATAAAACAGAGTAGTTAAAGAGTCTAGATATTAGGCTAGAAACTGCTCTGTTTTTCATTGGAAGCAAATAATCTATGTTATAATTTCTATCAAATATAATCTTTTATGTAAATGAGTGACGATTTTGAATGAATAAGAAAGATTAACTGTAAAAGAAGATAATTATATCACAGGAGAACATTGAAGATAATAGAAAGGAGAGATACCCATGTTACGTATTGCAATAGTGGAAGATGATATGAAGTATCAGCAACAATTAATCGAATATTTGAGAAGGTTTGAAGAAGAAAAAGAAGAAATACTGACCATAGAGACATATTCTGATGGTGATGAGATCGTCGAGCATTATAAGGCTAATTATGATGTCATTTTAATGGATATTCAAATGGATTTTATGGATGGAATGTCAGCAGCGGAGGAAATACGTAAATTTGATTCGGAAGTAATTATTATTTTTATTACGAATTCCACGCAATATGCAATTAAGGGTTATGAAGTAAATGCTTTGGACTATATTTTAAAGCCTATTTCTTATTTTCAATTTGCAGAACGATTAAGTAGAGTTGTAAGTAGAACGAAAAGAAAGGAAACTAATTATCTAACAATTAATGTGAAAGGTGGGGTGATGCGTCTAGAGGTTTCAGATATTTACTATGTGGAGAGTCAAGGACATAACTTACTATTTAAAACACAGAAAGAAGAATTTGTTACGGCTGGTACAATGAGAGATTTAGAGAAACAATTAGCAAGCTTTCATTTTTTTCGTGCACATAAAGGTTATTTGATTAATTTGGAACATGTAGAAGGAATGAGTGATAATTGTGCAGTCGTTAGAGGGGAAAAACTTTTGGTTAGCCGTAATAAAAAGAAACCGTTTATGGAAGCATTAACGAAATATTGGGGAGAAGTGATACAGTGACAGATGTATTACCAGATATTCCACGATTATATACGGCAATAGCCGAATGGATTGCTTGTATTGTTTATATTTCACTATTAAAAAAGAAGTTACATGGATGGAAACTGATTGGGTTTGTTGTATTGGTTTTATTTGCACAAGCCACATTTTTAATAACTACAAAGGATTTACCTATTGTATTTTGGATTCCATCCATGATTGTAGCAATCGCAATGATGTTTCTCTTTATTTACCTAAGTTGTGAGATTACACTAATTGAAGCTGGTTATTTTAGTGTTCGGGCATTTGTTGCAGCTGAATTAGTTGCATCATTTGAATGGCAAATTCATTATTTTTTGTGGAAGGATGAGTTTGAAAATACGTTTATGGCATCCATCCTTCTGTTTAGTATAGTATTTGTATTTTCTTTTGGATTGATTTGGATCTTTGAAAGGAGACTCATACCGAAAGAAGGAAAGTTAAATATTAGAAAACGTGAGTTCTTGTCTACACTGACAATAGGGGTGGCTGTTTTTTCCATAAGTAATTTGAGTTTTATTACTTCTCGTACACCTTTTAGCGGACAATATGCTCAAGACATCCTAAATATTCGAACATTTGTAGATCTAGGCGGTTTTGCTATATTATATGCTTACCATATACAAATCAATGATTTAAGGGTGCGACATGAATTACAAGCTATGCAAACTATTTTAAGAAAACAGTATGAACAGTATCAACAATCAAAAGAGAGTATTGAAATTATAAATTATAAATATCATGATTTGAAAAATCAAATAATCGCTCTCAAAGCATTAAAAAGTCCAGAAGAGAGAAATAAATACTTAACTCAAATGGAGGATGAAATAAAGTTTTATGAAGCACAGAACAAAACTGGTAATCATGTGTTAGACACACTTTTTACAAGTAAAAATTTATATTGTATTAATAATAATATAACACTAACCTATGTCGTTGACGGAACGTTGTTAGACAATATGGAAGTGATGGATATTTGTACAATTTTTGGGAATGCCTTAGATAATGCTATTGAATATGAAAAACAAATAGAGGATGAAGAAAAGAGGCTAATACATGTTACGTTGTTTAAACAAAAAGGGTTTTTGATGATGAAGTTTGAAAATTACTTTGAAGATGAGCTCTATTTAGTAGGAGGGTTACCGGAAACAACAAAGAAAGAATCTCATCAACACGGATATGGGTTGAAAAGCATTCGCTATACGGTACAAAAATATGATGGTGTAGTAAATATTGAGAAAAAAGGAAACTGGTTTGAAATGAAGATTCTTATGCCGCTTTTGAAGTAATTGTGAGATAAGATGGCGTCAAAGATGAAGAATGAGGTCATTAATTGTTTTTTTGGAAGCACTTCAAAACTATATATAGCAAAAATGTTTAAGAGGTTCTTCATAACTAGCCAAAAACAATGGAAAAAGGTTCTGTTCATCGTTTATTTGATGATCGGAACCTTTTTTCATGGGGTTTATTTTTATGATCTGTTGTTCTGTTCACATTCAACGCGGTCTGCATAAATTTAGCGAGTTGCATTCTCATATTCTACATTTCATTGTGTTTGACATAATTTAAATTAACTGATTTAGATTTGAGCACTTTCAAATGGAAGTTCAAGCTTTATTTGCGCAATAAAACATTAACAGTTCGTGTGATAAATATGACTGTTTATGATGTTTATTAATTTCTAATTTTTAAATATGCTAAACTTTCATTGTAATACAAAGTAAGAAGCAAAAAATCCTTGTTTAATAAATAGAGCGCTAATTATATCCGATGCTAAATGTTTGTAAGACCCTTACTTCAAATCTTCAAGAAACACAAAGATAAGTATAGGAATAACAGACGCTAACACCCCGATAAGTGTCACTAATAATCAGTGAGAGTCCACACTCCCATTGATCATAGTCTCACTTTATTTGTAATGGTGTTTAGCTTCTATTTTGTGAAATAGCATTAGCTTTAGTTTGATAGTCTGAGTTTAGAGACTTGTTGTAAGCGTTGTTAGTAATACATCATTATCATAAAATTTATCAAATGTTTAGCTCGAGAGCTTGAAAATCTAAAGGGAGGTTAGGCTGTTTATGGATTCAAGCGCTAATTACAGATTTACTTAAACATTAACAGTGCTACCACTATTATGTAAAAGCAGCAAGTAACTAATAATATACTTTATGTATAGTGGTGTTATGAAAATAATGATTCAACGACGATGGCAAGTTGGCTTATGAAAAATCCTAATCATGCAGCTTAAAAACACCAACAGTATCTAAGAAAATGAGGTAATACTATGAAATACAGAGAATTAATCAATAAGATGACACTGGAAGAAAAAGCATCACTAATGTCAGGGAAAGATTTTTGGCAAACAGAAAGTATTGATCGTCTAGGTATTAATAATATATTTCTTGCAGATGGACCACACGGTATTCGTAAACAAGCTGAAGCAGCTGACCATCTTGGTCTGAATGAAAGTATTCCTGCAACCTGTTTTCCAACTGCAGCAACGGTAGCGAATAGCTGGAATACAAATTTAGGAGAAGAAATCGGCGAATATTTAGGGGAAGAAGCAGTAGCTCAAAATGTCAATGTGTTATTAGGCCCAGGTATTAACATGAAAAGAGACCCGTTATGCGGAAGAAACTTTGAATACTTTAGTGAAGATCCGTATCATGCAGGCAAAATTGCTGCCAGTTATATAAAAGGTATTCAATCACATGGCATATCTGCTTGTGTGAAACATTTTGCAGCTAACAATCAAGAAGAGCGAAGAATGACTATTGATACGGTAGTCGACGAACGAACCTTACGCGAGATTTATTTAACGGCCTTTGAAATTGCTATAAAAGAAGGTAAAACAAAAACGGTCATGTCTTCTTATAATCGGTTAAACGGTGAATATACCAATGAAAATATCCATTTAATGCAGGAAATTTTACGTGATGAATGGGGTTATGACGGTGTTGTTGTTACTGACTGGGGAGGTAGTAATGATAGAGTCGCTGGACTTATTGCAGGAAATGAGTTAGAAATGCCGACAACAGCTGGTGAAACAGATAAGGATATTGTGCATGCTGTCAAAGAGGGGAAAATAAGTGAAGAAGTATTAGATGTTTGTGTTGATCGTCTTTTAGAGCTTGTTTTCTCAACTGAAAAGGTATTTGAACGGAATCCTAGTCTTACGTTTGATATAGAGAAACACCATCAAAAAGCACAGCAAGCGGCTGAGGAGTCTATCGTTCTATTAAAAAATGAGGAAAACATTTTACCATTACCACAAGGAATTAAAGTGGCAACTATCGGTGACTTTGCGAAAAATCCGCGATATCAAGGTGCAGGTTCTTCGATCGTTAATCCAACTAAATTGGATAACACATTAGATGTACTTGAACAATTACCAATCGATCATATTGGATATGAGCAAGGATTTGAACGGTACGGGAAACGAAATAAAGGGATGTTGAATAAGGCGTGCAAATTGGCAGCCGAAGCGGATGTTGTCCTCTTGTATATTGGTTTAGATGAGGCGACTGAAGCGGAAGGATTAGACAGAAATAGTATGAAAATACCTGGAAATCAATTGGAATTATTAGATGCAGTCCATCAGATCAATCCAAATATTGTAGCAGTGTTATCATGTGGGGCAGCTATTGAAATGCCATGGATCGATAAAGTGAAAGGTCTTGTTCATGGTTATTTAAGTGGACAAGCAGGAGCAAAAGCCGTTTTGAGTGTCATAACAGGTGAAGTGAATCCTTCTGGAAAATTAGCAGAGTCATACCCATTTCGGTATGTGGATACACCAGCCAGCCAACATTTTCCAGGTAAAGAATTGAGTGTTGAATACCGCGAAGGATTATTTATCGGCTATCGTTATTACGACACAGCTAATGTCAATGTCCTCTTCCCATTTGGATATGGATTAAGTTATACAACATTTGCATACGATGATATTCAAGTAACAAAGGACGGCGTGACATTTAAGATTACCAACACAGGTGATGTTGCAGGGGCGGAAATCGCACAACTCTATGTACAATGCCAGTCACAAGAAATATTCAGACCGAAAAAAGAATTAAAAGGATTTAGTAAAGTCTATCTTCAACCTAATGAAACAAAAGAAGTCTATATTCCGTTTGATGACAAAACATTTCGCTATTTCAATGTGAAAACAAATAAGTGGGAGATTGAAACAGCTGATTACGGGATTATGATTGGTACTTCCAGCAAAGACATAAGACTAGAGCAAACAATTTCGATTGAGGGAACGAGCGCTCCTGTACCATATGATAAGGCTAAGCTACCATCGTATTATTCTGGTAAAGCTAATCATGTTGAACAAGTAGAATTTGAACAATTGTTAGGAAGGAAAGTACCTGTAGCGAACTGGGATCGTTCTAAACCGTTAGGCTATAATGATACGATTGCGCAATGCCAGTATGCGAAAGGGATGGTAGCTAGATTTGCTTTTCATTTAATCTCTTTTTCTCATCGGTTTTTACAAAAAATCGGGAAGCGTGATACGGCGAACCTCATTATGATGTCTGTCTACCATATGCCTTTTAGAGGAATAGCCAGAATGACTGGCGGTATAGTAAATATGCCAATGCTAGATGGAATCTTGCAAATGGTAAATGGGAATTTCTTTAAAGGATTACGCCATTTCTTGAAAGAAAGAAGAAGAATGTTAAAGTCGCAAAAGGAAACGATTTGATATAGTCAATGCGACAAAGGAGCGATATAATGAGTAATGAAAAAGCAACAGATCATAAATTGGCTTCAGGTCCGCTAGGTTTTTGGGCTAGATATAAGGAAAAACATCCAAATATCGCCCAGTTCTTAGTGTTTTTTATGTTAAGTAATGGTGTGACCGTATTACAACTAGCGTTAATGCCAATTTTAAAGAGTATATTTGCCCAAACTTCATTAGTTAGTACTAATTTTCAGATCATGCAATTCGGGGAAAATTTCGATGGCAGTCCCTACTATGTATTTGATTATGCAGCTGGAGCTATGTCAGCAGGAGGAGGAGGTGGGCTCGCCTATTTCTTAGCTGTTCAAATAACGATCGCGATTGCCCAAATTCTTAACTTTTTTGCCCAAAGAAGTATTACATTTAAATCTAATAGTAACATATGGAAAGCAGCATTCTGGTATTTAGTAGCTTATGTTATTATTACAATCGGTGCTGCAGCAGCACAAGGATTTTATAAAGCACCGATATATGATTTATTAATGAACACATGGGGGATGGGATCATTCGGTGAAACAACAGCAGATGTGATTACAATGATCATTAACAGTGCCATTTCATTCTGGGTGTTCTTCCCGATATTTAAGATTATTTTCAAACAAGAGCCAGAAAAACAAGCAGAGTAAAGGTAGTGGAAGTATGAAATTATTATCAGTCGTAATACCGTGTTATAATTCACAAGATTATATGAGATATTGTGTAGAGTCGCTGTTGTCAGGTGGACAGGAAGTAGAAATTTTGCTAGTTAACGATGGTTCAAGTGACAGAACGGCAGAGATTGCCGAGGAATATGCGCATAAGTATCCTGATGTAGTGAAAGCAATTCACCAGTCAAATGGCGGGCACGGTGCAGCTGTTAATACAGGTATTCAACATGCAACAGGGCTTTATATTAAAGTAGTGGATAGTGATGATTGGGTAGATGTACGATCCTATATAAAAATATTGGATACATTGCGGCAATTTTCAATAGAAAACCAACAGGTAGATATGATAGTAAGTAACTTTGTATACGAAAAAGAAGGCGCAAGATATAAGAAGGTTATGAAGTATGAAAATGTTCTCCCGGAAGGTCGAATTTTTAGATGGGATGATATTAAGCATTTTCATAAAGGACAATATATCTTGATGCATTCCGTTATTTACCGGACTCGATTACTCCAAAATTGTGGGTTGGAATTACCAAGGCATACTTTCTATGTTGATAATTTATATGTATTTACTCCTTTAGAGTTTGTTGAGAAAATCTATTATATTAATGTAGATTTTTATAGATACTATATTGGTAGAGAGGATCAATCAGTTCAGGAGAATATAATGATCCAACGAATTGATCAACAAATTAAAGTCAATAAGTTAATGATAGATAGAGCACAGCAAATGAATATAAAAAATGAGAATTTACAGCATTATCTATTACGTCATTTAGAAATCGTTACAGTAGTCTCGGCAATCTTATTAATAAGATCTGGTACTGCTGAGAATCTTAGAAAGAAAAAAGAGTTAATGAGGTATATAAAAGAAAACGATCTGAGACTTTACCGAAGTCTAAAGTACGGTATAATGGGTAGGCTAATTAATTTGCCTGGCCGTGCTGGTCGAAAGATATCAGTGGGGGCTTATAAAATATCACAGCGGTTAGTAGGTTTTAATTAATATAGAGAGAACAGGAAAAGCAGGAAGCCAAATGGTTTCCTGCTTTTCACGCATAAGTATTCACTAAGAGACAAGGCGAATACCAAGTTTTTATTAAGTTAAAATTATTTTTCTTCTTTTTTAACCTTCAAAAACTTATTCGTTTCTGCCACGACAATTCCAGATAAGGCAAGTAGACCAATCAAGTTTGGAAAGGCCATTAAACCGTTCATCACGTCGGAGAAGTTGAACACAACATCTAGTGATACAACTGCGCCGATAAAGACGAAGGCGATGAAAATATAACGATAAACTCTGACACCTTTAGCACCCATCAAATAATGGATAGATTTTTCACCGTAATAAGACCATCCAAGAATCGTAGAAAAGGTAAAGAATAATATACCAAATGTTACAATATAAGACCCTGATGTCCCTAGGAATTGAGCAAAGGAAGCACTAGTTAATGCTGATCCATCCAATCCAGCGTCCCATTGACCTGCCATGACAATGGTAATACCTGTAATCGAGCAAACAATGATCGTATCAAAGAAAACTTGTGTCATCGAAACCAAAGCTTGTCTTGCTGGATAATCAGTTCTGGCTGCCGCTGCCGCAATTGGTGCAGAACCTAAACCAGCTTCGTTGGAGAATACACCACGTGCCACTCCATAGCGGATAACGGTACCAAGGATACCACCACCAACAGCACTACCAGTAAACGCATCTTCAAAAATAAAAGAGATCGCTCCAGGTACTAAATCAAAGTTCAAAACAATAAGAATAAGTCCACCCAAAATATAAAATGCACCCATCACCGGAACAAAGAAAGCTGTCACCTTACCAATACTTTTAATCCCGCCAATGATAACTAAAGCAGCTAATACAGTAAAGACAATACCAGTAATAAATGGACTAATAGAAAAAGATTCCTCTAATGATGAAGCTGCCGTATTAGACTGTACCATGTTCCCAATACCAAACGCCGCAATTGAAGCGAAAATCGCAAATAATACACCTAAAAATTTACCAATTGGTTTGTTTTTTAGTCCTCGTTCCAAATAGTACATCGGACCGCCGGACATTTCTCCATTTTCATTTTCAACACGGAATCTCACCGCTAACAATGCCTCCGCATATTTGGTAGCCATTCCGACTAATGCAGTAATCCACATCCAAAATACAGCCCCGGGTCCCCCTGCAACAACTGCTGTAGCGACACCGGCGATATTACCAGTACCAATGGTTGCTGCCATCGCTGTCGTTAATGCTTGATAATGACTAATATCCCCTTTGGATGATTTATCTTGTTTTTTGCTGAAGACTAGTTTTAATGCATAAGGTAACAACTTAAACTGCAAGAAGACGAGTCGGAATGTTAAATATAAACCTGTCCCGACTAATAAAATAAGTAGGGGAGGTCCCCACACCCATCCACCAATCTCACCAAGTATCGCTGCACCTTCTTCGTTAATTGTGCTTAACCAATCCAACAAAAAATCCATTACACATCCCTCCTATTATTTTAAGAAAAGCTTATTATTAAAATTATTCCAATAATAGTGAGAGAATGCAATAGTATAGGGAATGTTTTTAACATAAAAAAGCGCAGAGGTTGAAACATTAATAATATTTAGACGTGAGATAAAAAATAAATAGAATTAAACCTCCAAAGCCGAAAATATATGTTAAAAAAATCGGATTGAACAAAATGGGGTGTTTCGCCGTTGCTTTTGTATTTGTATCATGTTCACCTTTTTGTTGATTTACAGTTTTGCCGACCTTTAATGTGTAGAGTAGCGAAATGAGCGCAATGATAATACTGATAATTGCTAAGCCTATAATCACATCCATCACCTGTCTTTTTCCTTAACTTTATCTATTTCAAACGGTATTATACACATATGAATCATTTTTATTTCGGGAAAAATATGTTATAGTAAAGATAATTAGCAGTAGGTACTAACACCAAATATAAAGGTGAGACTTCCAGGGACTAAAGGTTAGCGAAACATTTCTGGGAGTTAGCGCGTGATCAAGTTCATTAGGAGGACGTTATGGAAGATTTATTAAAATTAAAAGGGAAGAATGTCGTAGTGATGGGCGTAGCAAATCAGAGAAGTCTGGCTTGGGGCGTTGCGCAATCCTTGCATCAAGCAGGTGCCAACCTAATTTTTACGTATCGTAAGGAGCGTTCTTTAGCAAAACTAACAAAATTGCTGGAAAAGTCAGACCTAGACGCAAAGCTAGTACTTCCTTGTGATGTCAACAATGATGATAGTATCAAGGAAGCGTTCGGTAAAATTGCTGATGAAGTCGGTACCATTCATGGTGTCGTGCACTCAATCGCTTTTGCACATGGAGAAGATCTGAAAAACCGTTTTGTTGAAACATCTCGTGACGGCTATGCATTTGCACAAGATACAAGTGCATATTCATTAATTGCAGTAGCTCGTGAAGCACAGTCTTTAATGGCTGAAGGTGGATCGATTATGGCAATGAGTTACTTAGGTGCAGAACGTGTAGTGCCAGGGTATAATGTGATGGGTGTTGCAAAAGCAGCATTGGAGTCTACTGTTAAATACTTAGCGATGGACTTAGGAGAACATAATATTCGTGTAAATGCTATTTCTGCTGGTGCAATCAAAACGTTAGCTGCCAAAGGTGTTCCATCGTTCAATGAGATTTTACACAAAATTGAGGCAGAATCGCCTCTAAAACGAAATGTGACACAAGAAGAAGTGGGAGATATGTCAGTAGCAATGCTGAGCCACTTATCCAGAGGTGTTACCGGAGAAATCGTTTATGTAGACTCTGGTTATAATATTTTAGGCTAATCTAAAAGACAAGCAGACCATTCAAGGTTTGTTTGTCTTTTTAATATGGAAAGAAGCTATTAATTGTAGAAAGTATCTTTGAGAACAGCTCTCGAGGGCAAAACAACATTCAAATAGGAAAAAGTGTCTTCGAGAAGGACTCTCGAAGACACAAGAACACTTAACTACGACATATTCGTACGCGTGGCAGTTCCCCTTGAAATCTGCATAATTTTCACCTCACTTGCCAGAAAACAGAAGCTACAACAAATTACGAACTCCAGGGGAAACGGCACTAGCAAGAAGATCTATTTCCCTTTTCAAATTAACTTAAGCAGACATAGAAGCTTCTTCTTTAGCTTCTTTATTTAATTTCTTATTAGAGCTAAACAATCGATAAATCGCAGGAATCAATAATAGTGTAATAAACGTTGCGAACAGTAATCCCGAAATGATAACCGTTGCCATTGGTGCTTGATAGTTACTTGACGTCCCAGTTGTAATCGCTAATGGTAGCATGCCGGCAGCGGTTGTAAAGCTAGTCATAAAAATAGGTCGGATTCGATTTCTTCCTGCTTCAACAAGTGCATCTGTAACGATATACCCTTCTTTTCTTAGTTGTTTCGTTCGATCGATAAACAGGATCGCATTATTGAGAACAATACCAATGAGCATGATAATCCCCATAGCTGACAATGCACTTAATTCCCGTTGAGTGAAGAATAAACCTAAGATCACACCAACGACTGTCATCGGAATAATGGACATCACAATAATTGGATGGAATAAGTGATCAAATTGCACAGCCATCACTAAATAAACAAGGAAAATGGCAATCCCGATAATGATTAGAATCTCCATCATTAATTCCTGCTGTTGTTCCAAGTCACCTGCAGTTTCGATTTGATAGCTGTCCGGTGTTTCAAAATCAGCAATTAACTGTTGGATGTCGCGATTAACTGAACCTAAATCCCTTCCTTCTAATTCAGCAGATACTGATACATATCGTGTTCCGTCATCGTGTGTGATCTGATTTGGAATTTCTGTTGTATTCAAACGAATAAATTCAGATAATGCTTTATCACCTTCCATTGTCGGTACTTCCATAGCCAATAAGGCATCTTTCTTATCAATTTCATCGTCCCATGCTACTTGAACAGGTATCTCTTTATCTTCCACAACGATTTCGTCAATCGGCATACCTAAAAATGCTTGCTCTATATAATTTTTAACATAGAGGGAACTAAGACCACTATCACTGATAGCATCGTCTTTCAATTCAATTACTTCGTCAAGGGAAGCACGTTCACCAGAGTGACTAACACCGACAACCCCTGGTACTTCTTCTAATTCACTGGAGAATTCAGTTGCAATGGATTCAAGTTCCTCCAATTTATCCCCTTTTATCATCACTTGGATTGGTTGCCCGCCACCTTCCGAGAACGTACTTTGCACACTTTTAATCGGCTGTGTATCTTGCAATTCTCGTAACGATTTCAGGATTTCTTCGTTAACTTCGCTTTGCTCTTTAGTAATGGCATCTCCTTTGGTCAAATTAATAATACTGAACAGTAAGCCACCATCGTCCATCGCATAGTTCGCTTCTACATCTTGTATCGCTTCTAGTTCTCGATTAATCTCTTGGACAACCTCATTCTTTTCAGAGATGGATACACCTGGTTCTAATTCAATCATCATTTCTGCATAACGGTTATACACATCTGGCATAATTGTCATTGGTATTTTCGAGACTAAAAAGAGTGAACCAGCAAACATAAAGATAAACAAGCTAATGATGGCGAAGCTATTACGTTTTTTCTTGACAATCCATTGAGCGAATCTGGTGTAGCTATTGATAATCCAACCATCTTTTGTTTTTGCACGGCTTTTACGGATTTTTAAAAAGCGATGAGCAAAAGTTGGAATAACGGTAAAGGAGATAAGGGCAGAGCTGACTAAGGTAATGGCTACTATCATCGATAAAATAATCATAAACCTTCCAATATCTCCACTAATTAATCCAATTGGTACAAATACGACAATCGTTGTTAGCATAGAGGCGATGACTGCAGTTGCTACTTCTTTTGTTCCTTCTAATATTGCTTCCAATTTCTCCAAGCCCTGTTCTTTCTTCCGATAGATTGATTCGAGAATAACGATAGAGGAGTCAACCATCATCCCAATCCCTAATCCTAAGCCAATTAACGTCAACATATTAAAACTATAATCAAACAGCCACATAGCAATAAAGGTAAGCAAAATAGAAGTCGGAATTGCAAAACCAATAATAAAAGTAGCTCTTATATTACGCAGGAAGAGAAATAGGATAAATATTGATAAAATCCCGCCAATAAGAATGTTTGCCGTTACGCCGTTAAGAGAATCTTCTACATAATCAGCTTGGGCTACAACCTCGTGTAGTTCAAATCCATTTATAAGTCCTTCCTCTCTTATCTCTTTTATTTCATCACGGACAGCGTGAGCCATTTCAATTTGAGTTACGTCTGCAACTCGACCAATTTGTATCATGATGAAATCCTTGGATCCATTCTTCCAAACGATAGAATTACTTTCTTGCGGTTGAAGGGAAACCTCTGCGATATCTTTTAATACAATCGTTTCATTTTGGCCTTGAATTGGTATATCCTCAATGCTCGAAGTTGAATCTAATGCGGAGTGCCATCTTAAGGACGGAGTATCTTCTTCTCCTTCGAATTGCCCAATAGCCGCTTCTCGGTTTACCTCTTGGATAGTAGTAATAATTTGCTGAAGGTCAAGTCCTTGCTCCATTATTTCATCTCGATCGAATGATACAATGATTTCCTGCTTGTAGCCTCCCTCTAAAGCAACATCTCTAACTTCCCGAAGGTTTTCTAATCGAGGTTCCAATATATTCTCAGCAAAATCTGTCATCTCCACCATATCTTCGCCAGATAAATCTAGGTAAAATTCATAATCTCCCTCTGTACTAAATTGACCTGCTTGATAATCTTGAATATTATCATTGCTAGAAGCTACAGTGTGGATGGTATTTTCTATCTCTTGAAAAACCTCATCCCCTCGGTCTGTTTCAATCATAATACTGACATTAGTTCTACCTATATAAGAGGTAGAAGCAACATTTTCTACTCCATCAATTCCTTTGATCTCATTCTCTAGGGGGTTGGTAATGGTTTGCTCAACATCAAGCGCAGACATATCTCCTGCCATGATATCAACAAATGCCCCATCCATATTGACTGATGGTAGCAGTTCCCTGTCTAACTTTAAAATTGACTGAATTCCTAAGACTAAAATAAGCACAACAAGCAAACTGACAAGGATTTTCCTTTCAATAATAAATCTTAACCACTTCAATGGTATCTCCTCCTGGATCATATTATTTACAGTGCTAAGTCCCCTGATAAAAGTTGTTTTTGAATGATTATCTAAGTTGTGGACAAACTATATCTACCTAGCGATTTCATTTTATACCTTAATTATCCAATTGGGTATTGCTCTTGAGACGTAACTTTTCTAAGTCTAGAGGCTTATGTAATTTATGCTATACTGAAAGAAAAAGTTTTGGTGGTATAAAAAATGAAACGATTATTACTCGTGGTGTTATTGTTGTTAAGTGGCTGTTATCAAGCGGGAGACCAAGCAGCATTACCATTTAACAAGGCTCCTCAGACAGAAAAAGTAAAAAAAGAGATGCTATATCCCGATCGACCATTAGACAGGTTTTGGCATATTACCGATATCGATTTAGAGGCAAGTTCTGTTCTTTTAATAAATGCCGATACAGGACATGTTATTTATGAAAAAAATAGTGATATACCATTACCTACAGCAAGCATGTCAAAGATGATGACGGAATTACTTGTTTTAGAAGCAATTGAGAATGGAGAACTGAAATGGGAGCGTGATGTAGAAATAAGTGATTATGCATACACTATCTCCCGCCAACCAGGATATGCTTCAGTAGATTTATCGAAAGAACGTGATTATACGGTGGCAGAATTGTTTCAGGCGATGGCAATTCACTCTGCAAATGGTGCAACCATCGCATTAGCGGAAGAATTAGCTGGAAGTGAAGAAGTTTTTGTACAGCAAATGAATCAGCGAGCCCAAGAGTTACAGCTGGAGGATACACAGTTTGTAAACAGCACTGGATTAGATAATTTGCATTTGGGTGATTATTATTCTGTCGGGAGTGTAGATGATACAAATATGATGTCGGCACAGGATTTAGCGAAACTTGCGGAGCATTTGATTACGACATATCCGGAATTGTTAGAGACTAGTAATCAGCCTACATATTTTTTAAATAACAGGGAATATGATAATACGAATTGGATGCTGAAAGGAGACTTAGCTTTTGATGGGGTAGACGGCTTGAAGACTGGATATACCGATCTTGCTGGCTATTGTTTCACCGGAACTGTTGAGAGGAACGGTGTAAGACTTATCTCAGTTGTAATGGGAACGTCCTCAGAAATCGAACGGTTTATCGAAACAGCGAGATTATACGAAAAAGCCTTTGAACAGATTGAATAATGTCTAAAAAATAATTAACATTTGTTTCGAAAGATGTAGTTGGGTATAATTGGTTTTGTTGATTTTAAGTAGAAGAAGGCGAAAATATGAAAAATAGTTTACATCTATACAAAACCGATATGAAGAATATTATTACTAATTGGGTTGCTGCAATTTTAATAGGCGGCCTCATGATCCTTCCCTCGTTATATGCTTGGATGAATATTGAAGCAGCATGGGATCCGTATGGTCAAACTGATCAAATTAAAGTCGGGGTAGTGAATAACGATACCGGTGCCTCCGTTCGTGAGGAGGACATCGATGTCGGCAAAGAATTAGTAGAAACACTAAAAAGTAATGACTCTATGGATTGGCAGTTCGTCGATGAAGAAGGGGCCATAGACAAATTAGAATATGGAGACTACTTTGCTGTCATTGTGGTTCCGGAAGATTTTTCGGAGAAGTTGGCTACAGTGATCAGTGGTCAGCCAGAAAAAGCAGAGGTAGAGTATTACGTAAATGAAAAAATAAACGCAATTGCTCCAAAAATAACCGATAAAGGAGCTACCGTAATTGTTGAAGAAATAAGCTCAAGCTTTATTTCAACTGTTAATGGCGTTATCTTTGATATGTTTAACCAGATCGGTATTGAATTGGAAAGTTCACTGCCAGACATTAAAAAATTTGAAGACTATATTTATACAATCGAAGAAAAGCTGCCGGAAATTAAAAATTCCTTAGATGAAACGTTGGCAGATGCAGAAAATGCAGAAGGTATGATCGATGATGCTAATAGTCTTATTCCTAGAGTGAAAGAGGCAACCGATCAAGGACTTTCAACCGTAAATGAGACGTTAGCATTTATAGATGAAGCAGAAGGACGCTTAGATGAAATAGCTCCACGTGTAAACGAAGACTTAGAAACGATTCAGCAAGCAGTGCAGGATACCAATGAATTTTTGGAATCTGTCGATCTCTCTTCACAGGAGTTGCCAGATATCAATCAACAAATAAACAATTGGAATGATCAAATAGATAGTACCATTACGTCGATTGAATCTATCGAGGAAATTTTACGGCAAGTGCAAGATCAAGAGCCAAATCAGGATGAAGAAACAGCGGATAATCCAGATCAAAATGGAGAAGACAATCAGGGAGCTGAAGGAAATACAAATGAAGAAGACAATCAGCAAAATAATCAAGAGCAGATAGAAGATGCACTAAATCAAGTGACTGCGATGAAAGCAACATTACAAGAATTACAAGCACAATTGAACCAAGCTGATGAGTTGATTGCAGAACATAATGAAGCATTAGAAGAAATGATGGCGAACTTAAAAGAAACGGCACAATTTACAAATGACCGATTGGATGCCTTTATTACTGAGTATCAAGAAACGATTGAACCGAGAATCAAAGAAGAAATTCAGCATGCTAAAAGTACGTTAGAGTCAGCTAGAAATATCTTAACAGAAGTTCAAGATACGATACCAGAAGCACAAGAAATATTAAATAGAACAGCAGCTAATTTAACAGATGGAGAAGAGATGCTGCAAAATGTATTAGCAGAATATCCTTACATTCATAGCAAAATTAATGAACTCGCAGATAAAATCCGAAGTGTCGAAGGGGAAACGGATTTAGAAGAAATTATTGATTTATTGCAAAATGATCCTGATGCGGAACGAACCTTTTTTGAGGAACCAGTCATGTTAAATCAAAATAAGTTATTCCCCATTGATAATTATGGAACGGGAATGACGCCATTCTACACGGTTTTAGCGATATGGGTCGGTGGATTGCTGTTAATTTCACTGTTGGCAACAGATCCTCACCATGTAGAGACCTATACAGGAAGACAGATTTATTTTGGCAGATTATTCACCTTTATCACAATCGGGTTCTTTCAAACCATTATCGTGACATTAGGTGACATGTATTTTCTTGGTGTAGAAATAAGGGAACCAATATGGTTTATATTATTTGGCTTGTTATCAAGCATTGTATTTATTTTGATTGTATATACCTTAGTATCGGTTTTTGGTGACATTGGTAAAGCATTGGCTATCGTATTTCTTGTTTTACAAATTGCTGGTGCTGGTGGAACTTACCCAGTCGACTTATTGCCAGAGTTTTTCCAGGCAATTAACCCTTATCTTCCTTTCACCTATGCGATTAATTTGATGAGAGAGGCAGTAGGAGGAATTGTATGGAGTAAAGTCCAGCATGATGTCATCGTTCTATCGGCATTCGGACTTGTTGCCTTGATTGTTGGAGCCCTGTTCAAAGCACGCTTGAATAAGTATACACATCAATTAATGAAGAAATCGAGAGAAACCGGCTTGTTCCATTAATCATATAAACCTCACTGGGCGTGCTGAGGGAGTCTCACGTTATTAGCATATCCCCATGCTAAATCTGTTGCGCTTCACTAGGGTAATAAGCCAAGTTGCCAGATCTGACAAAGGTTGTAGCACATGCATAAAGCGAAGGCCGCCCACTTTCACTCCTGTGGGAATCGTTTGGCCTGAAGATCCACTTTTTCGAGCGGTTTTGGCTCGAAAAAGTTAGCTGAAGGACAAACCCCACGGAAAGGGAAGTGGGCAGCCGGAGCGGTGGTAAAGCTGTTCAAATATTTCATCATTACTACTAAAGTAATAAAGGACCGGCGGGGTTTGCCGGTTTTTCCTAGTGAGACAAGAAAGTATAAAATTTGCGCAGATGTCTAGCTCCGAACGCCCAGAAACTAGGCGACTTCACGAATCGCCCTACGATAAGTCATCATCGGTTCGTAAACTCACCGTGATTCCTTTATCTCAGTTGATGCGTTCCAGTCGCTACGTTTCTAAACGGGCGCTCTGCGCTTTTCTTAGGAGGTTTTGCAATGGGGAAGAGAGGCTGGATTATTTACAATGGTAATCTATACACAAAGAAATTTGCCGAACAAATCGAATGGTTACGAGAAACAGCGGAGACGTTTGACTTTGAAATAGATGTGCTCGCTAATAATCAATTACTCGTTGCTATCGAAGAAGGTGAAACAAGAATATTAACGAAAAAAACTGATCCAGACTTTGTATTCTTCTGGGATAAGGATTTATTTTTGGCAAGGCAATTGGAAGTACAGGGATTGCGTTTATTTAATTCTGCAAAAGCGATTGAAATATGTGATGATAAAGCATTAACCTATCAACAGTTAGCGAATCATGGTATTCGAATGCCGAAGACGATCATTGCCCCGAAGGTTTTTGTTTCGTTAGAAGACGACAGTCATCTTGATCAAGTAATCGAAACATTGGGCTTTCCTATGGTTATTAAAGAAGCATTTGGATCCTTTGGTGAACAAGTATATTTAATGGAAAATGAGCAGCAATTACGTCAAAAAGTGAAAGAATTACAGCATAAGCCACACCTTTATCAAGAATACATTGCATCAAGCTATGGTCGAGATGTGCGCTTAAATGTTGTTGGAGACCAAGTAGTGGCAGCTATGTTAAGAAAATCAGAGCAAGATTTCCGTGCAAATGTGACTGCAGGTGGTAAAATGTTTCGTTACCAGCCATCAGAAAGAGAGCAGGAGTTGGCGGTTCGTTGTAGTCAATTAGTTGGTGCAGATTTTGCAGGTGTTGATCTCCTTTTTGGAGAAAATGATGAACCGATTTTGTGTGAAATCAATTCCAACGCCCATTTTAAAAACATTTATGATTGCACAGGTGTTGATATTACACAAAATATGATGGCTTTTATTAAAGAGAGCATTGACTGAGTGTTAAACCGGGCAAATTTTTGCTCGGTTTTTTGTATCTATTCTATCTTTCTACAAATAATACAACTATGTATGTCAACAAGAGATGAGGTAGAAAAAATGAGGAGACATTGGAAAGTCCGAAAGAATAATCAATCTCAACAACCTAAGCAAAAGAATCAAACAGTGAAAACGGTGCTCGAGGATAATCGTTCAACATTAAAGAGTATCTTTAAAAATAGTGTTGATATCCAATTCAGAGATTTGCAGTTAAAGGATAAGAAGAATACTGAGTCATTTATTTGTTATACAGAAGGTATCGTTAGAGAAGAGTTTATTCATGATAATGTCTTAGAGCCGTTATTAGGAATTGATTTATTGGAGGAGGAAATAAACGATCATTCATTAGTTTCCTATATGGATTCTAATATTATCAAAGCATCTTCTGTAGATAAGACTTCTAATCTTGATCATGTTATCGAAAAAATACTTCGGGGACAAACCGCAATATTTATCGATGGGTTTGACAGTGCATTACTAATCAGTACAGAATCTTATGAGTCGCGAGGGGTAGAAGAACCTAACACGGAATCAACGGTCCGAGGATCAAGAGAAGGTTTTAACGAAGTCATTACTACTAACACTTCTTTAATCCGCCGGAAGATAAATAATCCTCATTTAATTTTTGAAGAGTTCATCATTGGCGGAAATACGAAAACTCCAGTTCGGATTGGCTACATAGATGGTATTGCTAAGCAAGAGACAGTAGATGAATTAAGAAAACGGCTTGAATCGATCGAGACGGATGTTGTATTAGAATCTGGTTATCTAGAGCAATATATTGAAGATCATCCTAAGTCTATCTTTCAGACGGTAGGTAACAGTGAAAAACCTGACAAAGTTGCTGCAAAGTTACTGGAAGGTCGAGTGGCGATATTGTGTGATGGGACCCCATTTGTATTAACCATACCTTACTTATTTATTGAATCAATGCAAGTGCCAGAAGACTATTATACCAAGTTTCAATTTACATCATTAATTCGTTTTATTCGAATGATCGCTTTATTTCTAACTGTTGCTACTCCAGCAGTATTTGTAGCGGCGGCTACATTTCATCATGAAATGGTGCCAGCTTTATTATTAACAACGATGGCTGCTGCTGAGGAAAGAGTACCTTTTCCGATTTTATTAGAAGCCTTAATCATGACTGTTATTTTTGAGCTGCTTCGTGAAGCTGGGGTCCGAATGCCTCGACCTATCGGTTCAGCTGTAAGTATTGTGGGAGCATTAGTAATTGGTGAAGCTGCAGTACAGGCTGGGTTAGTAGGAGCACCAATGGTTATTGTAGTAGCATTGACAGCTATTACCGGTTTTGTTGTGACTGCAATCAATAATGCTGTCATTTTAGTTCGCTTTTTCCTGATGTTGTTAGCAGGAACCTTCGGATTCTATGGTTTACTGCTCGGGACAATGTTTATCGTTGCCCATCTTTGTTCCTTAAGATCGTTTGGTGTTCCTTATCTTACACCGTTCGCACCCGCAGTGCTGAAGGAATGGAGAGATACATTTGTGAGAACGCCATTGAAGAGTTTACAAAGTAAGCCAAGATCCGTTCTTCGCAAGAAATATTAAATACATCCTAGGAGTGACAACTTATGAAGAAAATAGTACCTTTTTTTATGGTGATTTTGTTGAGTGGGTGTTGGGATGTAGAGGAATTAACAGAGGTTGGGATTGTGGCTGCGATGGCAATTGATATGGATCAACAATCAGGGGAATATCAGCTTACCTCAGAATTTTTAAGGCCATCAGCTGAGAGTACATTTGTCTCTTCTCAAGACGAACCTTTTTTAACGGTCTCGGTATCAGGAAGGTCGATGTCTGAATTATTAAGGAAAACAAATCATAAAATAGATCGAAAAGGCTTCTATGCACATAACAAAGTAGTGATTGTCAGTGAAGAAGTTGCCCGAGAAGGATTACTACCCATATTCGAAACATTTCAACGAGAACAGGTAGTGAGAAGTTATGTGTGGCTAGGCGTGACAAGGGGGACAAGTGCTTCTTCCGTTCTGGAGAAGCAAAAAAATAGTATCGCAAAGGTTCCTGCCGATTTTCTTAATGGTTTATTTGACAATGCAGAGTATGAAGCTGTTTCGTTTAATTTATTGAAGTTTTATAAGCAATCATTGAGGCAAGGGCAAAATCCCGTATTAGGTGTTATAACTTTTCAACAGAATGAACAGAGTGCAGAACCTGATGTGCATTTGTCTGGTGGAGCAGCTTTTAAAAAAGATAAACTTGTTGGGTTTATGAATAATGATGAAACAAGTGCGTATAATTGGATCACTACCATTCACAGAAATAGCCAACAAGGTGCACTAACTTTTCCTTATAAAGAGGATAAATTTATTACACTGAATTTAGTTAATATTAATTCAACTATTAAGCCCGAAGTAACGAATCAAAAGGATATCTCCTTTACAGTTGAAATAAAGCAACAATTGGAAGTTGCAGAACGTCAGGAATTACAAAAAACCGAAACAAGAAAAGAACTTGCGCAAGTAACAGTAGAACTTGAAAAAACGGCAGAAAAAGAAGTGAAAGATAAGGTAGAACAAGTTATAACGAAAGCACAGGAAGAATTTCAAGCAGATATTTTTGGGTTTGGGGCAGCGCTACGCAATAAGTATCCCAAAGTCTGGAACAACGTAAAAGATAATTGGAGTGAAGAATTTGCCAATGTTCCCTATGAAATAAAGGTGGAGATCGAAGTTTTAAATACCGGGTTACTAGATGGATCATTACATCCTAACGAATAATTTAGTGAAAGATCCTTTTAAATATGTGATATATAAGTACGAGTAATAAGATGACAGCATAAGCTAACCCTCCGAATATTAAAAAGCCTAAGAAAGGGTCAGCTTTCAGTAATTCCATAGTTATAGGCATGGATATCCTCCTTTTTACTTTCTATGTTTCTGCTTTACTTTAATAATGAGCAATATGAGTAAGGGGAGGAGTGCATATATCCAGATATTGTAGATACCTCCCTCCATCCCTTTCCATCGTTGATCATCTAAATTTTCAAAGCGTAGTATGGAAAGAAACGGAAGTGCTAAACCAAAAATAGTAATAACCCATTTAGCGTTGGATTTATTTATTAACCATGTAAAAGCTAAAGCAAAGCCATAAAAATGGATAGCAGTTTTGTAAAATCCGCCGATAAACATAATAAACACACCGATTATATCAAGGTTGGTAAAAATCATCGCAATATGAACCGAGAGCATTGTCTCGAGCAATGGTATTTCCGAACTTGCTGTCAGTTCAGCACCTAAGACAGCAATAAAGACAATATTAGCTATTAATAATAAAAATGTCGAAACCGTAACAGCAATATACGTTGTTTTACGAATACCTTTCTGCTTGTTGACATAATGCCAAATGACGAGAAAGACAACCATCTCACCAAAGGGGAACGCAACAACTTTTGGGATTTCTTTAAGGACTGGTTGGTATCCCTCGCCTAGAATGGGTAATAAATTTGTTATCTCAAACTCACCGGAAATCATATTCATAAAATAAGCAGCGAGTAAGATAAAGAAAAGATAGGGGAGAAATATTTCAATTGATCGACCAAGGACCTCAATTCCTTTATGTAAAATATAAACCATGACGACGATGAATAAATACAGAGTAACGAGAAGTGGTGTTCTAGGTAGTGCCGTCATTTGAATCAAGGCACCAAATTCATAGAAATTATGTGTCGATTGACCTAGAAAATACATACTATACATGAATAATAACGGTTTAGCTAGTATCACACCAAGACAGTCGTTTAAAATTTCGGAAAAATTTTGTTTAGGGTAATGTTTCGGTATTTCAGTATATACCCATAATAAAATAAAGCTGAGAACAAAAGACACTAACACAACGATCCATGCATCCCTTTTAGCTCCTACACCTAGGGCAAACAATGTCGTACTTCCAATCTCAAATGTTACGATGAGTGCAAAAAGCTGAATATTTGATATTTGTCTCATGTCTCATTACTCCCAAGGAAAAGATTATGGATTTCTTTTTATGCATACCAGTATAGCTTTAACATTTTTGCCATAATAACTGAAAAATATAACGTATCTGTCAATAAAGGTACATGCTATACTGAGAATAAAGTGGAACAAAGGAGAAGTAATCGTATGAATGGTTGGCTGATTTACCGAAAAGAGGACGCCGAGAAGAATAAGACTTTTATTGATTGGCTACAAACAGAAGCAGAAGCGCTCGAAATAGAGTTAGAGCTTGTTATCTATCATGAGCTGACATATGGTATTCAGGATCGTCGCCTTTTTATAGATTGGAAAGGGCAAGATTACCCGGATTTTGTAATGATGAGAGCAATCGATCCACTCCTCTCTCAGCAATTCGAGTTACTAGGTATCCGGGTTTATAACGATTCAAGAGTGGCTACTATTGCTAATGATAAAGCACAAACACATCAACTATTTGCTAGCTATGGAATTCCAATGGTTGATACATACTTTATAAAAAAAGCTGAATTAATGGAGTACTCATTTTGTTTTCCCATTATAGTAAAAGCCGTTAATGGAAGAAGCGGAAATCAAGTACATATGCTTGATTCGTTAGCAGATTTACCGCCGTTAACGAGTGAGAGATACATTGTCCAATCGTTAGCAATACCTGGAAAAGATCTGCGCGTCTTTGCCATGGGTGGTAAAGTGATTGGAAGTGTACTTCGAGAATCAGATAGCGATTTTCGTGCAAATTATACACTTGGTGGAAAAGCAACACTGTATCCATTATCTTCGTCAGAGCAGGAATTGGTGGATAAAATCATTTCTATTTTACCAGCTGATTTTATAGGAATTGATTTTGTCTTTGATAAACAAGGGGGACTTTTGTTCAATGAAATAGAAGATATAGTCGGAAGCAGAACACTCACGAGTCTAACAGATATAAATATTGCGAAACTATATTTGGAACACATTTTGAAAAGTGCCCGATAAGTAAACGAAAGTGCCCGATATCAATTGAAAAGCGCCCGGAAAATGTCCAAAAGTGCCCGATATCTCTCTGAAAACGCCCGATATCCACCAAAAAGTGCCCGATACTAAAGCAGACGGAATCAAGAGGTGTCTGCTTTGTGGGAACTTATTTTCTTATGCTATACTATTTTTAACTACATTTATTCCCCATATTTCCGTTCTATTTTTATTACATATCATAGAGAACAATAACCATCTGAAGAAGAGAGGAATGTATCTGGTTTGAATATTTTATTATCAAAACTCCTGGAAGTTGTACTAGCAGTACTTCCCATAACAATTATTGTCGTCATTTTAAATTTTACCCTGACTTCACTTGATGTTACCTTAATTATCCGCTTTTTAATTGGAGCAGTCTTTATTATTATCGGTTTATCGATCTTCTTATTAGGTGTTGATCTTGGAATCACCCCGATTGGTAAACACCTTGGAAAAACGATTGCGAAATCAAATCGCTTATGGATTGTGATCATTGCCGGATTATGTTTAGGGTTTATTATTTCCATTGCGGAACCAGACCTACACATTTTAGCAGGACAGGTTGAGATGGTAACCGCAGGAGCAATCGGGAAATTTATCTTAGTTGTGGTAGTATCACTTGGTATTGCAGTTTTGCTTTCGCTTGGTCTCGTAAGAATTGTTCACAACATACCTTTATTTAAAATACTCACAGTGCTGTATGGGATTGTCTTTATAATAGCAATCTTTACTTCACCACAACTTTTAGCGATTTCTTTTGATGCATCTGGTGCGACTACAGGTGCGATGACGGTACCTTTTATTCTCGCATTATCGATTGGTATCTCTGTATTGAAAAAGGATAGCAAAGCATCAGAGAAAGACAGTTTCGGGCTTGTAGCGATTGCGTCTGTCGGTGCGATTATTGCAGTTATGTTGATGAGTATCATTACCAACCAAGCGAAATTGACAGGAACAATGGAACAAGATCATCCTGTTTCAGATTCTGTATTTGCACCATTTCTTCACGAATTTGGTCATATTGCGCAAGAAGTAATCCTCGCGTTGTCACCAATCATCGTGATATTTTTAGTATTCCAAAAACTATCATTTAAACTGTCAAAAACTAATTTCCGTAAAATTATCACAGGTCTTGTCTTTACTTTTATTGGGTTGGTCCTTTTTCTAGTCGGAGTAAATGCAGGATTTATGGAATTAGGTACCGAATTAGGACATAGTATTGCCTCCTTGGACAATAAAGCGTATATTGTTATTATTGGTTTAATCTTAGGGATTGTTACGATATTGGCAGAGCCTGCTGTGTATGTATTAACAAATCAGATTGAAGATGTAACAAGTGGTTATGTTAAACGTAAAGTGGTCCTCTTTACATTAGCAATCGGAGTCGGAATTGCTGTTGCCTTATCAATGCTGCGAATTTTAGTTCCAGAATTACAATTGTGGCATTATCTTTTACCAGGTTACCTAATAGCAGTTGCGTTAATGTATGTGGCACCGAAATTATTTGTTGGTATCGCATTTGACTCTGGTGGTGTTGCATCAGGACCGATGACTGCAACTTTTATTCTGGCATTTACCCATGGAGCAGCGGATGCGATTGAAGGGGCAGATGTTATTGTTGACGGATTCGGGATGATAGCAATGGTAGCATTAACACCACTTATTACACTACAATTATTAGGGCTGATCTTTAAGATGAAGTCACGAAAAGGAGGCATGGAATAATGTTGCCTAATAAGAAAACACCTCAATTTGAAATCATACATGTCATTGTCAAATTCGGCATAGGAAGTAAAATTTTAAAAGAAGCTAAAAAGTGCGGTGTGAAAGGTGGAACCCTTTTTCTTGGAAAAGGAACGATCAGTAATAAATTGTTAAATTTATTGTCGATCACAGACATGCGTAAAGAGATTGTCATGATGATCTCCAATCGCAAAACAAGTAAAAAAACTTTAGAACATTTAAATAAAGTGTTTCGTTTCGATAAGCCTAACCACGGGATCATTTTTACTACATCTTTAACGAGTTTGATGGGAACAAGAAGCTGTCAAATAGACGAGGATGAGGAAAGAGGTGAAGAAGAGATCATGTACCAGAATATTATGGTTGTAGTTGATAAAGGAAAAGCGGAAGAGGTTATTGAAGCAGCGCAAAAAGGTGGTTCTAAAGGTGGAACAATTATCAATGCACGTGGATCGGGCGTCCACGAGACGAGTAAGTTGTTCTCCATGGATATTGAACCTGAAAAAGAAGTCGTGATGATACTGTCAGATGAAAATTATACCGATGCCATTTGTGAAAAAATTAGTGAAGATCTGAAAATAAATGAACCCGGTAACGGCATCATCTTCGTACAAGATGTAAATAGAACATACGGAATTTATGAGTAAATCTTTTTTTTCGGGGACGCTCCTCAACTAACTTGCCAGAGAAGCTCGCTATTTACTTAGTAAAAAAGTAAGTATGTTATTTCTTGTTAGCGTTGTAGAGCATGATGATAGCGAAGACCGACCACTTTAACTCATGTAGGCAGCTAGAGTGGTGGTCAAGCAGTTGAAAAAAGGAGAATTATAAATGCGTAATGAAAAGGAAATGATCGATTTAGTGATGGATTTTGCTAAAGCAGATGATAGAGTTCGTGTAGTAGGAATGAATGGTTCCCGTACCAATCCTAATATTAAAAAAGATCGATTCCAGGATTATGACATCGTTTACCTAGTAACAGACATGGCTTCTTTTCTGGAAAACAGGGAGTGGATTGATTATTTTGGGGAGCGCATGATTATGCAAACACCGGAAGAATCAGCATTATTTCCTGCTACTTTAGGTAACTGGTTTACCTTTTTGATGCAATTTACTGATGGAAACAGAATCGATTTAATGCTTATTCCTTTAGAAGAGTTAGATCTTTATCTGCAAAATGATAGCTTAACCGAAATATTATTAGATAAAGATAACCTAATAGCAAACCGCCCGGTCCCGGATGAGAGCAGTCATTTTCTGAAAAAGCCGTCAGAGCAGCATTTTACTGATTCCTGTAATGAATTTTGGTGGGTATCTCCATATGTAGCCAAAGGGCTGTGCCGAGGAGAATTTTTTTATGCGACCTTTCATCTTGATAGAGTATTACGAGAGGAATTGTTACGAATAATAGCATGGAATGTTGGTGCGGAGCATGATTTCAAAGTGAATCTTGGTGCTGTTAATAAGTTTCTCCATCATTATCTAGATAATGATGTATTGAAAGCGTTACAAGAAACCTATCACATAAATTCGTTGGACAAATGTTGGGAAGCATTATTTTCAATGCAAGAAATATTTCGTCAACAGGCAAAGCAATTAGCAAATCGCCTTGGATTCGATTATCCTGATCAGTTTGAAAAAGTTATACCATATATTCATAATCTTCATCAGCAATACAGCAATTGAAATCACAATAGAAAAACAAAGGAATGTTAAAAATGATCTTCATTTTTGCGGACATTTAGTACGTTATTTCGACTGAAATATGCCTATATGAGGAGTTCGTCAACACCTCTTGATGTGAGAACGGTGACTGGTACGATGATGTCATCGAAGCTCCTCCTTGCTAAACCGTTAATTTCTTTTCCCCATCATACCATAGAAGAACAGCTTAGTAATATCTTCAGCTAACGGTAAAATATAGTCGCTGACATTGTCTTGTTTCATATAATCTTTAAACATATGAATATAGATCATAATCGCTTCTGTTGAAATATCTTGATGAATATATCCTGTGCTTTTCCCTTCCTCTATCAGCTGGTTGAATAAAGGGAGTGCTTTTTCCTGATATGCCATATCAATATATGACCCTTCATTTGTAAAATCATTCATCAGATAGTGATAAAATTCCTCATTTATTTTTGCTGCATCATCCGTTTTGTTGAAAATAATCTGTTCAATTTTCTCCGGAAACTGAACATCACTGTCTATTATATCTAGGAATTTTTGATATTCCTTTTCGACGAAATAAATCATTGTTTCATGAATCAGTTTTTCTTTGCTTTCGAAATAATTATATATGGTAACCTGGGAGACATTCGCTTCACTTGCTATTTTGGCGATCGGAACATTTTTAATTCCGTCATTAGAAAATAGTTGAAGTGATGCTTCCAGGATTTTATTCATCTTTCGTTGAGTTCTTTTTTTGAATCCATCCATTGTTGTCACCTCTTATATAGTATTTTAAGTTAAATTATGAAATATAACAACAGATTTATTTCAAAAAATCCTTGATAATAGTCATATACTTCTATAATATGAAATATATAAGTTAATATATTTCAAAACTTAGGAGGTTTTGATATGAATATGATTGATGTAAAAGGAGTAACTAAGAAATTTGGTAAGTTCACTGCTCTTAATGGGATTGATTTAGAAGTTAGGAAAGGCGAAGTTTATGGTTTTATCGGCCCGAATGGTGCTGGAAAATCGACGACTATACGTGTCTTATTAGGGATTATTCAAGCAACGTCAGGAACGGCGAAAATATTTGGAAAGGACGCCTGGAAAGATGCGGTAGAGATTCATCGTAAAGTGGTTTATGTACCGGGAGATGTCCATCTTTGGGAAAATTTAACCGGAGGAGAAATTATTGATACCTTTTTAAAATTACGTGGTGGAATTAATAAGACAAAGCGTGATGCATTAATAGAGCGATTTCAGTTAGATCCGCGAAAAAAAGCTGGGACGTATTCGAAAGGGAACAGACAAAAAGTAGCATTAATTGCTGCTTTTGCATCTGAGGCAGATTTGTTTATCTTAGATGAACCGACTTCTGGACTGGATCCTTTAATGGAAAATATTTTTCAGCAATGTGTAGAAGAAGTGAAGTATGAAGGGAAAAGTGTCCTGTTATCCAGTCATATTTTATCCGAGGTGGAAAAACTTTGTGACCGTGTCGGTATTATCAGACAAGGAGAAATGATTGAAACTGGTTCGTTAGATGAATTACGTCATTTAACAAGAACGAACATTATTATCGAAACGGAAAAATCTGCGGCAAGCTTAAGCAATCAATCAGGCATTCATCAATTTACAGAGGAAGACGGCGTATATTCATTCCAAGTAGATCCTGAAAGCCTATCGAGCGTTATGCTGAAGGTTGGTGAGTTAGGTGTCAAACGAATTGAAAGTACACCACCAACATTAGAGGATTTATTTATGCGTCATTACGAAACAGACAGTGTAGCGGAAAAGGGGTGACGGAATGCTTTTTCATCAATTGAAATTTTTGCTCAGATTTAATGCGCGTCAAAATTGGCTTGCCAGTATTATTTGGACATTGTCAATTGTTGGGATTACAGTGGTGGTAGCAGGCGCTTTTGTGAACCTTTTCGGATCTGCACAAGAACGCGATACAATGGCTCAAACGCTTGAAAACCCTGCAATGGTTGCGATGGTTGGACCGGTATATGGGATTGACAACTATACGACAGGTGCAATGATGGCGAATCAAATGCTATTGTTTACTGCTATTGTGCTCGGAATTATGAGTATATTAATGATAACCAAGTTAACTCGGAAGCAAGAGGAAGAAGGGAAATTTGAATTAATTCGCTCGATGCCGGTTGGTCGCTTATCAAGTTTGAGCAGTGCGTTAATTGTAGTTGCACTGGTTAATTTGATTATTGGATTGATAACTTCTATTGGTTTGATTCTGATTAATGTAGAAAGTATTGATGTAGAAGGTTCGATCATGTATGGAGCAGTTTTAGCGGTAACGGGCCTCATGTTTACCGGCATTACGGCAGTGATAACCCAGTTAACGGAAACATCCCGCGGTGCAATAGGGTTATCAATAGCTGTATTGCTTTTGGCTTATTTTGTTCGTGCGATTGGAGATGTCAGTAGTGAAGCGTTAAGTTTGCTATCACCATTAGGCTTAATTTTACGGACAGAAGTTTACGTGGAAAACATTTGGTGGCCAATTATCGTTTCGGTTGTGATTGCATTGGTGTTTACAGTACTAGCTTTTTACTTGCATAACCGAAGAGACCTAGGGGCAGGTTTACTGCCGTCTAAGCCTGGTAAAAAAGAAGCTTCCAAACTCTTATTATCACCACTTGGTCTCATATTACGGTTACAACGTACGCAGATCATTTCCTGGCTGGTGGCGATGCTTTTTTTAGGTGCCTCATATGGATCGGTCTTAGGTGATTTGGAATCATTCTTTGCAGATAATGAAATGTTCCAGCAACTCCTAGGAGATAATTCGGAATATACAATGACAGAACAATTTATGACGATGCTAATGGTGATTCTATCGATATTTGCGACAATCCCAATGGTCATTTCTTTTTTGAGAGTACGTGGGGAAGAGAAGAAAGAGCGTAATGACCACCTATTAACTACAGGCATTTCAAGATATAAATTACTAAGCTATTATCTTGGTGTATCAGTAGTAATAGGTGCAGTTTCATTATTTATTGCACTATATGGATTATGGGCAGCAGGAGCGGCGGTAATGGACGATCCGATTCCTTTGAAAAATATCTTGAAAGCGGGGATGTCTTATGTACCTGCGATGCTTATTATCTTAGCGCTTGCCAATCTGTTATTTGCGTTTCTGCCAAAATGGACATCATTAGTATGGGCATATCTGGTATTTTCGTTCTTCACTGTATACTTAGGTGGGATGATAGACATACCAGAATGGTTAGCAAACATTTCGAGTTTTAACCACATCCCACAAATTCCGGTAGAAGCATTTACGTGGACACCATTAGTGGTTTTGCTAGTAATTGGCCTAGTCGCTTTAATAACTAGTCAATTCGGCTATCGGAATCGAGATGAGGTAGGGTAGTGGGACAGGATTAATGTCCCACTTTCAATGAATAGGGGACATTTCGTTTATTTTCATCTCCCATTTCAGGAAAGATAAATGTCCACGGCATGCTTGTTTTAGCTGGAAAGCATAATCTGGATTCCTCAATATACTGGCTGGCTATTTGCTTGTTGTCTTGAAAGAGTTGGATGTTGATATTGGTTAAGTCCGTTTCTTCCGATTGGAAGTTATGAATTAATGTTGTAATGAGTAAGTCATTGCGGTGATTTACTGCTGTTCTGACCGGAACAAACGTGACTCCATCTTCCGCATCCTTTTTTGTTTGCTCAAAAATCTTCTTTATATCTAAACGATCTTCATTACTAATGGTTCTGTTCCACGCATCTTCAAAGTGTAATTGCTGCATAATTGTCAGCTCCTCAAAATAATTAATTGAAAGGTGTGCCTATATAGAAAGAAATCGGGAGATTCTACGAATCAAATGATTGATCGTCAATCAACAACTATCAACGAAACTGTATTTGCTTTTTACTAAGATAGTTTACAACTAGTAGAGCTTTACTTATATCATTATTTTATCAATAACTCATCGGTTACAACAACAACTTTATGTTTGCCCAGTTTTTCTTATTAGCAAAGAAAGTATAAGAATTGGGTGCCTGTCTACGCAAGCGCCCAGAAACTAGGCGATTTCACGAATCGCCCTGCGATAAGTCATCATCGGTTCGTAAGCTCACCGTGATTCCTTTATCTCAGTTGATTCTGACGCCGCTACGTTTCTAAACGGGCACTCTGCGCTTTTCTTATTAAGTTTAAAAAACACCTAGTTTCATAACTAGGTGTTGTAGTTTACTTATTCAGATACAGGAATGATTGCTCCGTCGTATTCTTCTTCCATAAATGTTTGGATTTCTTCAGAACGTAGTACATCTACTAATGTTTGGAGTGCTTCATTATCTTCATCTTCAGAACGAGCAACAATTAAGTTAGCATATGGTGAGTCAGGACTTTCAAGAATGATGGCATCTTCTGTTGGTACTAAGCCATGTTCAATTGCATAGTTCGTGTTGATTGCCACAACTGTATCTTCTTCTCTTTCATAATTTTGCGTTAAAAGCGCAGGTTCAATACTTGTATCAAACTCCAAGTTTAATGGGTTTTCTACAATATCTTCAACTGTGGCTTCAGTTGGATCAACATCTTCGTCAAGAGTAATAAGTCCTTCTTCTTGTAATAGTAACAAATTACGACCATGGTCTGGAACATTACGACTCATAATAATGGTTGTTCCTTCTTCAATATCTTCTACACTTTCAACGTTTTTAGAGTAAAATCCTATTGGTTCAATGTGAACTCCACCAAGGTCGACAAAGTCATAACCTTTTTGTTCTTTTTCAGTTTCCAAGAATGGCGTATGTTGGTAATAGTTAGCATCCAATAATCCACTATCTAAGTCTTGGTTTGGTAGTACATATTCTTGATATGTTTCAATTTGAAGCTCGATACCTTGTTCCTCTAATAATGGTGCAGCTTGTTCAAGTACTTCAGAGTGAGGAACTGCTGACGCCCCAACAACAATCTTTGTTAACTCTTCATTTTCTTCAGTTGCACCTTCATCGTTAGTTTCTTCTGTGTTTTCTTCACCATTGCTAGTGTCTTCTGCACCTTCCTCATTGTCTGCTGTACCACATGCTACAAGTGCTAAAGACAGTAATGCTGTAAGTAAAAAAATAATTAGTTTTTTCACAATAGATCATCCCTTCTTAAATTTAAAATTTTATCTTTTATCTATCACTTTGGATAGGAAATCCCCAATAAATTGAACAATAAACACGATAACTACAATAAATACAGTACAGAGAAATACTACATCAAAATCCCAGCGTTGGAAACCTTTCATATAAGCAAGGTCACCTAATCCACCAGCACCAATTACACCTGCCATCGCTGTATAGCTGATTAGGGCAATTAATGTAACGGTAAGCCCAGAAATAATCGCTGGCATCGATTCAGGTAATAATACTTTAAAAATAATCGTAGAAGCTTTTGCTCCCATAGATTTCGCAGCCTCGATAACCCCTTTATCCACTTCTTTCAAACCGATTTCGACAAGACGTGCGTAGAAAGGAGCTGATCCAATAATTAAAGCAGGTAATGCCGCTTTCCAACCACGAATTGTACCAATTAAAAAGTCAGTAAAAGGGAAAAGTAATAAAATTAATATAATAAATGGTATTGCTCGAAATACGTTAACAATAGTTGCCGAAATAAAGTTTATCCATCTATTTTGCCAAAGGTTACCTTGGTCAGTTAGGAAAAGCAATAATCCAAGTATAATCCCAAGAACAAAGGTACCAATACCGGCAAAAATGGTCATGTATAGTGTTTCCCAAGTAGCTTGCCACATATCATCCATTACTACATTTGGAAATAATTGCTCAAACATGTCTTAACACCTCTACTTCCACTCCGGTGCCTTCTAGAAAAGTAATAGTCTCCTCTAAGATTTTTTTATCACCATTTATTTCAACATATAGGGTACCATATGCCCCTTCCTGTGTTGGCGCAATCGATCCTTGTAAAATGTTTATCTCAACATCAAATTTCTTAGCTACTTCACTAATAACTGCGCGTTTTGCATTATTTCCTATAAAGTGTAATTTGACAACCTCACTATCTTCCTTGTCATTAATAAATTCTACTAAGTTTTCCTTTTCGTATTCTAAAGGATTGAGTTGCTGTACAAATCGTTTGGTCGTTTTTGATTGTGGTTTTACGAAAACATCTAGTACGTCACCTGTTTCCACAACATTACCATTTTCCATTACAGCAACACGGTGACAAATCTTTTGAATAACGTGCATTTCATGTGTAATTAATATAACAGTTAGGTTTAACTTTTTATTAATAGATACTAACAAATCTAGGATATCATCGGTAGTTTCAGGATCTAGCGCTGAAGTCGCCTCATCACAAAGTAATACTTCAGGATCATTGGCAAGTGCTCGAGCAATTCCTACACGTTGCTTCTGTCCACCACTTAATTGTGATGGGTAAGCATTCTCTTTTCCTGCAAGTCCAACAAGATTAATTAACTCTTGTACTTTCTTTTTTTGCTCTGTTTTCGAAACACTAGCGATTTCAAGTGGAAATGCAATGTTATCGAAAACGGTTCGAGACCATAGCAAGTTAAAATGTTGGAAAATCATACCTATTTTTTGGCGTTTTTTACGTAATTGGTTCGTTGACATTTTGGTAATATCTTTCTCATGGATAACAACCGAGCCATTGGTTGGCTCCTCTAATCGATTAATTAATCGAACGAAAGTACTTTTACCAGCACCACTATAACCAATAACGCCAAATATTTCGCCTTGTTCTATATTAAGTGAAACATTATCGACAGCTTGCACTTGTTGTTTTTTTGTTTGATAAAGTTTCGATAAGTTTTTTATGCGAATCATTCTTTCACTCTCCTTCGTTTACAATATCGTAAACACATAAAAAAACCTTTCTGCACTAAGAGGACAGAAAGGATGATTATTCGTTGTCCTCTTATCTTTCAAAGCATAACGCTTTGATGGATTTAGCACCTATCAGTGTAAACTGACGGTTGCCGGGTTTCATAGGGCCATTCCCTCCACCACTCTTGATAAGAGCTTTCATATACAATTCATAACCAATATAATATCATCACGGATGACATTCGTCAATTCTTTTTGAAAAAGTAAAACTATTCAGAAAATTGGAGAGGAGGAGAGTTTGTGAGTGCAAGAAATAGATAGGGAGAGCATCGAGTGTACCTAATAACGAAATTCAGCTTCCACTTTAGCTTTAATCGCTAGTCTACCTGGTTCGATAGGGGTGATAGGACTGTCTGTGGAAACTCCTAAAACTACTGGTCGGCTTTCACTTTCTTCACGTCTGGAAATTTCTTTTAAGGAATACGGAATAGAACTAATGCTTACACCTAACTCCTGCGCAATAATGCTAGCTTTTATCTGCGTATTTTCCACCGCTTTTTGGAGCGCTTCTAGATAATATCGATCTTGATTTGCTACCGTTAATTGAATGTTACGGACAGTATTTGCACCGTAATCAACGGCTGTATCAATGATTAGTCCAACTTTGTCAATTGGTTCGATAATAACCTCTAACAAATTCGTTACACGATAACCTCTAAAAATTTGAATGCCTTCATCATAGTCATACTGAATATCCATCCGGTAATCATATGTCTGGATATGATGACGGGGGATATTCTCTTGAAGCAGTGCTTGAATAATGTTGTTGGTAGACTCAGCATTCTCGCGTTGCGCTTTTTGGAGATTGGAATCTTCTGTTATAACGCCAAGGGTAACCACTGCTTGATTTGGTTCAACTGACACCGTACCATCGCCTGTTACTAGTATCGAATAATCAGTCTGACGTACTTGTGAATGAGACCTTATATTTGGGTTAGCATAATACATTGTTTTCACCTTTTCTTGTTTATTATTACTTCTACTTTATTCGGAATAAGGTGAATACATGCTTTTTCATACTAAAAAAGAAACGGAGAAATAACTAGTCGAGATAATCGGGACTTGCTTTTCGTAGTAAAAAAACCGCACAACTAATGCAAAGCAGTGGAGAATATAGAGAATAGATCTATTTTGATAAACGTCTTGCATATCAGAAGTATAAAGAGTATAAAAACAGCTAAAGATAAAAGTGGATTTTGAAAAAACACCTAAAAAACGTGCTATGCAATGTTGATACGGATTTTCCACAGTATGAACTCCTATTAAATTAACCTCCATTAATGAAAATTTCACGTGGGAAAAAACAGTATGTTAAAACCGTTACATTCAGGGCAGATGATAAACAAATGAAAATTATATAGTCTAATATTAAAGTAATGGATAAAAAGATAATTGTTCAACTAATGATTAATGTATGCGCACTTACAGATACAAATAACCAGTACATTGGGTATTGCAATCAATATACGGTTTCCAAGAATAAAATAAACGGCACACCCACTTTTAACATAGATGGACCAAACTATACCCATTAGCTTCTTTTCATGGTATAGCGACAGGGGTATCGCCTTCAGAAATACCTCTTTCCCATTTCGGAGGGGCTAAAAATGCTCAGGGTGAAAAAATTATTACTTGCTTAATTAGATATCAATTATTAGCCAGTAGCTATTGATTCATTGTTTCGGAAGAAGAGATAATATTAAACCAAGAATTTTAGACATAGTATTTACAAAAGGAATGATAGGTTATGGAAACAGATAAATCACAACTAACAGCAGCCGAAATGGGAAAACTTTGGGCAGTTTATAATGGGAATACCATGGGCAAGTGTGTACTTAGCTACTATCTTAAACATGTGGGTGATGTGGATATTAAAAAAGTTTTAGAACAAGCTTTGAATTTATCTCATTCACTTAATCAAGATATCAAACAAATATTTAATCAGGCGAACTTTCCAATCCCAGTTGGATTTACCGATGATGACGTTAACTTGGGTGCACCAAGGTTATTTTACGATGAGTTTTATCTCCATTATTTGAAATATTTAGGGAAAGCGGGGATGAGTATTTATAGCGCTGCTATTCCTTTGGTTACAAGGAAAGATGTAAGAAAGTTTTTCCTTAATGCTCTTAGTGAAACTGCCCAATTAATGGCTGCAGTCGATGACGTATTAATAGTAAAAGGAGAATTAATGAATTCACCAACCATACCCGTTCCTGAAAAAGTTGATTTTATTAAAAAACAACACTTTTTGAATGGTTTTTTGGGAGACGTTCGTCCTCTCCATGGACTAGAGATTGCTCACCTTTATGGTAACATTAACAACGATATTACAAGTAAAGCGCTCATTATAGGCTTTAGTCAGGGAGCAAGAAATGAAAAAGTTAGAACGTATTTAGAGAGAGGAAAGAATATCAATCAAAAACATATTGAAATGTTGTCAAGCAAACTGCATAAAGATAATGTTCCTGCGCCATCGCTTATAGACCATTTAGTAACTACATCGATTACGCCGGCATTCTCAGATAAACTTATGGTTTATCATAAAATAGACATGTTCTCCATGAAAATCAGAGAATATGCCAATGGTGCTTCACTGAATGGAAGAAGGGATATCGGAGCATTGTATGGACGATGTTTAATGGATGTTTCACTTTATGTAGAAGACGGTGCTAATATTATGATTGATAATGGTTGGATGGAACAACCACCAGAAGCGGTTGACCGAGAAGACCTGTCTTCAAAAGAATAATAATAGCATAACTCCTAGTCGAAGTTTAAAGTTTAATATGGTGATAAAAAAACAGAACGCTTACATTTAATGTTGAACTGCACCCCAATTGTTGGACACAATCTAACAATTGGGGTGCAGTTTTTTATGCTAAAACTACTGTGATTTAGTATCGGAACTATTTCACCAAAGGCCCATTTCTTTAATTAAGATAAGAAAGTATAAATTTTGCGCAGATGTCTAGCTCCGAGCGCCCAGAAACTAGGCGACTTCACGAATTGCCCTACGATAAAGAAGACTTGCCGATTGGTGAAACCAGAGGCTTAGTCGCACTTATGCCTTTAGGTGAAAGTCATCATCGGTTCGTAAACTCACCGTGATTCCTTTATCTCAGTTAATTCGTTCCAGTCGCTACGTTTCTAATCGGGCGCTCTGCGCTTTTCTTAATTAATCAATGATTGTAATGGTGCAGGAATTCTGCCACCACGTTGAATTAATTTATCAGAAGAAAATTCACTCACACCGATAATGGGTGCGCGACCAAGCAGCCCACCGAACTCTACGGTTTCTCCTTCTTTTTTGCCAATCACTGGTATGACCCTTACTGCAGTTGTTTTTTTATTAATCATACCAATCGCCGCTTCATCTGCAATAATGGCGGATAAAGTCTCTGGACTGGCATTGCCTTCTAAGGCGATCATATCTAATCCAACTGAGCAGACGCATGTCATTGCCTCTAATTTAGAAAGGTTTAGTGCTCCTTCTTCAATTCCACGGATCATGCCGTTATCTTCACTAACTGGAATAAAAGCGCCACTTAACCCGCCAACATAGGAACTTGCCATTGCACCACCTTTTTTAACAGCATCATTCATCAATGCTAAGGCTGCGATCGTACCGTGCGTTCCGACACGTTCTAATCCAATTTCTTCTAATATTTCAGCAACACTATCATTCATTGCATTAGTAGGTGCTAGGGAAAGGTCCATAATTCCAAAAGGTACATTTAAGCGCTCCGCGACAACACGCCCGATTATTTCGCCAGCTCTTGTAATTTTAAAAGCTGTCTTCTTAATCACGTCGGAGACTTCACCCAAATCCGCATCAGGATAACGTTTCAGGGCATGAAGGACAACACCAGGTCCACTTACTCCAACACTTAGGACTGCTTCTCCTTCACCAGCACCATGAAAAGCTCCTGCCATAAATGGATTATCCTCAACAGGATTACAGAAAACGACTAGTTTAGCGCAACCGATACTATTGTTATCTTGCGTGAATTTAGCTGTGTCGTGTATGATCTGTCCCATTTGGCGGACTGCATCCATATTAATGCCTGTTCTAGTTGTTGCAACTGAGATCGAAGAACAAACGCGCTCCGTTTTACTTAGTGCCTCGGGTAAAGCATCAAGTAGTATTTGATCTCCTTTAGAAATGCCTTTATGCACTAGGGCTGAAAAGCCACCAATAAAGTCTACATCTAAAGTTTGTGCTGCTTTGTCCAATGTTTCGGCAAGTTCAATGGCTTGTTCTTTTGTCGCGTTCCCTAACAGTTCAGCAGCAGGAGAAATCGCGATTCGTTTATTAATAATCGGAACACCATATTCTTTTGCTACTTGATTCGCAGTTGTTTGTAAGTCTTTCGCATAACTGGTGATCTTTTCGTACACTTTTTGTTTTACTTTTTCAAAATCATGATCAGCACAATCACGTAAGCTTATTCCCATTGTTACCGTACGAATATCAAGGTGCTCCATTTCTACCATACGTATTGTTTCTTGAATTTCGGTAAAAGCTATTGGCATCTGTTACCCTCCTTAGACACGATGCATTGCTTGAAAAACATCTTCTAGTTGAATATTAATTTTTAAACCTAATTCTTGCTCAACAGGTTTGAATTTTTCCTGTAACGTTTCAAGATTACTGGGATCATTGATTTCAATTAACATGATCATCGTAAAAAATCCTTCTAAAATAGTCTGACTAATATCTAAAATATTGATATTATTATCTGATATTACAGTGGTTACTTTGGCGATGATACCTACCTGGTCTTTGCCAACTACACTGACTACAGCTCGTTTTTGCATTTATGTCACCTCATTTTTTATTGTTATACTTTATTATACCCAAAGCATCCTTTTTTGCTAAATTATACAGCATCGCATAAAATAAAAGGGAATGCATGATGAGAGGAGCTTATATATGAAAAAGGATATACAATTGATTGCTCTAGACATGGACGGAACCTTGTTAGGCAATGACCATCGAGTCTCGGAAACAAATAAAGAAGCCATTATAAAAGCACGAGAAAAAGGTGTAGAAGTGATTATTTCTACAGGAAGACATTATCAAACAAGCTCTGATATTGCAAAAGAATTGGATATCCATTATCTGATAACGGTAAATGGCAGTGAAATCTGGACCATGACTGGAGAATTGATTGCTCGTCAAACGCTTGATGCACGGGTCATTGAGAAGCTTGTAGCATTAAAAGAAGAACATCAAACATGGGCATGGCTTTCTTCCACAGATCAAATATGGCGTGGTGAAGTACCAGAGGATATTTTAGCACATGAGTGGTTAAAATTTGGATTTGATACAAAAGATCCGGAAACAAAAGGGAAGATCATGGAGACCATTGCGAGCTGGGAAGAAATTGAGTTAAGTAATTCTAGCCCGACAAATATTGAGGTAAATGCTGTTGGTGTCAATAAAGCAGCAGCGATTGAAATCGTATGTGAGCGGTTAGGAATTAATATGTCCCAAGTAATGGCGATGGGTGACAGTTTGAATGATATTAAAATGATCGAACAAGCAGGATTAGGAATTGCCATGGGAAATGCTCAGGAAGAAGTTAAAAAAGTGGCTGACTCTGAAACGACAGGAAACGATCAAGACGGTGTAGCAAGAGCTATTGAGAAATGGGTACTGTAACTCTAATGTGTAAATTTTCAGAAAATTAATGGTTAACACTTGCAGAGGGTGTGTCAATATAATAACTTATTATATGGAGTGAATTTTTCAGATCACTACAGTAATATTCGATTTCGTGCTAAAATAGATAATGGAATAATACATAGTGACAAAAAAAGGAGCGAATAAGAGAATGGCAAAACAACAATTTGGTGTGATAGGTCTTGCTGTTATGGGTAAAAACCTTGCGCTTAACGTGGAAAGCAGAGGATACTCTGTAGCAGTATTTAATAGAACTTATCAAAAAACAGAAGACTTTTTAAATAATGAAGCAAAAGGTAAAAACTTTGTTGGGGCTGAAACAATCGAAGAATTTGTAGAATCTTTAGAAAAACCTCGTAAGATCATGCTTATGGTACAAGCAGGCCCAGCAACAGATGCAACGATTGCTTCACTTAAACCACTTCTTGATAAAGGAGATATTTTGATTGACGGTGGTAACACATTCTTTAAAGATACGATGCGTCGTAACGCAGAGTTAGACGAATCTGGTATCCACTTTATCGGAACTGGTGTATCTGGAGGGGAAGAAGGGGCACTTAAAGGACCTTCTATTATGCCAGGTGGACAAAAAGAAGCTTATGATAAAGTAGCGCCTATTTTTGAGGCAATTTCTGCAAAAGTTAACGGCGACCCTTGTGTAACATACATCGGACCAAACGGTGCTGGTCACTATGTCAAAATGGTACACAACGGTATCGAGTATGGCGATATGCAGTTAATCTGTGAAGCATATTTCATTATGAAACACGTACTTGGACTTAGTGCAGAGGAGCTTCATGAAGTATTTGGCGAATGGAACAAAGGGGAATTAGACAGTTACCTGATCGAAATTACCACAGATATCTTCAAGAAGAAAGATAAAGAAACAGGTAAACCAATGGTAGATGTGATCCTTGATACAGCAGGTCAAAAAGGTACAGGTAAATGGACAAGCCAAAGCTCCCTAGACTTAGGAGTACCATTACCGGTTATCACTGAATCTGTGTTTGCACGCTTCATCTCTGCCATGAAAGAAGAGCGTGTAGCAGCAAGTAAAGTACTACAAGGGCCATCTGCTGGAGACAAGCCATATGAAGGTGACAAAGACGAGCTTATCGAAGCTATCCGTAAAGCACTTTATATGAGTAAAATTGTTTCTTATGCACAAGGTTTCGCGCAAATGCGTGCAGCTTCTGAAGAAAATGACTGGAACTTGCGCTATGGTGACATCTCAATGATCTTCCGCGGCGGATGTATCATTCGTGCACAATTCCTTCAAAAAATTAAAGAAGCATATGATCGTGATCCAGGACTTGCGAACTTACTACTTGATCCGTATTTCAAAGAGATCGTGGAAAGCTATCAAACATCACTACGTAAAGTACTTTCTATCGCAATGGAACGCGGTATTCCAGTACCAGGCTTTGCAAGTGCATTAGCTTACTATGACAGCTACCGTACAGAAACATTGCCAGCAAACTTACTACAAGCACAACGCGACTACTTCGGTGCTCATACGTATCAACGTAACGACAAAGAAGGCGTGTTCCATACAGAGTGGTTAGAAGATTAATATTGAGAAAACCTCTTGCTTAAAAGCAAGAGGTTTTTCTTAAAGGTAAGAAAGTATATAATCAGCTCGATGACCGTGTTTAACGAAGTAGTTATTTTGACATATTTTTTGGTGGTTGAAAACGCTCCGACTAATTACTTCGCTTTCCGCGGGCACGGCCTCAACTAACTTTGCAAAGAAAAACACTTTGCAAAGTGGATTTTCGGCTCGCGCTATTCCCGCAGGAGTCTACGTAATTAGTCTCCGCTATAAGAGATGCAACAACTATTGTGATAAGTAATAGGTTGCTTTTTTTACAATGGACCGCTATCCATGAGTATAAAAGCAGCTGTGTTACTTCATGCTAGCGTTGTAGAGCCTGATAATAGCGTAGGCCGCCCCCTTCCACTCCTGTGGGAATCGTTTGACCTGAAGATCCACTTTTTTGAGCGAGTTTTGCTCAAAAAAGTTAGCTGAAGGACAAACCCCACGGAAAGGGAAGTGGGCAGCCGAAGCGGTTGTTACGCCTATTATTTATGTCAAAATAACTACTTTGGGCTTTCCTAGTTTTTCTTGTAAGACTTGTAAGATAGGAAAGTATAAATTTTGCGCAGATGTCTAGCTCCGAGCGCCCAGAAACTTGGCGACTTCACGAATTGCCCTACGATAAGTCATCATCGGTTCGTAAACTCACCGTGATTCCTTTATCTCAGTTGATTCGTTCCATCCGCTACGTTTCTAGACGGGCGCTCTTCGCTTTTCTTATCTTAATAATTTCTTCAATTGTGTCTTGTTCTTTTTAGATACTAGAATAAATAGAATATCACCTTTTTTAATGATAGTGTCACCTGTTGGGGTAACCAATTCATTATTTCTTATAATTGCACTTATTAAAGCATCCTTAGGAAAATCAATATTTACTAATTGTTCACCTATCAAATTTACTTGATCACGCACCTCATACTCAACCATTTCTGCATTTGCTTTTCCAATCGAAATGAGCTCTAGGCTGTGCATCGGTTCAACCCGAGTGCGCCCTGATAATCCGAGTTTATCAGCAACAACTGAGATAGTAGAGCCCTGGATTACAGCGGATAATAGCACAACGAAGAACACAACATTAAAAAATAACTGTCCATTATCTAATTCTGCTACCATCGGGAAGGTGGCTAATACGATAGGAACTGCACCCTTTAAACCTGCCCACGATAGAAAGATTTTTTCTTTGAAATTGTAATTTTGCTTTATCGTACTGATAAAAACAGCAATAGGACGAGCCAACAAAATTAAGATTAGGGAAATAACTAGTCCTTGCCAAATAATATCAAATGAAAATAAATCATTTGGAAAAACAAGAAGTCCTAATATCGTAAACATCAGAATTTGCGCAATCCATGCAATCCCTTCATTAAAACGGAAAATCGAATGGCGATAAGCTATTTCTGCATTTCCAATATACACGGCTAGTACATAAACAGCTAATAGGCCACTAGCCTGGATAAGGTCAGAAAAACTAAATGTTAATAATGCAAATGCCAGACCAAATACCGGGTATAATCCACTTGAATCTAGATTTATTTTGTTGATGGAATAAACTGCTATAAATCCCATTAGGAGACCGATTAAAACACCAACTAGCATTTGCCAAAAAAACGTACCGATTAGAGAAAAGTAAGATGCTTGTTCATTCGTGATCAATTCGATGAAAGATATAGTTAGGATCATCGCCATCGGATCATTAGACCCTGACTCAGCTTCTAATGTCGATCCAATTCTTTGCTTAATATTTTGACCTTTCAGAACAGCAAAAACAGCTGCTGCATCAGTAGAACCAACGATTGCACCAAACAAGAAGCCCTCTAACCAAGTAACATCCAGAATGAATTTCGCAGCAATTGCAACAACTACTGAAGTAATTAGGACACCTAATGTCGCTAATGAGATAGAAGGGCCAATTACTGGGCGGATATTCTTCCATTCTGTTTGGAGACCACCTTCAAATAGGATAATAATAAGGGCTAACATCCCAATTAGTTGGGTAAGATTATAATCACTAAAGTAAATAAAATTTAGTCCATCACTGCCAAATAGCATACCAATAGCAATGTATAGTATTAGCACAGGTACGCCAATTCTACTGGAGAATTTAGTCGTCATAACGCCAATAATAAACAATAATCCTATCGTTAAAATAAAGTACTCTGTCGTAAATAAATCACCTATCATAGGCATTTCCCCTTTTTGTTTATCACAATGTAATTGTCTGAAAGACCACACACAACAGAAATGTTGTAGGGTAACAGACGCTAACATCTTGATCATAGTCTTATTTTATAAATTTACATCTACTTTAATCGTTGTTGACTCTTTTTTGTCTATTCCAATATAGTGAAGTGTTTCTGATGTAGAGGAATGACTATAAATATCCCTTATGAGCGAGATAGCTATTCCTTTTTTATAAGCGTGATAACCGAATGTTTTTCGTAATGTATGGGTGCCTATCTTATCATGAATGCCAATTTCTCGTGCCGCCTTATTGATGATACGGTATGCCTGCTGACGTGTAATAGGGGATGTTCCATTTTTCGTTATAAATAAGTAGTCTTCAGAAGATAGAGTGGATTGAAGCATATATTGCTTTATAGCAGAACGGATTTTTGTGTTTAAATAAATAGATGAAGTTTTATCACTGGTGGATTCGATAAATTCCCTTGGTGTTTCACCATCCCACACTTGTTCAACTTTAATTGCTAATAGTTCGTTGATACGAAGACCTGTATTAATTTCAAATACAAATAACAGGTAGTCACGAAAAGAGCGCTTTTTTAGATAGGCTTTTAATTTTTTTATATGATTTACATCCTTTATAGGCATCACAAATTCCATTATCATCGCTCCATTTAGGTTACTTAATATAAATTATATCATGGGTTATGTAACATATAAAATAATTTGCATTAATAAGTACCTTACGGACAACTAATTGAAAGTTTATGAAACACTGTCCGTAAAAACCAATTTTTACGGACAGAAAAAAGTAACATTAGGTGGAATTGTTCTTAAGAACCTCCAAGCTAAAATTAAGTACTTGGCCATTGATCAAACAGCAACACTCTCGCTGGCGCTGCTTCTGTTCCGACTAATTTCAATGGAGCTGCCACCATAAAGTAATTCCCTGGTTCCACACTTTCTAAGCGTAGCCCCTCTACAATGATGATGTCATCACGAAACAATTTTCGATGAGTGGGATTACCTTCTTGGCTCCGCTCAATTCCTATTGTATCAATACCGATACCTTCAATTCCTTTTTTCACTAGGTAATCTGCGCCATCTTCTTTTAAATAAATAAAGTTAAAGTCAAAATGTTCACTAGTATAATAAGAATTTTTCGTTTTACATAGCAGAAAATCGCCTGATTCAATCGTATGCGCTTCCAAATCTGATCGAGTAATCCCATCTTCTGCGTTTTCCAAATCGAGCACTTTCACTTTTCGTACCAGTCGTTCTAATTGGATCGTTTCAAAGGTATCGGCATTATTAATCATGTGTAATGGTGCGTCGATATGGGTGCCAGTGTGCAATCCAAGTGTAGCAGTAGTTGCAGTAACATAACCATTTGTTTGTCTATCAAAAACGGGTTTATTCTCTTTTATATCCTCCCAGACTTGCATGTTAGGGTAAACATCCATCGAGATATCATAAAATTTCATCTAAACTCCTCCTCTTTGATATGAAAAAGCAATCAACCAACGTAACATTGATTGATTGCCTTGTATCTTTATTCAGACTTAACGTCCCACCATTCGAAACCATCTTTATTTAATAAAAGATCTGCTTCTTCTGGACCATTTGATCCTGATGTATAGTTAGGGAAATCAGCTTTTTTCTTCGACCATGCGTTTGCTATTACATCAACAAACTGCCATGATAATGCAACCTCATCCCAGTGAGTAAAGTTAGTAGAATCACCGCGCATACAGTCATGTAATAACGTCTCATATGCTTCCGGCGTATTCATTTTATCTTCTGAGTTATTATCATAGCTTAATGTGATTGGTGTAGAAGACGCATTATAGTCGCCTTTCTTCGCATTTACATGTAACGTAATCCCTTCATCTGGCTGGACATGAATCACTAAAAGGTTTGATTTTGTTTCATGTTCTTTATCATAGTATAGGTTCATTGGTAAATCTTTAAATTCTACTACGATTTCCGTTGATTTACGATTCATCCGTTTTCCGGTGCGGATGTAGAAAGGAACACCTGCCCAGCGGAAGTTATCGATCATTAATTTCGCTGCAACAAAAGTATCTGTATTAGATTCAGGATCTACACCGTTACCATCACGGTATGCAGGTAGTTCCTCACCATTTACAATCCCTTTGTCATATTGACCGCGAACAAAGTAATCATCCACTTCGTTTTCATTTAACTTACGTAAAGCACGTAATACTTTTACTTTTTCACCGCGAATTTCTTCTGGTGTTAATTTAATTGGCGGATCCATTGCAATCAGTGCAAGCATTTGCAGCATGTGGTTTTGGACCATATCTTTTAATGCACCTGCACCATCATAATAACGTCCGCGTTCTTCAACACCTAGAACTTCACTTGAGGTAATTTGGATATTAGAAATATATTGGTTATTCCATAATGGTTCAAATAAGGCGTTGGCAAAACGGATAACCTCGATATTTTGGACCATTTCTTTCCCAAGGTAATGGTCAATACGGTAAATCTGATCCTCCGAAAATGCTTCGCGAATTTGGTCATTCAACTCTTTTGCTGATTGGTAATCATGACCAAACGGTTTTTCGATAACAAGGCGAGTCCAACCTTGGGTCGTTGTCAAACCTTCTGATTTAAGATTCGCTGCAAGCGTTCCGAAGAAATTAGGTGCCATAGAGAAATAGAATAGACGATTGCCATCTGTTTCATGCTTAGCATCTAATTCTTTAATTAATGCTTCCAATTCTTGATAGTGTTCAAGGTCTTGGATATCAAATGGATTGTAGTGGAAGTGACTTGCGAATTCATCTTTGTCAATATGAGGATCATCGAAATTATCGATTGATTCTTTTACTTTGTCACGGAATACGTCATTTGTCCATGGACGTCTTGCCACACCAATTACGGCAAAGTTATCGGATAACTTTCCATTTCGGTAAAGTCTGTAAATGGAAGGATAAAGTTTTCTATTAGCTAGATCCCCTGTTGCACCAAAAATCACAATTACTGCTTTTGGGTTATTCGTTGTCATGAACTTTAACTACCTTTCTACTTGTTTATTTACGAGTTAAGCGCATATGTGTCACGATATGCTTAACTATGTAATTCACTAAAGTAACAGCATACTTAAATATTTTACCATGTTAAATACTTCTGTTAAATTATTTAACATGATAACATACAAATAACTGCTAAGTCTTTATTGTCATAAATATATACTATCATGTATTGTGAAAATGACAAATGAAATACATGGAATTTTCAAAAAATTCAGGAGGATATCATGCAAAAATATAAAGGATTTTTAATCGATCTTGATGGGACAGTCTATAAAGGAACCGAAAAAATAATCGAAGCCATTGATTTTGTGAAAGAGTTAGACCGTAGAGGTTTACCATATCTTTTTTTAACGAATAATTCGACGAAGCATCCAAGTGATGTTTCGAAAAAATTAGTCGATATGGGTGTGCCAAGTACGACAGAGCACGTTTTTACAACGAGCATGGCAACCGCAAGCTACATAAAAGAACAAAAAGCAGATGCGAAGGTCTACCCAATTGGTGAAGAAGGTCTACATATGGCGCTAGAAGAATGTGGTTTGGAAATCGTTGAGGAAGGGGCAGAGTTTGTTGTAATGGGATTGGACCGCACTATTAATTATGAGAAATTAGCAAAAGGTGCGCTAAATATCCGTGCTGGTGCAAGTTTTGTTGCGACAAATGGAGATGTAGCACTGCCAACAGAACGAGGATTTTTACCTGGAGCTGGTTCCTTGATTTCTGTATTATGGGTAACTACAGGTGCCCGTCCTAAATTTATCGGAAAACCAGAATCGATTATTGTTGACCAGGCACTTGAAGTATTAGGTACTGCAAAAGAAGAAACCTTAATGGTCGGGGATAATTATGCGACAGATATTTTGGCAGGGATAAATGCAGGGATAGATTCGTTGCTGGTATATACTGGTGTAACTACAAAAGAAGATCTTAAATCAATCGAAAAACAGCCAACATTTACGATTGATAGCTTAGCAGAATGGACATTTGATGAATAAAAATTATGAGCCGTTATCATGACGGCTCATTTGTTGTCTTTACTCGATTTGTGATCAGGACGCCAAAGATAACGAATAACGCTCCAACCACTTGAATCCATGTGAGTTGCTCTCCTAAAAAGATTACGGCACCGATCATGGTAAAGACCGGGATGAGATTAAGAAAGACTGATGCTCTCGATGGTCCGATCGCTGCAATTCCTTTGTTATAAGCAATCAGTGCAGCAAGGGAAGGAAATATCCCCAAATAAAGCAGGCCAGAGATAACCTCCCAAGACCAGTTAATTGTTTGGATTTGTCCGATTTCGATTGACATTAATGGAATGAACATGATAATAGCGACCACTGTCATAACAAGTAACGCACCATAAGTAGGAAATTTCCAAGTATGCTGTTTGATAAAAATCGAATAAAACGCCCACGTAATCATGGCTAGAATCATGATTAGATCCCCACTATTAAACTGTAAACTCATAATAACTTCCAATGAACCTTTCGTAATCACAAAGAAGACCCCAAATAAGGAAATAAACACGCCAATCAATTGCTTATGTGAAAAACGTTCATTAAACAATAAAAAGGTCAGAATTAAGGTGAAAATAGGGGCGGTTGCCTCGACAATCCCAGCATTGATGGATGTGGTATAGTTTAATGCTAAATATACGAAAATATTAAATAATACAAGTCCTGTAGCAGATAAAGCAAGAATCGCTTTCCATTCCTTTTTCCATAAATCCTTATTGTTTTTCCACTCCCGATAACCAAAGGGAAAAATTACTACCAATGCAATAAGGTAACGGAATAAAGACAAAGTAATCGGAGGTATTTCCTGTGCAACAGGCTTCCCGACAATTAGATTACCTGCATAAAAAATCGCTGCTAATATTAAAAGAAGATAAGCCTTCATGTTTCCACCTCCAACAGAAGGAGCATAACATTTTTTCATAGAAGAAGGAAGGGGAAGTGGCTGATATCGTTTTAAAACCGCCAATAGATACCATAAGTTAGAGTTATGCAATAATGTGCTATTTTGGCAAAAATGTCCTATTGATGGGGAAAATGGCATGTGCTAAGTTCTAAATAATACTTGATAGAAAGTAGGTGAAATGATAAGAACTTATCCCTCTTTTGCTAATCTTAAACATTACCTCAACCATTCTGCTTAAACAATTCTAAAAAACTACTACTGACTTATTGTTTGTAACCACTTCTTGAATGAAACTGATTAAAGCTAACTTCCATAACTTTGCGGCATATTTAAAACTTAATTAAGGAGCGTTTAAAATTGAAATTTTATAAACTGATAAGCTGTTTTGTGTTAATAAGCATTTTTGCAATTGGATTTGTTAACTCTAGTGTCCATGCAGAAACTGTAAATGCAACTGATTTTGGTGTAACGGCAGGGGAGAATTCATCTCAAACGGAAGCACTTCACGACGCTATGCGCTATTTTTATGACCAAGGTGAAGAAGGAACCGTTTATATTCCCGCTGGTACCTATTATGTAGATGAAGCACTTCGTTTCCATGAGGGAGTTAACTTGGTTGGTGATGGAAGAGGACAAACTATCATAAAAAAAATGGGTACCAGTACTAATTATGTAGTAGGCAATCCAATTTTACATTCCAATTCTGTTAACTTAAATGTAACCGTTTCAGATATAACATTTGATGCTGATAGAGTGAATCGATCTTCGCAGGGATTAAGTCAAATAGGTGGAATCAATATTGATGCAGAGGTTAGTAATTTAAGATTAGACGGTATTGAAATTAAAGATGCTACAAATGGTGCCATATTAAGAAGAATGCGAGATTCCGTTATTACGAATAGTGTGTTTGACCAAACAAGTGGTCACTCGATCGCAACCGGAGATGAAAACTATCCGGTTGGTGAATTTACTAATGTAGAAATCACTAACAACGTAATCACGAATTCAACGGGTGGAAGTGGAATTAATTTATCACGTGCTACTTATACAACTGTTAGAAACAATCAGGTAATCAATACCCAACAACAGCAAGATAGCTATGGCGGGATTCGGATACCTAATGGTGGGGCATATAATATAGTAGAAGATAACGTGATTCAAAGTTATCCAAGGGGGATTTTTGTTTTAACAGGTGCGAATAATAATACAATAAATGGAAACACGGTTATTGATTCAAGAATTCATGGTATTTTAATTCAGGCTAATGACAATACCTTTACTAATAATACGATTGTCCAAAATAACACGTCACTAAATCCTGAATCAATGATACGCCTTGCTCCTGGAAGTAATAATACGATCTCAAACAATTTGATGTCAACCTATTCAGGGTACAGCAATCCAGGAATTCGCCTTACGGGTGAATCTGATTATAACGAAATCACTAACAATAATATAGATACAGATGGCGCGTTAGTAAGCAATGAGGCTGGAAGTAACAATACGATTTCAGGAAATAACAAATTTAATTCAGTATCCTTTGATTCTAATTCTTCTTATCAAATAGTAAATAGAAATAGTGGAAAGCTTTTAGAAGTCACTAATGCAAGTACAAGTGATGGAGCAAATATTCAACAATGGACTGCAAATGGTTGTTCGTGCCAGAATTGGTCAATTGTCCGGAATGGTGATGGATATTACAATATTCTAAATCAAAATAGTGGTAAGGCGATAGACGTCTACGATTTCTCAACTGCTAACGGAGCAAACATAGTACAGTGGTCGAACTTAAATGGCATAAATCAACAATGGTCAATTATTCAAAATACTGATGGCTACTTAAGATTTATAAATCGTAATAGTGGGAAAACACTCGAAGTAGAAGCAAAGTCAAGTGAAGATGGAGGGAACGTGGTACAGTGGAGTGATAATAAAGGTGCTAATCAGCAATGGAACATTGAACAGGTAAACTAGTAAGCAGAAAATAGCTAATCACTTAACTAAAAAGTGGTTAGCTATTTTGTATATTTTGGTGATTGTGAAAAAGGAAGTTAATATGGTGCAAATCACTCGATGTTTAGGAGAGTAGTAAATATGATGTTATAATAGATGGAATAGCTTATCTGAAAGGAGTTTATGATGAACGTTAAACAATTTCAAAGTTTTGTTTATATATTATCGTTCGTATTGATTTTACTAGCTGGCTGTAACAAGGATTTAACAGAAGAGTTACCAAAGTCTGATTATGGTGAAATACTTGAGCAAGACAATTATGAATTGAAACTAGATAAAAATAAATATTCTAATGAAGTAGACCAGATAACATTAGAGTTAACGAACAATAGTGCCTCTAACTTAAATTTCGGTCTTATATATTATATGGAAAGATACATAGACGGCTCCTGGTATCAAATTCCGTTCAAAGATGATACAGAATTTCAAACGATTGGTATTATGGTAAAACCAAATGAATCATATACCCAAAACATTTCCACTAATCATTTAAAACATGATCTTTCATCCGGAAAATATCGAGTAGTAAAACCAATAAGCGAGGAAATTACTTTAGCAACAGAATTTGAGGTCGAATAACTAAGAGAAATAATGCAGTTTACGTCTTTGTAGTGGGAGGGCTTACTATTAAATGTTCGAAAACGATGATGTTCATTCTATTACTTGTAGTTTGTGCTAGTTGTGCTAACGATCAAGCTGAGGTACCTCCTATTTCGGTGAATGCCGATTCGAATATGAGAACATAATCTAGTGAAAGTGCCCGATATCTTCAAAAAAGTGCCCGATAAAAAACCAGTGAGTGTGAGCGCTCACTGGTTTTGACAGTCCATTGTTTTATTTTGATCGAATTTCTTGGCGCATAAATAACAAATATGAAATCGCAAAACAGATTAACGTTGCTGCGATTAAGCCTGTTAATTGTGGCCAAATTAACATTAAGCTTTGACTTAATGGCAATGGACCAGCAATCGCTCCTGTCGTTTGTTCAACGGTTAATGGTCCTAAGCTTCGAACTGACGGTGACAAAAGTGTTGTCGTCGATTCCGTGAATAGGTAGTTTGGGGATAGTCTCATTAGATTAAGGACAACCCCCTGTCTACTAATAGCATCAACTGTACTTGTAATGTTTTCGGGATTCAAAATCGACTTTGACAACAATTCCACAATCATCTGATAAAAAATGTTAAAGAAAATCCAGACAGCAATTGCTGCTAAAGCAGAAGTTGCAGGTTGTTTAAAGCGTACAGAAAAAAGAATTCCTAGATTTAGCCAAAAGGCGATATAGGCAATACATAAAACAAGAAAGCAAAGAATCCGCAAAAATTCTTCACCGGTCGGAGGGATACCAAGAATCAAGATCCCGAGTGCCATTACCATAAACCCTAATGCAACAAAAAGTACCGTATTTAACAATAAGGCTGCCGCAAATTTTGCGTTTAATACATAGTCGCGCGGGATTGGTTGTGCCATAAGTCGGCTTAATGTCCCTTTGTTACGTTCAGAATTAATCGCATCAAAGCCAAGCGCAATTCCTAGAAGTGGACCTAAAAACGAAACAAAGGTAATAAAAGATGGCAACGTACCATCAGAAATCGTAAATAATTTTAAGAAAAGAAAGGAGCTTTTGGCGATTTCTTTAGCTTCTTCATTGGCATCTATTGCATCTTGAATTGAAGTAATTGCAGTATAAAGGGAACCAACACACGTCAGCACAATTAAAGCTAACATAATGATGATTCGCCAACTTGTCATATAGTCTGTGAACTCCTTGCGAACAAGTGCTTTAAATGCTTGGAGATTGTCATTATTATTTGATCGCATTTCTAAGTTTATTTCAGGTATCCACTTTTTAAGCGCTTGAAGCTTTACCACCTTCGTCACCCCCTTCAAAATAACGGTGATAGATTTCATCTAAACCGTAATTTTTCTTTCTGATGTACAATAAATCAGAGCCTGCTTCTACAACGGTTCTTGCTACTACAGAAGAGATATCTGTTTCGGCATAGATTTCTACATGTTCATCGGTTTCCACAACTCGATTTACTCCCGCTAAACCCTGTAATTGTTCGTTTAATTTGTTATCAACTGGATTAGCCTTGGCATAGACCACAAATGAATCTTCAAAAAATAATTGTTTCGCTAAACCTTCGACATTACCTTCCGCGAGTAATTTTCCTTTAACAAAAATACCAACACGGTCACAAATTTGTTGTACTTGATGGAGCTGGTGAGAGGAAAGAAGTACCGTAATTCCTTCCTCTTGGTTTAGCCTTTTTATTAATGCAAGTAATTCGCGAACACCTTCAGGGTCAATCCCAAGTGTAGGTTCATCTAGAATGATTACTTCAGGGTCTTTCATTAAAACGTCGGCCAATCCTAAACGTTGACGCATACCACGTGAATATTTGCCGGCCTTTTTATCGCCTGATTCTTTCAGACCGACTTTTGTTAATAAATCCCTTGCCCGCTCTTCTGCGATAGCACGAGGAATAGCATTTAAACTAGCAGTGAAAAGTAAATTCTCATAGCCTGTCATCTGCTCATAAAAACCAAGATCATCTGGTAAATAACCGACTCTTTTCTTAACAGCGAGTGGATTGGTTGTTGAGTCCATACCACATACTTTGACACTACCACTTGTCGGCTCACTTAATCCTAACATCATTAGAATAGAAGTAGATTTACCTGCACCGTTAGGACCCAATAGACCAAAAATTTCCCCTTTTTCAATTGATAGTGTCAGCTCATTGACCGCATATTGTTGATCATATTTTTTGGAGATACGATCGAGTTGAATAATCGGTTCAACCATTGATTATCTCCTCCCGTATTTTCTAATAATAAAGTATAGCCCACCTACTACTGCTATGATGATTAATACACTTATAATTCCCCATAACGTCGATGTTTCCACAGATACTCGGAAGTCCGCGTCAGAAGATGCTTCAGACGTTTCCGCTGTAAAGGTAGTGACATAATCACCGGCAATAGCATCATCCGGTGCTGTTAACGTTGCTTTCACTGTTTTCGATTCACCTGCTTCTAACGTAGCAATGGAGCTCTCGTCAAATTCAGATTCCCAATTTGGCGGAGTGGAGGCAGAAATGGAAATATCATTTAGCGTTGCAGTTCCGGTATTCTCTACCACGAGATCAATGGTTCGATCATTTCCAGCTGTAACATTTGCACTTAAGTTTCCATCAGGTGTTGACACAGCAATTTCATAAGATCCAGTAATAACCGCCTCCAGTGTCAGTTCAGATGATGTTGAACTATTGGCGGCACTGATTGGTATTTCATAGGTGTCTGCTTTCACATCTGTTGGTGGTGTTACTTCTACTGTGATATCCTTCGATCCATCCGGTTCCAATGTGACAGAAGTTACATTGTTACCATCAGCTTGAAATTGAACACCCCAGCCTTCACCTGCTCCTGCTGATAAAGCATAGGTCTGTTCATCTGCTGTCCGATTACGTAATGTGGCAGAATAAGAGAAAGTAGCATCCGCATGTCCTTCCATATTCGGTTGATCAGAACTAAACTCGGAATTAAACGTTCCTTCCTCTGTAACCCTTGTGACAAATGGTAATTCTGCATAAGCATCACCTTCCCCATCAGCAACAAGTTCGAATGAGTAATCATCTTTTTCAACTTCAAGCGGAACCGTCACTTCTAGAGAAATTTGCTGCTCATTATTTCCACGAATCGATAGTTGACTAATATCATTCCCGCCGGCTGTGATTGCAGAATCCCATCCCTCCGGCAGACCATTCACATCAAAAGACACATTCTGAATCGAAGAATTGTCATTAATAACCGTGACATCATACGTTAATGTTTCACCAGGTGTAACTGATAATCCTGTGTAAGGTGTGTACAAGGTTAGACCACCAGCAGCAAACACACTGCTAAGCGGAGCAAAAAGTGATAAGCCTAATAAAATAGTTAACGAGATCGCTAATTTTTTGCGAAGCATTTTAATTCCCCCTTATGTTTATTGGTTGTTCATCAAGTGATACGGAGGAAAAAAGATTTTGGATTTGTCTTTTTCAAAAAAATTTGTAAAATAGAAATTAAAAAGGGAAGGGGGCGGTGTATGTGGATGATTATTTGTTGTTGGAACACGTGCGTGCAGGTAATCAAGAAGCATTCGACGAATTTTATCAACGATATCATCAATATATTTTTCAAATTGCCTATAAAGTGTTAGCGAATCGCCCGGAAGCAGAAGATGTTACTCAGGAAGTATTTATTGAAATCTATCAAAAGTGTGATCAATATCAAGCATCTAGAGGTAGTATTAAAGCCTGGGTTGCGGTGAAGACTAGATCGAGAGCGATCGACAGGTTACGGAAAAAACCTGAGGTGCTAGCCGATAAACTGGAAGATATCATTACCAATGCCAGTCCGGCAGCAGATCAATTTGTAATAGAGAAAATGGAGAAAGATATCCTGCGGGCAGCCCTTCTTAAGCTTCCTTTACCACAGCAGCAGGCTATTTATCATATGTATTATGACCATTTCACTCAAAAAGAGATTTCCTTAAAAACCAATCGTCCACTAGGTTCAGTGAAATCATCGATTCGTTATGGTTTACAAAATTTAAAAAAACAAAAATCATTATTGCGTTGGATCGGTTCTGGTGGAGGTGACAAGTAATGGTGAGGGATAACCATATATTAGAAGAAAAGTTAGTTGATTATCTAGAAGGTCAGCTATCAGAATCAGAATCTCAAGACATTCAACGCCATGTAGATGATTGTGTGAAATGTCAACAAACATTAGCTTTTTGGCAGGAAACATTAGAAATGGATGAAGATCTTCAACCTTCATCTGAGCTAAAAGAAAAAATGGATCAATCACTACTTGCGGAGCGATCTCCTAAGCAACATCTGGTCAAATGGAAAAGGCCTTTGTTCGCATTAGCTGGTGTAATGGTTGTAGTGATTCTATGCTTTAGTTTGGCAGACATTTTGAAAGTACAGCAGACAGTGGAACATGATTATGAAGTATATCAAAATCAAGATATCATGAGTGATCAAGTGTTTATGAATAATCCGGTCGTCGACAGCCAACCGATTAAGCCTTATGAAGATTTTGATGATATGGAAGGAATGGTCTGGATTAATCCACAAACACAAGAAATTTTATTAGAGATGGAAGGGTTAACTAATATTTATAATAATGATTATCAGATTTGGATAATCGATAAGAATGGAAACATAAATGGTGATCTCATTATGGTTGAAAATGGATCAGCCCGGGTGTTATATCGAGTTGAAGACTTGTCTGATTTCCGTTTTATGAAAGGAAGCGTCGAACCACCGGGAGGTAGCCATCGACCAACTGGGCCAGAAACATTCTATGTAGATATTGAAAAGTAAGTCTGTTCACGGGATATTATTCTCGTGAACAGAAGCTAACTACTTTTCGACTTTCTCAATCTCAAACACATCTTCTAATTTCTCACTTAAAAACTGATGTGCGTCTTTTACTCCTTGGTTATAAAAGAAAGGTGCCAACTCTACCATGAAAAAATCAAGTATAAATTCGGCCTCTAAATTGCCCAATTCTTCCTGTCGTTCAGCGGCAAAATAATCCTGAATCGCAATAATCATTTCATCCCGTTTCTCTTTTGGTAAGGAAAAAGGTGTCTGCATGGAAAAACTCCTTTCGTTTTTCCTCATTATACCAGACTATTTAACTGCTTTTTGCAATTTTTGAATCATTTGTAAGGAACGACCTGTACCAACTGCCACAGATTCCAATGGATTTTCAGCAAGATGTACAGGTACATCATTGATTTCGTTAGATAGCCATTGCTGCATACCTTTTAATAATGCACCACCACCAGTAATCGTAATACCTTGGTCAACAATATCACCACTTAATTCCGGAGGACAGCTTTCAAGTGTTTCCGTAATTGCATGTAAAATCGATTCTAATACTTCTTTGAACGCATCGTGCACTTCAGAGGAACGTAACGTAATCACTTTTGGTAAACCTGTTACGAGATCCCGACCTCTGACATCCATTTCTTCTTCAGGATGGTCTTTATGTGCATAACCGATTTCCATTTTTACTTTTTCAGCCGTACTTTCCCCGATTAGAACATTGTGTTGACGCTTAGTATATTGAATAATTTCTTCATCCATATGGTCACCACCTACACGAACAGACCTACTAGCAACAACACCACCAAATGAAATAATACCTACTTCACTCGTACCACCACCAATATCAACAATCATACTAGCTTGTGGCTCTGCTACTGGTAGATCAGCACCAATTGCAGCTGCTACCGGTTCTTCAATAAGATGTACTTCTTTAGCACCAAAGCTTTTGACTGCATTATCAATTGCTCTTCGTTCAACAGCGGTACTTCCGGATGGTGTACACACAACAACGCTCGGTTTACGTGTAGATACACCAGCCTTCTTACTGACTTTCTTCAAGAAAGCCTTAAGCATTTGCGTCGTCATATCAAAATCTGCGATGACCCCGTCTTTTAATGGACGGATAGGGACAATGTTTCTCGGTGTTTTCCCGATCATATTTTTGGCTTCATTACCGACTGCTACAACTTGATTTGTTCTGGTGTCGACCGCAACGACGGATGGTTCATTTAAGATGATGCCTTTATTTTTTGTATATATAAGAATATTTGCTGTTCCTAAATCTATTCCAATTTCTGTATTTGAAAACATGATGTTACCTCCAATTAAGTATAATCTCTTTCTATAGTTATTCTGTTTTTTGTAAGGAATTATGACCGTAGATGGCATGGAGGATTTTGACAATTTTGTTACAAGAGAAAAGCTGTCTTGTTTTTTAACGTTTGTTGGGCGGACACTTGGTACATTATTTAATGAAATAACACCCAATCTTCAATGCTAGTGGACATTGAGTCCTCATTTTGGCTTGAATTAGTATGAATAGCGGAATGGATGTCGGATGAGCCTTAAAAAGAGCACTTTTATCACAAATAACGGAACGAATGTCCGCGTTCACTTTTGTAAGACTCATCGTCTTTGTGGGCAACAAACAAAAAACAGGTCGATCACTCGACCTGTTAATATATTAATTATTTTCTTTTTCATCTAATAAATTAGCAAGGATATGTGCTTTATATTTTTCAATTTTTCTACCTTCAATATAGCGCACACCTTTTTCCTTCAATTTTTCAACGTACCAGCCTTTGCTTCCTACATGCATCGCTCAACACCCCTTACCATTAATATTGCAGGTGCCATTTTATCATCTGTAACATTCATTGAAAAGAGTTTATTATTAATTCTTTCTAGAAATTTTTAGTATAATGATAATAAGTATGTTGAAAAAGGAGTTTTGGACGTGTCATATGTAATTGCATCCTTAAATGTAGGAAAACCTACAGTCCACCATTTGGACGGACAGGAGATTAAAACAGGCTTTAAAAAAACACCTACACATCACCCCAACTATTTAACGATCACAGGGTTTGAGGATGATGGACAAGCGGACCTTAAAAACCATGGTGGAGAAGAAAAAGCGTTATTAATGTATCCGAGCAGTCATTATCAGTATTGGGAGGAAAAGTATCAGCGAAGTTTTTCATATCCGGCCTTTGGTGAGAATATAACAATCGATGGTTTAACAGAGCAGGATTTATATATTGGAGACATTTTTCAGCTTGGGGAAGCAGAAATTCAAGTTTCACAGCCAAGACAGCCGTGCTATAAAATAGCCAAAGTCCACGGTATTCCAGATATGCCAGCTGTCGTAACGAAAACAGGTTATAGTGGTTATTACTTCCGTGTGCTCAAAGAAGGGGTAGTAAAGCCTACCGACAGATTAATCAAAGTGAAAGAAGATCCACAAAAGGTAACACCAGTGGACGTATTTGATTGTTTATTTCATGACCGAAAAAACAAAGAAAGAATGGAACGGTACCTTCAATTAGATGCTTTAGCAGCCAATGTCAAAAGAAGTTTAACGAAACGAATCGAAAAGTTAGGATGATACAAGATGGACGTATTTTCACAACTTGCAGAAGAACGAATTAAACAAGCAATGAAAGATGGTGAGTTTGATCAGATAGAAGGAAAGGGTAAACCACTAAAGAAAGACCCGCTAGAGCATGTCCCAGCAGAACTACGAATGAGTTATCGTATCATGAAGAATAGCGGATATTTGCCTGAAGAAGTACAAATAAACAAAGAGTTAGCGTCATTACGAGATTTGCTGAAATATTGTACAGACGATCAGGACAAACAAAGTCTCGAGAAACGAATATCTGAAAAAGAATTACAATTTCAAATGCTCCTAGACAAAAGAAATATGAAACAATCTTCCGCATACAAAAGATATAGCAGTAAAATTAATCGGTTATTTTAAGGAAAAATGTAGAAAAGTTAGGATCTAGTACTTTTTTCATGTAACTTTTTCACGTATACTAGAAGAAAATAAAAAATAAAGGTGACTATTATGCCACGCGAAAACAATCTATATTCAAGTACTAACGATTTATTAAGAATATTACATCATAACATGAATCTCATGTTCGTAATTAGGAGGCGGAAAGGGCAATTCTATTGTTCATTTCTATCGGGAAAGTTGAAAGAACAATTGGAATTGCCTGATATAATTCCATCTGCTGATCAGGAATTCAACCCGGAATTTTTATCGTTACAGAATAGTAAGCTTACCCAGGCATTTACAGGTAAAGAAATCACGTATAGACACCATTTTCATAATCATTATTTATACACCATGTTATCCCCAGTTATAAAAGATGGCGAAGTGATAGAGGTAGTAGGGACTACTATTGACATTACGTCATTTGAAAAATCTGAACAACAGCTAGAATTTATGGCAACCCACGACATCCTTACCAAGCTTCCTAATCGACAAAAGTTACTTGATGATTTAGATAGAATGATACATAATAATCAACATGAAAAACCGAAAGCAATCATGATTTGTGATTTGGATCGGTTAAAGAATGTGAATGATACGTTAGGACAATTTGCTGGTGATCAGGTAATCACATTAATAGCAGACCGTTTGAAGGAAGCTATCCGGGAAACCTGTTCAGTCTATCGCTTGGGTGGAGATGAGTTTGTTATCGTTATTGACCAAGAAGTAGCGGATGTAAAAGCATTTGCAGAACAGATTTTACAGGTGGTCAGACAACCAATTATTATCTCTAAGCATGATTTTTATATGACAGCGACGATTGGGATATGTTGTATGAACGAAAAAGCTTGCAAAACAGAGGACTATATCAATCGAGCAAGTGTAGCTGTTCATTATGGTAAAGTCCAAGGTGGCAATCGTATTAGTGAATATACGGATGAAATGAGTAAACAATATAATGAACTGATATTATTAGAATCAGATATTCGTAAAGCATTCAAATTTAACGAATTTACTCTATCCTATCAGCCTAAAGTGGATGTACATACTAATGAGATTGTTGGAGTAGAAGCATTGATTCGCTGGGAACATGGGAAGAAAGGCAAAATACCGCCATCTCTTTTTATCCCAATTGCTGAAGAAATTGGGATGATCGATCAAATTGGGGAATGGGTGTTACGTGAAGCGTGTAAGCAATTTGTAAGATGGCAGGAGAGCGGGGCAAATCCAGTAATGGTTGCAGTTAATATTTCTGCTGTTGAATTACAGAACCCAGATTTTCTGTCACGAGTCAAACAAGTTATAAAAGAAACCGGCATGGATCCAAATTATTTAGAAATAGAGATTACGGAAAACAGTGTGATGCAAAATACCGAAGAATGTATCGAAATGATGAATGAGCTACGTTCTATGGGTGTCTCCTTATCGATCGATGACTTCGGGACAGGGTACTCTTCGATGGGATATTTGCAAAAGTTTCCGATTAATTATTTGAAAATAGATCAATCTTTTATTAAGGAATTGTTTGAAGAATCCGGAAGTGCGGAAATTATAAAAGCAATGATTCAATTAGGGCATACGTTTGGTTTGAAGGTAGTAGCAGAAGGTGTGGAAGGCGAACAAATCCTTTCATTTATTAGAAATCAGAAATGTGATTATTATCAAGGGTATTTTTATAGTAAGCCGCTTGAGGCGGATTTGATTGAAGAGAAATTATTAGCATTTTCATAGGACTTCTTGAAGAAAACAGGATTAAGATATAGTTGAGGTGGTATTATATGATTAAAGTATTGTTTATTTGTTTAGGAAATATTTGCAGATCTCCAATGGCCGAAGCGGTATTTCGTCATATTGTCAAGGAAAAGGGAGTAGAGGACCAGTTTGTAATTGATTCAGCAGGGTTAGGTGATTGGCATATAGGTAATCCTCCACATCAAGGAACAAGAGCAAAACTAGATGAATTAAATATTTCGTATCATGGACAAAAAGCGAGACAAATTCAAGCAAATGATATAGAAGACTTTGATTATGTCATTGCAATGGATCAGCAAAACATGGATGATTTATCACAATTTTCGTATCAAGCATCTGGTGTGACTGTGAAAAAATTGATGGACTTTGTGGATCAGCCCAAAGAACAAAATGTACCTGATCCATATTTTACAAAGAACTTTGATTACACGTATGAGTTAGTGAAAGAAGGCTGTGAGCAATTATTTACCTGCATTTCCAATAAACATAATTTAGACATCAAGTGAGGCATCCATAGTAGTGAGCGATGAAAAACTAAGATCAGAAGGGTTGAGAGGTCATGGGAAAAGAAAGGTTACTTAAAGGTATACTTGCAGGAGCAATTGTTGGAGGACTTATTACATTAAGTGATCGCGAAACACGATCATATGTGACAAGGAAGCTACAGGTTTGTGGCAACAAGACAAGCTATTATGCTAAAAATCCAGCAGATGCCATCCATCAATTAAACTCAAATTATGCCAGATGGTCCGAACAGCTTGCTACAGGACTAACCTCTGCATTAAATATGCTCCATCAATTACAAGAACTGACAGAAAAAATAGACAAACGAGATGACAATGGTTAAGAATCCATTTGTAAATAATCGTTTAGTTCGTTTTATCAAGCAATTGATAGAGCGAATAACGAGAGACGATGTACCGGGCTTAGCGGCGCAATTGTCTTATTTTTTTCTGCTATCGTTATTTCCTTTTATGATTTTCCTCATAACATTAGTTGGTTACTTACCATTTGATGAAATTAATGTCATGAATTTTGTTGCCACGTATGCACCAGAGGAAATTGTAACCATGTTAAATGATAATCTCGGACAAATCATGAACAACCGTAATGGTGGCTTATTATCAATTGGGATAATTGGTACTCTTTGGTCTGCTTCGAATGGGATTAACGCATTAGTGCGCTCGTTTAACAAGGCTTATAATATTGAGGAAGAACGTTCTTTTATAGTAATGAGAGGGATATCGATTATCTTAACAATCGCGATGTTACTTGTCATAGTTGTCGCCTTTTTATTACCGATTTTCGGAAAAATGATCGGAGTGTATCTCTTTTCATTTTTCGGATTATCACAAGGTTTCCTGGATATGTGGAATACCTTAAGATGGGTCATTTCCTCGATTATCTTCTTTATAGTTTTAACGATGTTATACCGAATGGCGCCTAGTAAGCGTGTCTATTTTAAACATGTCTGCATCGGAGCCATATTTGCTACTATTTGTTGGCAACTGACATCACTCGCATTTTCTTACTACGTAACATCGATGGGCAACTATTCAGCTACATATGGTAGCCTTGGGGGAGTTATTATTCTGATGATCTGGTTCTACCTCTCAGGAATGATTATCATCGTTGGAGGCGAAATCAACGCCCAAATTGAAAAGAGGGAAAGGAACAGATAAATCAAAATTAAATATCCATTGTTGAAAAATGGGACTGTTTCACACGAGTTCGTTTATTGATTCCAATTGTTGAATCGTGAACTGACAGTGTGACAGTCCTATTTGTTTTTTTAGAATATTGTTCAAGAAAAAAATGGAATATAACAGTAATATAAAAATATATGAAACAGATAGTAAAAACATTGAAATAATAAAAATAAACTGTTATCTTTTAATAGAGAAAAATAATATAACAAAAAAACAAAGGGGTTGCGTTTTAAGATGAGGAATTTATTGCTGTTATTCAGTTTACTCACTTTTATTAGTTTGTTTGTAGCGTGTGGGGAAGGTGACGAGAATCAGACAGCTTCAGATGACACGAACGCTACAGAAGAACTCAAGTCAGAAAAATGGGATGAGATTCAGGAGAAAGGTGAGATTGTAGCAGGCACATCAGGTACTTTAATTGGTGCTTCTACATATGACGAAAATGATAACTTAACAGGTTATGATGTCGAGGTTATGAGAGAAATAGCAGAGCGTCTCGACTTAGAGGTTAGTTTTGAAATAATGGGAATTGACAGTATGTTACCAGCGGTGGAAAGTGGTAGAATTGATGTAGCTGTTAATGATATTGAAGCAACAGATAATCGAAAAAAACAGTTTACTTTTTCAGAACCATATAAATATTCTTATTCGACTATGGTAGTACGAGAAGAAGATAATTCAGGAATAGAAAGCTTGGAAGACTTAGAAGGTAAACGTGCTGGTGGTGGAGCGACAACGATTTACAGTCAGATCGCTGAACATTTTGGTGCAGAAGTGGTTACTTATGGAAATGCACCAAATGAAGCCTATTTACGAGATGTGAATAATGGACAAACTGACGTAATTGTCAATGATTATTATTTATCTAAATTTGGTGTAGGAGGCTTTCCTGAATTTGATATTCATCTGCATCCGAATTTAAAGTTCCACCCAACAGAACAAGCTGTAGTGATGGATTTAGACGCAGAAACATTACAGCAAAAAATTAATGAAACATTAGCAGAAATGAGAGAAGACGGAACTTTAACTGAATTAGCGATAGAGTTTTATCAAGAAGATGCTTCACAAAAACCAGAGGGCGAGATTGAAGAAATAGAAGGTCTTGACCTATAAGGTGTGATATCATGGGTGATTTTTTTGATGTGAAATTAGCGATAGAGAATTTACCACTGATTTTAAGTGGCTTACCGATGACATTGGTTGTATCGTTTGCAAGTATGGGATTAGGGCTCGTGTTAGGATTATTTATATCTTTGGGACGAAGCTCAGATTTGGTACTTTTACGTTATCCTGCCAGAGTGTATATATCGTTCATGCGCGGGACACCAATTTTAGTTTTTTTATTTATTTTATATTATGGCTTACCAATGATAGACATCAAAATGCCAGCAATCATGGCCGCAATTTTAGGTTTTGGTTTGAACAGTGCCGCCTACATTGCAGAAGTTATTCGGTCATCTATTAATAGTGTGCCCAAAGGCCAATGGGAATCTGCTAAGGCGTTAGGTTTTGGCTATTGGCAATCACTAATGAAAATTATCTTGCCTCAAAGTACAAGAATTGCGTTACCACCATTGACAAATGTCTTTTTAGATTTAGTTAAGGCAACATCTTTAGCGGCAGTCATCACCGTGCCAGAGCTTTTCCAAAAGGCGCAAATTGCCGGTGGTCGCACCTTCGATTCATTGACCATGTATGTGTTAGTCGCACTTATTTATTGGCCGGTTTGTATCCTAATATCGGTTTTTCAAGAACGGTTAGAAAACAAATTCAGCAAATTTATGAAGTCAAATCCGTAGAGAAACTAATTCTCTACGGATTTTTTCTGGAAAGGTAAGAAAGTATATAAACATTGGTATCACAACTTTTATAAGCAAGTATGATAGGAAAAGGTGATTCATCACGTATATTTTAAGAAGCAAGAATAGCTATACATATGGAGTTGCCATTTTGAAAGCTAGCTTGTGCAAGGCAACCGCTCCGGCTGCCCGCTTCCCTTTCCGTGGGGTTATACCTTCAGCTAACTTTTCCAAGCAAAAACCGCTTGAAAAAGTGGATCTTCAGGTAAAACAGTTCCCACAGGAGTTGAAGCGGGCGGCCTCCGCTATAAAGCAGCTCTACAACGTATGTGACAGCTAACTTTTTTAGGTTTTATACACTGTGAAATAAAAGACGTAATGTCGTACGTTAAAACAATGTAGAACGTTATTCAGCGTAGGCGTCCACTGTGACTCCTGTGGGATCAGCGTGATCTTCTTTACCAAAGTTAGCTGAAGACACGCTCTACGGATAGCGAAGTGAGCAAACCGCAGCGGTTGTTACGTTTATTATTCATGTCAAAATAACTACTTTGGGCTTTCCCAGTTTTTCTTGTAAGATTAAGAAAGTATAAATTTTGCGCAGATGTCTAGCTCCGAGCGCCCAGAAACTAGGCGACTTCACGAATTGCCCTACGATAAGTCATCATCGGTTCGTAAACTCACCGTGCTTCCTTTATCTCAGTTAATTCGTTCCAGTCGCTACGTTTCTAAGCGGGCGCTCTGCGCTTTTCTTAGAATTGACCATGAAATATATATTCAGTGAACACTTCGGTAATTGAACAATGCAATATATGTCTTCGAGAGCCACGCCTACGAGGACTGACTTTAGCTAGAAATGAAAGAGATGCTAAGTTATCTTCTTATAACGTAAAAATAGTAAAAATCATGTAAAAATTCTGAATAACCTTCAACATTATTTAAAGACAATGTTAATATGAATATTATAGGATTTTTATTTTAAATGTTATAGAAGAGAAGGTGGGAGAAGAATGAAGATTATTGTGGCAGGAGGAGATGGCTTCTGTGGATGGCCAACTGCTCTCTATTTATCCAAACAAGGACATGAAGTTTCTATTATTGATAACTATGTAAGAAGAAAAATCGACAATGAGCTGCACTCTAATTCATTAACACCTATTGCTTCATTAGAAGAGCGAGTAGCAAAGTGGAAAGAATTAACTGGTAAACAAATTAATTTATATGAAGGTGATTTAACACATTACGACTTTTTAAAAGAAGTGTTAAAACAAGAACTACCAGATGCATTTGTTCATTTTGCTGAACAACGCTCTGCTCCCTATTCGATGATTGACAGGGAACATGCGGTCTACACGCAGGAAAATAATGTGACGGGGACATTAAATGTACTGTTTGGTATAAAAGAAATCGTCCCGGATTGTCATTTAATCAAATTAGGTACACTAGGGGAATATGGAACACCAAATATTCCAATTGAGGAAGGTTACCTTGAAATAGAACATAAAGGTAGAAAGGATACCCTACCATTTCCGAAACAGCCAGGTTCTTTCTATCATTTATCTAAAGTTCATGATAGTCATAATGTTATGTTTGCTTGTAAAATCTGGGGTATTCGAGCAACTGATTTGAATCAAGGTATTGTGTACGGGTTAGAAACGGACGAAACGAAATTAGATCCAGTTCTTACTAACCGTTTAGATTATGACGGTGTATTCGGTACTGCTTTAAATCGCTTCATTATTCAGGCAACTGTTGGACAAGATTTAACAGTGTATGGAAAAGGCGGGCAAACGAGAGGATTTCTAAACATTAAGGATACCGTTCGCTGTATTGAGATAGCAGCGGAAAATCCGGCAGACCATGGTGAATTCCGTGTATTCAATCAATTTACTGAACAGTTCTCGGTAGGAGATCTAGCAGAAAAAGTACAAAAAGTTGCTCAAGAAGAAGGTTTTGATACAAACATAGCACATTTAGAAAACCCACGTGTTGAGTTAGAAGAACATTTTTTTGAAGCAGCTAATACAAAATTAAAAGATCTTGGATTAGAACCTTATCTTCTTGACGAAAATGTAATAAGAGAAATTCTACGAACGGTAATAACATATAAAGATCGAGTTATAGAAAATAATATCTTACCACAAGTGAAATGGAAATAATTGAACTAGAAGAATAAGGGTGATCTAGCAATGCACATACTCATCATCACGGAAACATTTCTACCCTCTACAGATGGTGTGGTAACAAGGTTAACAAACAGTATTCGCTATTTCTTAAAAAACGGACATCAGGTGACAGTAATTGCGCCGGATTTAGGTTTAAATGAATTCGAAGGGGCAAAAGTAATCGGGTTAACAGCTCGTAAATTGCCGTTTTATCGCTCGAAAGCTTTTGCCTTACCTAGCCAACGCGTGAAAAAGCTAATCATGCAATGTGATCCAGATGTTGTTCACGTAGTCAATCCGGCGCTACTTGGCGCCACAGGTGTTCACTTTGCCAAAAAACTTGGCTATCCGTTAATAGCGTCATATCACACACAGGTCCCCAAGTATGCTGAGTATTATCATTTATCGATATTTAAAGGGATTCTCTGGTGGTATTTTCGCAAATTACATAATAAGGCTTCGATTAACCTCTGTACATCAAATGTCGTAAAACAAGAATTAGACCAACAGCAGTTCCATAATGTACATGTATGGAAACGAGGTGTAGATACGAACCTTTTTCATCCAGATAAGTCGGACTCAGATATGCGAACTCGATTAACAAATGGAATCGATGATAAAAAGCTATTATTATATGTTGGCAGACTTGCGCCAGAAAAAGAAATAGAAAAGATCCGAACAGTTTTAGAACAATCCGACCAATTCGTATTAGCGATTGTAGGTGATGGACCTCACCGAGCAGAATTGGAACAACATTTTCAAGGGACAAATACGGTATTTACCGGATTTATGCATGGGGAAGAGTTGGCGCAAGCCTATGCTTCTAGTGATGTGTTTGTATTTCCCTCTACAACCGAAACATTAGGTTTAGTACTAATGGAAGCAATGGCATCAGGTTTACCAATTGTTGCGGCTGACAGCGGACCAACACGTGAACAAATCGAACATGAAAAACACGGCTTATTATATAACTCTGAACGACTAGAAGGCTTTAAAGACACTGTATTACGATTAGAAGATGAAGCATTGCGTAATAAACTTGCGGAAAAAGCTTGGCAGGACATTCATGAAATGGGATGGGATGATCAGTCCAAACAAGCGTTAGCTTTTTATCAGCAAGTGATTGATTCACACCATATAGACTTCGATAAGAAGGAATGTTCATGAAACGAAAAAGTGGTCACTTTCAATTTTTTCAATTTAGTATTATTGGCGTCAGTAACGCACTGATTGATATTGGTGTGCTTAACTTACTGTTATTGCTATTCCATACTGAAAAGTCTGCTATGCTTCTTTTATACAATAGTATCTCCTATTGCCTGGCAATTTTAAATAGTTACATCTGGAATGCTTCCATTACCTTTAATCGCACTTCTAAAGGTAGTTCTTATCAACGTATTGCTTTTTTTGTCCAAGCTTTGATTAGTTTAGGAATTAGTAACCTCGTTTTCTTGGGGGCTAATTCCTTATTTGCTATACTAGAAATACCAAATTGGTGGCGATATAATCTTTCCAAAGCCTTAGCTATGGGGTTATCCTCTTTCGCAAGTTTTTTCATGATCAAGTTTATGGTATTTAAAGATTACAAAAAATGAATACTACACTAAAGGAGGAATTGAGATGGACTTTAATTTATCAGAAGGTGGCGTTCGGACCATTTTACCATTCGGAGAATTAGACATATCAGGAAATGAAGAATTGGGCTACCGCCCATTCCAATTAATGGTCGCTTCTATTGCAGGGTGCAGTGCTTCGGTATTTCGCAAAGTACTGGATAAAAAAAGAATTACGATTGATGATTTAAAGATATCAGCAGAGACCGAAAGATCACCAGATGAAGCAAACAAGATTACATCAATTCATCTTCGGTTTGTTGTAAAAGGTGTGGGTCTGAAAAAAGATCAAATCGAAAAAAGTTTAGAAATTGCACGAAAGAATTGTTCGATGATTCGAACGATTGAAGATAGTGTGAAAATTACAGAAACTCTTGAAATCGTGAATTTAAGTAATTAGTACGCATAGTTTTCGTTTCTTTTGTAACACTAAGGAAAAAAGGAGCGAAAACAAATAATGGAGAAACTCGGTCTTTCTGTCATTTTATGTTTAATGATGCTAACTATCCCGCTAATTGCAGAGTCCAAAGAGGACAAGCAAGAAGATCTCAAATCAATCGAAAATGAAAACACCTATAAACAAATGTCGGAAGAAGATACGTCGATTGAACCGAGTAAATTAGTAAAGGAACTCTTAGAGGATGTAAATGTGGAGGTAGATAATCCACTGTTAATCAAATCGTTGAATGAATCGACCATTAACCCGTCACCAATTGCTTTTGGCTATCGTGCCAATGTATATCTCGGACATTGGCCCTTATCGTATCAGTCAGAATCCTCTGAGATCAATTGGGACTTTCAAACGGTTAATACGAATGAAGTAAATAATGTCAATGGTGAGAAGAATGAGGAGATTTTTTATTATCAAATAGAGGAAAAACACGTGGAAGGTGCACTGACAGCAAAAGTGGACCAAACTGATCAGATTAAACAAATGATTTTACAAAAAGCAAGAGATCAACATGACCTTCCTCTAACCTTTCATGCGGTGGTTGGAAAAGAAACAAAGCTTAGTAAGACATATACTGTTCCAACTTCAAAAATCGGGATTTTAAAAGCCAACATGCCGGTGGTAAAAGATGAAGGAAAAGTCATACTCGGTGAAGTATACCTAGAATTAAAAGGCTCAAAAAAGAATCTCGTCATTAAAAATGTTACTAAACAGGAAATAGGGGCGTATATTCCGATTGCAAATCATCTCACTTTTACATTTGAGACGAAATAACGTATGATGCATGCATTTCTCATAATAAAAAGAGGGATGCATGCATTTCTATTTGTAATAAAGTAAAAAATATATATCCCTAGCCATTATCGTAAAATGTGCACTAACTTTGATGTGGTAATTTTGAAATGCTGATTTAGTAAATACCACCACTCCGGCTGCCCACTTCCCTTTCCGTGGGGTTTTCCCTTCAGCTAACTTTTTCGAGCAAAAACCGCTCGAAAAAGTGGATCTTCAGGGAAAACGGTCCCACAGGAGTTGAAGTGGGCGGCCTCCGTTAGATATTCACTCTATAACTTCAGTATCAAGTAACATGCGGGCTTTTTATTTATATCAATCATTATTGCATTGTTAAATAAGACAAAAAAACATCATGCTAACTGTAAAAAGCGCTGTAGAACAAATCTAAATCGGAGGAAAAATGTGGAGACTCCTACTGGAATAGCATTAGCTGAAGCCATGCCAGTGGAAAGCGAAACATTTATCTGGAGCTTCTCCTAGCAGTCACAAACTTTCAGAATGATTGCTCGGACTAACAGATAGTACCTTATGTGTACTACTTAGGATTTAGACTACTTAGGGAGAGGAAGTATAAAATTCGGGTGTTTGTCTAGCTCCGAGCGCCCTACGCTTTTCTTATTAGGAAAGTGCTAGACATGTTTGTTTTTTTCAATTAGGATGAGTAGGGGAAGTTGGAAAGGGGTGTTGTTGTGAGCAACGGAGAGAAAATAAAAGAGCTTCGCATGCAGCTCGAGCAGTTTATGGAACGTTTAGATCATTTGGATCCGGAACAGACGTCAATTGAAGATGTTGATCAGCTCATTCAGATGATCGAGAAAATAGAAAAAGATCTTGGTTAAAGAAAAGAGGGAGAGGGGAACAGTATGGAATGGATAGTTGTCGTTTCAGTTATTGTCATGCTTGCCCTAAGTTTGTTAAGAGTTCATGTTATTTTTGCGATTATTATTGCTGCGATAGTAGCTGGGCTGATGGCAGGTATGAATATTCAGGATACGGTTGACATGTTAATCAAAGGTATGGGTGAACAGGCGGAAACGGCATTAAGTTATATTTTGCTAGGTGTATTCGCGACTATGATCAGTTATACCGGGATAACTTCCATATTAGTACAATCGTTAATTAAAGTACTTACAGGTAAGAAAACCATGCTTGTGTTAGTTCTCGCAGGAATTGCATCATTTTCTCAAAATATTGTACCGGTACATATCGCATTTATTCCGATTTTAATACCACCTTTATTGAAATTGTTTGATCAAATGAAATTGGACAGACGTGCAGTGGCAACTGCTTTAACATTCGGTCTTAAAGCACCTTACCTTATGATTCCGGTAGGTTTTGGGCTTGTTTTCCATCAAACTCTACAAAAAGGAATGAGCAGTAATGGTGTAGATATTACGATTAAGGAAAGTGCCCTATCTATGTTATTACCTGGTATTGGTATGGCTATTGGTTTATTGATCGCTGTCTTTATTACCTATCGCAAGCCTCGCGAACCAAAGAAATGGTTAGCATTTGAAAGTGTAACAAGTGATATTCAAGAAAAAGTAACATTTAATTATAAACACGCTTTAACACTAGTTGCGATATTTGCGGCATTAATTGCACAAATTATCACCGAAAGCCTTGTGATTGGCGCATTGACAGGTATTATTGTAATGGTGTTACTATTTGCTGTACCATTACGTGAGGGTGATACATTTGTACAGCAAGGAGTCAGTATGATGGGGACTATTGCGTTTGTTATGCTTGTTTCAGCAGGATTTGGAGAGACTCTCAAAAATACTGGTGCAGTTGACGCGTTGGTAACATCTTCCTCTGATATGTTAGCCAGTAATCAAGCCATTATCGCCTTTATTTTATTGTTAGTTGGATTAGTCATTACATTAGGAATAGGTTCTTCCTTTGGTACGATACCGATTATCGCAGCACTCTATGTTCCGATTTGTATGGCAGCAGGATTCTCGCCAATGGCTATAGCCGTATTGATTGGTACTGCCGGTGCACTAGGGGATGCTGGTAGCCCTGCCAGTGATAGTACATTAGGTCCGACATCCGGATTGAGTGCTGATGGGAAACACCACCACATCTGGGATACATGTGTACCAACCTTTTTACACTTTAATATTCCATTGTTTTTATTTGGATGGATTGCCAGCATTATTTTATAAAATCATAGGATATGACCACCATTTTTACTTAAACTAAAAATAAAAAAGGTGATCATATGAAGAAAATAGTTGTAATGGTGATGTTATTCTTGCTGGTTATCCCTATGGAGGCTGGAGCAGTCAGCTATGGTTGGGGATATAAAAAAGGTACGAATCAACAACCACCGGACGTAGGGTTGTACAAGCAAATATTAGAAAAGCATCAAAGCTATTACATGGATCCATCTGGTGACAAACATGTTTATTTAACATTTGATAATGGTTATGAAGCTGGTTTCACCGAGCAAATTTTAGATGTATTGAAAGAAAAAGAAGTACCAGCAACCTTTTTCTTAACTGGTCATTATGTCAATGATCAACCGGAATTAGTTCGCCGTATGTTGGCGGATGGTCATATCGTTGGAAATCACTCTGACGGTCATCTCGATTTTACCGAGATATCAAAAGAAAGGTTTGCGAAAGATGTCACCGACTTAACAAATAAAATTAAGAAATTAGATGATTCAGCAGTAGTTCAATATATCCGCCCTCCTAGTGGGACTTTTAATGAAGATTCTCTTAGCTGGGCAAATGAACTAGGATATACCCATATTTTTTGGTCATTAGCATTTGTAGATTGGAATAAAGGATCAGAAAAAGGCTGGAAACATGCTTATGAACAAGTGATGAATCAGATTCACCCTGGTGCAATCATCTTAATGCATACTGTTTCAAAGGATAATGCTGATGCATTGGAACATTTGATTGAAGATTTAAGTGAACAAGGCTATCAATTCAAAAGCTTAGACGATCTCATGTTAAAACAGATGCTTCCTGAGGAACTAATCGGATTCACTAAAAGTGCCCGATAAAGAGGAAAAAGTGCCCGATAACCGTTCAAAAGTGCCCGATAACAATCAAAAAGTGCCCGATTAAAACGAAACCCCGTTTGATTTATGCAAACGGGGTTTCGTTTATTCCTCATCTTCTAATACATTATAGGCCATATCGAATAACATTAGTTGGCTATCCAGTAAAGTACCACTTGTTTGATATCTAACACGTGAATAGCTGCCATCTTGTGCCTGGACTCTTGTTTTGGCAGTGTCCTTAAGTGTAATGTCAAGAATGGAAAGAATTCTTGATTTGATTCTCCCTTCAAAAATCGGGAACATTAATTCTACACGCTTGACCATGTTCCTTGTCATTAAATCAGCAGAAGATAAGAAGATTTTCTCTTCTCCATTATGATGGAAATAGTAAATACGACTATGTTCTAAAAACCTGCCGACAACACTTTGGACCTCGATATTATCACTGACACCAGAGATTCCCGGACGTAAACAGCAAATTCCTCGTATGATCAGATTGATTTTTATTCCAGCCTGAGACGCTTGATAAAATTTTTGAATCAATGGTTTATCCGTTAATGAATTCATCTTCACAATAATCCGACCATTTCCATGACGTTTATGAAATTCAATTTCCTTGTCAATGTAATTCATGATGTCGCTGCGGATATTAAAAGGTGACATCGATAGATGATGGTAAGTCGGTTTTTCAGTATAACCACTTAAATAATTGAAAAAATTAGTCGCATCTACACCGAATTTCCGTTTAGTCGTGAGATAGGACATATCAGTATAAAACTTTGCTGTTTGGTCGTTGTAATTACCTGTTCCTAGATGAACGACGCGTTCAATTCCTCGTGCCGTCTTACGGACAATAAGTGTGATTTTGCTGTGTGTTTTTAATGAAATCATACCATAAATAACATGACAGCCTGCTTTTTCTAATTCCTTTGCCCACTGGACATTATTCTCTTCATCAAATCGTGCCTTTAATTCGACTAGAACGGTAACTTGTTTACCGTTTTCTGCCGCTCGCTTTAATCCTGCTATGATCGGGGAACCACCACTGACACGATACAATGTTTGCTTAATCGCTAATACTTCTGGGTCATCCGTGGCATCACGAATTAAGTCTACGACTGGTTCAAACGATTCATATGGATGATGTAAAAATAAATCCCTTTTTTTCACTGCCTCAAGGACATCTTCATCCTCATGAATATCCTGAGCAGGTTGAGGGATTAATGTTTCGTATATTAAATGCTCGTATTCTTTTTTTACATGACCATAGAAATCCTGTAAAAACGTCAGATCGAGCGGTCCATTGATAATGTATAAATCTTTTTTATGAATTTCAAGCACATGGAGTAGAAATTCAACCATATCGGGGTTATTTTCGCGTGCATCTACCTCAAGGCGGACAGCAGCTCCCCATTTTCTTTTCTTTAACTCTTTCTCAATTTCTTTCAAAAGGTCACGTGCACCCTCTTCATGAATGGTCATATCAGCATTTCGAGTGATACGAAAGGTGGTGGTAGACAGCACATGGTAACCAGTAAAAAATTTATGGATGAAATAACGAATCAAATCTTCCAACAATATATACTGTTGATTATCCCCAATTGCAATGAATCGATCTAGTAAAGCGGGAACTTGTACAATCGCTGTTTTTACTTGCTGATGTTCCAAATCGTAGACATCTTCAAGTTGTACGGCGAGATTTATTGATTTATTTAATAGCATCGGGAAAGCTCGATATGCATCAATCGCCATTGGAGTTAGTACTGGGAATATTTCTTCTTCAAAGTAATTCTCCAATTTATTGATTTCTTGGGGGGGTAAGTCCTCCATATCTACAATGTAAATCTGTTCCTTCTTTAGCTGTGGTAATAGCTCTTTATATAAATCATATTGTTGTTCAACAAGTTCATGGTTAAAGCTAGAAATTCTCGATAATTGTTGTTTCGGCGTTAATCCAGATTTATTATCTGGCCGGTTGAACCCAGCTTTCACTTGGTCTTTTAAACCTGCAACTCGTACCATGAAAAATTCATCTAAATTAGAAGAAAAGATGGAAAGGAAACGTAACCTCTCTAATAAAGGATTCGTTTCATCATCGGCCTCTTCAAGTACTCGTTTATTAAAGGAGAGCCAACTTAACTCACGATTGTTGTAATAAGCTGGTAGTTCTAAATTCCTTTCTTGTTTGACAGTTGACATCAATCATCATCCTTTTTCGACAATCTCTACCATTATCATAACGTTTCACAACCATTATTTTGTTAATGAAATGTAAATTTTTTGTAAATTCATCTTTTACAATACAAATTTCAACTCAACATCTTTTTTAATCGCCTTCTCGACATGTTTCTTTTGTTTCTCAGATTGATACTCTTCGGGCTTGGCATCACCATCACAATGTAATGTTATCGTCAAGGTATCATTATCGTTGTCACAAGTTATTTGTTTAACTACCTGACGCCTGGTGGCATCTAAACAATAACTAAATTTTAATAGTGCCCCTAAATGACGCAGCTTTTTTCGTTCTTCCTTTAGAAACCATTTTTTATAAGGTTTGATAAATTGTTTAAATACCGTTTTGTTTTTGTAGGAAGCAATTAATGCCAGTTGTAGGCGGTCCTTGTGCATTAACCCATCGATAGTTCGATTAGCTAGTAAGTAAAAGGTGTGCTGTGCGCTTGATTCGGCATCGATATATTCACCGAGATGGCATAAATAACTTGCTTTTTTTAATAATGTCCAATCTTTATTCGTTAAATGCAGAAGACCATTATCTTTTAAATAATCAAAAAGGATACGTGTAAGATATTGAACATGCAAAATTTGTTTTGGATCTAGGTCAAAATCATTGATCAGCTCTTGAATACTATCCTCTAACACATTAGGAAAAAGGATAGATCCCATCTCCTTTGATAGTTGCTCATAGAAGACACCATCACGAAGACCTTTTCGACTTAAAATAAAACAGTCTGCCTGAATCATTTTATATAAATTGTGGAACACTTCAATAGCAGGTATAATAATGTCTGCCCGGTCTTTTGATAATCCTTCAACTTTTGGTAACTTATCCGGCTTAAGCGATGTTAAATAGTTACTAACCTGGATAATGTCCGTATCATACATTTTATATTGATGGAGACCAGCCAGCGGGTATTCTTTCAAGTTTTGATCAATTTGCACTAGGTTCCGGGCACTTCCCCCGATCGCTATTAGCGGGACCTCGCGATTACGTAACCAAGGTAATGTGGCAAATTGTTCTGTTAAATAATTTCGCAATGCTTGCAATTCATGGTTAGTAGGGATTTCTTTAGCAAAGAATTCTTTTAAGGTTAAAGCTCCGAAAGGAAAACTATGTGACTCAATTAATTCTCGATTTTCAAAATAGGTAACCTCTGTACTGCCACCACCAATATCAACGGTGATGCCTGTTTCGATAGAGGTGGAATTGACAACTGCCAAATAGCCGTAATAGGCTTCCTCTTCTTCTGATAAGATCCTGATTGTCAGGCTTGTTTGTTTTTCTACTTGGATCAAAATTTCCTCTTGATTCTCTGCCTGTCTGATCGTCGCAGTCGCGACACAAACGACCTCCTGCAATTCATATGTTGCTAATACATCTTGAAAGCTCTGAAGTGTTGCAATTAATCGTTGGATACCAGCCGAATTCAACGTATTATCTGATTCTAAAAATGTACGTAGTCTGGCAACTGCTTTGACGTTTTCTACTTCTTTTAATCTGCCGCCTTTTTCTCTTAAATAGATTACTAGTCGCATTGTGTTAGAACCTATGTCGATGATGGCGTAATATTGTTTTTGCATGTTATCACCCTATTATTGTTGTGAATTTTTCTATATTGTACCATAATAGAGTGAAAACTCTGAAATATTGGAAGGAGTTATGCTAGTGTGGCAAGATAAAATAGAACTTGCAATGCCTTATGATTTCGATTATTTACTATTTCGGTTAGAAATGGATAAATTGAATTATGTCGATTTCAAGAAGCGATCCGTGTTAGTACCATTAAGAATTGGTCAGGAAAAACATGTCGTAACCGTGACAGCAACTGGTACAACAGCAAATCCCAGTTTTTTAATAGAAGGACAAGACAAAGCACGAAAGAAAGAGCTACTTGTCCAAATAGCTGATATATTTGCTTGGGATCAGGATTTGCGAGTGATTCAGCAGTTTTTCGCCGAAACAGATTTAGCGGGCTTGTTTGAAGCCTATCCAGCAACACCATTGATTCGAGAATTTGATCCGTTTAGTAATTTGGTTAAAACGATTATTCATCAGCAACTAAATATGGCGTTTGCCCAAACGTTAACCGCAAGATTTGTGACAACCTATGGCGAGCAAGTTGACGGTGTTTGGTTTTATCCGACAGCTGATAAGGTAGCAACCATTCCTTATCAGGAACTGCAAGATATGCAATTTAGTAGGCGAAAAGCAGAATATGTTATTGATACCGCGAAGAAAATTGTTGCAAAAGAGCTCAATCTAACTTCATTTTATGACAAAAGTGATCAAGAAGTGATGCAACAATTAACTAAAATTCGCGGAATTGGCGCATGGACCGTCCAAAATTGGCTGATGTTCTCACTGGGTAGACAAGACCTTTTTCCATCGAGTGATATCGGCATTCAAAACGCATTAAAACTTCATTTTGGCCTGGAAACTAAACCAACTGCAGCCAAACTTGACGAATGGAATCAAGCATGGAAACCTTACCGATCTTATGCGGCCATGACGTTATGGCGCAGTATTGAAGAAGGTTAAGAAGGTATGTTGACCATTAATTGTTTATATGTGTTTGCTTGTTCCTTATCTCCCTTTGCTAAATAGCTTTTGTAAAGGTATTGAATCGGAGCAGGATCTTTGGGCGCTAATTCCATTTCCCATTCAAAACAAGCAATTGCTTGGTCATACTGTTCGAGATCAAAGTAGATTTCACCTAAGGCAAATTGCTGGTCTGGATTATCTGTTAATTTTTCCATTTTCCTTAACTTCTGTATGATTGGTAGCTCTGTATCTTGTAGTGATGTGATGATTTCGTTTAAAGGGAGATGCTGCAATAACTTTTTGATCGTTAAATGGAGAACTCTTTCCAGCTGTGCAGTATCCTCTTTGTATAAGGTCAGTAAAGTTTCTAATAAGGGCTGATAATCCTTTGCTAATTGCTCGGTAGAAACAGCGTCAAGTGCCTTCTCGAACAGTTTTCGATCTTCAATTGCTTCGTCATGGTGAACATAGTACCGTAATATGGCTTGATAACCATCCAGCTTTACGAGCTTTTCAATGATTTCTTTTGGTTCAGGATATTCAACTAATAGTTGTTCCCATAAGCTAATTTGCTCTTGTTTAGCAAGCTGTTCTTGGGCTAACTCATCGATTTTTTCTATAGCCTTTAAGGATGAACAATTCGTGTATAGGAGGCAAAGTTGATCAAATTTTCGATTATCTATATGATATTGTTGGATCATAGAATTTATGACAGTGTTAGGGAAATTTTGCTCGAAATAAACAGATTCTAAATAGAGAGGGTCTGACCATTCGATTGAAAGTTGATCAATGTTTTGGTATTGGTCTTTATATTTTTGGAAGTCAAAATGATGTAGCATATCTTTGGCAAACGTGTCGTGTGGACGTACTTGCCCATAGTTGACAAGAATTCGGAATGCTTTCTTTAGCTGACCGTTTCTTCGGTAGTTGTAAAATGTCTTCTTGCAAAGGGCCTGGATCTTCTTTTCATTGACATAGTTATCGAACATCGCCAGTACATAGAGCATTTCTATTTCGTTATATTTGTTAGTTAGTTTTTGTACCATTTGATTATTGGAAGTAAGGCGATATGCATGGTCTTCATTAAGCAGTGCTTTAGTTAATGGATGATCAGCAGAAAATGTATGGCCGTGTTGGAGAGCATTTTTTAGAAAGGATTGCAATCGTATAGAAGTCGTTTTTTTTGCGTTAATATAGCGGTCTTTGTAAAAAAATAAATAATAAGATTGATTTTTTTGACCGGTAGCTTCTACAATTTTTGCTTGTTTATATATGGTCAATTGTACTACATCAAAACGCATTGTCTTTTTATTATGCATTAGCTCGATGGTTGTCATCAATGAAACAACTCCTTTTTATTACGGATTAATTCTAGTGTAGCATAAATCATCTGATGGCAAAAGAATGTTGTGAATGTAAATTCTTTGTAATGATTTCTTGCAAAGTATAAGCAGTTGTCTCGTAGTATGATATGATGAACGAAAAGCTCACTAGGAGGATCTCTGTGATAAAAGAAATTTTATGGTCGATACTCTTAGCCATATTGCTTGTGTTTATTCCTTTCGGTACTGTGATATAAAAAAATATAGAAGAAGCGTACAATCTACTTTTGTGGGTTGTTTTTTTATTTGTTAACAATTTTTTTGAGCAAAGATCTTGAAAGTCAAAAAAGGTCAGATTATAATAATAGACAAGTAAAGGTCAAATATAGTCAAAGTCAAAATTGACCTTAATAAAAAATTGAAGGAGGAATAACAAATGAAATGCCAACAATGTGGTATTCATCAAGCAACGATAAATGTAAACCTTCGATTTAATGATCAAACCGAATCTTTACATGTTTGTGAATCATGCTTTCAAGATATAAAAAATCAAATGAAAAATCCATCTGGTATGTTTGGGGGACAAGACTTTGAAAACTTCTTTGCCGGAGGAGCAAATGGCTCCAACCAAGCACAAGCCAAAACACATACAAGACAAGGCAGAAAAGGTAATGGTCTTTTAGATCAATTAGGTAAAAACCTGACAGATGCAGCAAGAGCAGGACTAATTGACCCAGTCATTGGACGTGACCAAGAAGTTAAACGTGTGATTGAAACGTTAAACCGTCGTAACAAAAACAACCCGGTCTTAATCGGGGAACCTGGTGTTGGTAAAACGGCAATCGCAGAAGGATTAGCCCTAAAAGTAACAGAAGGAAACGTGCCAACAAAACTATTGGACAAAGAAATTTATATTCTGGATGTGGCGTCATTAGTCGCGAATACCGGAATTCGTGGCCAATTCGAAGAGCGTATGAAACAATTAGTATCCGAACTTCAAGAACGTCAAAACGTCATTCTTTTTGTTGATGAAATTCACTTGCTTGTAGGTGCTGGAACGACAGAAGGTTCTCAAATGGATGCCGGAAACATCTTAAAACCAGCATTGGCACGAGGCGAATTACAATTAATCGGTGCAACGACATTAAAAGAGTACCGTCAAATTGAAAAAGATGCAGCATTAGAGCGTCGTTTCCAGCCTATTATGGTAAAAGAGCCATCATTAGATGAAGCAGAGCAAATTTTGCAAGGCTTGAAAGAACGCTATGAAAAATATCATCAAGTAAGTTATTCTGATGAAGTATTACATGCTGCCGTTACGTTGTCTAAACGTTATATCCAAGACCGCTTCTTACCAGATAAAGCTATTGATTTAATTGATGAAGCAGGTGCACGTCTCAACCTTGATGTAAGTGAGTCAGATCACGAAGCATTGCAGAAACGTCTTGACGAAATCGGCCAAGAAAAAATGGAAGCAGCTGAAAAAGAAGACTATGAACGTGCAGCTAACTTAAGACATCAAGAAATCAAACTAGAGAAAAAATTAGCAGAAACAAAAGAAGCACCAAAGGCAGAAGTAACAGTCGAAGATATTCAATTAATCATTGAAGAGAAAACCGGAATCCCAGTTCGCAAAATCCAGGCAGACGAACAATCTAAAATGAAAAACTTAGCGGGCAACTTAAGCCAGAAAGTAATTGGCCAACAAGTTGCAGTTGATAAAGTAGCCAAAGCAGTTCGCCGCAGTCGTGCTGGTTTGAAATCTAAACATCGTCCAATTGGTTCCTTCCTATTTGTTGGACCAACTGGTGTAGGTAAAACAGAATTAACAAAAGCATTAGCTGAGGAACTGTTTGGTACAAAAGATGCGATGATTCGCCTTGATATGAGTGAATATATGGAAAAACATACCGTATCAAAAATTATCGGTTCACCACCAGGCTATGTAGGACATGAAGAAGCAGGACAATTAACAGAAAAAGTTCGTCACAATCCGTACAGCTTGATTCTGTTAGATGAAATCGAAAAAGCACACCCAGATGTACAGAACATGTTCCTGCAAATCATGGAAGATGGTCAGCTAACTGATAGTCATGGCAGAACGGTAAGTTTTAAAGATACCGTAATTATTATGACAAGTAATGCCGGTACCGGGGTGAAGAAAATTACGGTTGGCTTCAACAGTGACAACAATGAAGCTGTTTCAACACTAGAAAACTTAAGCAGCTATTTCAAGCCAGAATTCTTGAACCGTTTTGATGCGATTATTCCATTCAATGAATTAGAACAAGAAGATCTACTGGAAATTGTAGACCTTATGATCGCAGAATTAAGCGAGCAATTAGAAGAAGCTGATCTTACCATTACCGTAAGTGATGAGGCGAAGAAATTCCTAGCTGATAAAGGCTATGACCCTCGCTTTGGTGCACGTCCACTACGTCGTGTCATCCAAGATAAAGTAGAAGACGGCATCACAGATCTTGTCTTGGAAGAAGAGGAAGTAAAACAAATAGAGATCGTGTTTGAAAACGAAGATATCGTTGTGAAGAAAAGCGCTAGCTAGTATTTAGCTAGTGCTTTTTCTTTAAAATAAGAAAGTATATAATCAGCTCAATGACCGTGTTTAACGAAGTAGTTATTTTGACATATTTTATTTGTGGTTGACAACGCTCCGACTAATTACTTCGCTTTCCGCGGGCACGGCCTCAACTAACTTTGCAAAGAAAAACACTTTGCAAAGTGGATTTTCGGCTCGCGCTATTCCCGCAGGAGTCTACGTAATTAGTCTCCGCTATAAGAGATGCAACAACTATTGTGATAAGTAATAGGTTGCTTTTTTTACAATGGACCGGCGGGGGTTCCCGTTTTTCTTACTAGGAAAGAAAGTATAAAATTGGTTGCCTGTCTAGCTCCGAGCGCCCAGAAACTAGGCGACTTCACGAATCGCCCTACGATAAGTCATCATCGGTTCGTAAACTCACCGTGATTCCTTTATCTCAGTTGATTCGTTCCAGCCGCTACGTTTCTAGACGGGCGCTCTGCGCTTTTCTTACGTAAAGTTTTGATGAAATTATTTAAAAATGTATTGCTTCTCTTTTACAAAAGATTCATACTAGGCCTAAAGTTACACGTGTGGGGGGAAAGAGTTGAATAGAGAGATTCGAACTGCAGAAAAGTTGCTAGTCTTAGGCTTGAGTTTAATTCTTATTTTTATGATTGTTCAGGATTTAGTTCCGCTTGGTCCACTTAATGATGTTGATGCTATTTCGGCGGATCGTAGTTTCAATGAAATATTGACTGTTACTTTAATAGGTGCTGTCCAAATTTTAATCTTACTAAGTATTGTACTAATATTTATCGGCAAGAGGTACCCGATTTGGATTAGGCTCTGGTTAATTATTCATCAATCTTTTATTTTTGTCGGAGCACTATTGGATTGGTGGATTCCATATTTTTTTGGTTATGGAGCAGAGGAGAGAGTAGATAGGTACCAGCAAATGTTAGGAGATACACACTCATTTTTGCCGGAAATCAATGGAATTGTTCCGAATACACTTCATGTTATCTTTCATTCGCTTTTATTGCTTTGTATTATCATAACAATCTATATTAGCTTCACAACTAAGAAAAAAAATCATCTCGCATAAATGTGGGGTGATTTTTTTGTTTACATAATTGGAAAGTGGCCATAAAACCATGAAAAAGTGGCCATAAAAATCTAATCCATCCAAACTTTTTGTACTTCTCTGCGTCTAATAGATAAGATAGAGAAAGAAAAGGGGGCAGTGTAATGACTGATGTCACCAAAAAGGATTTTCGCAAAAACAATGATGCGTTCGTGTACATCATCACTATATACCGTGCAGATTTGTTTCGCACTGCGATGGCCTTTTTGAAAAATAAAGAAGAAGCATTAGAAGCGATACAGGAAGTAACTTTCCGTGCTTATAAGAAACGTAAGCAGCTAAGAGACATTCGTTATGTCAAAACATGGTTGATTCGGATCATGATTAATTACTGTAATGATGTCTTGAAAAAATCCAAGCGACTAACAGATGACCGCATGCTTGAACACAAAGCCTCCGTAGACAATTCTAAGAGTATTTGGCTAGAAGATGCGATTCATCATTTGAAAAAGGCAGATCAAGAACTGATTTATTTAAAGTATTTCCATGGTATGACATTTCCAGAATTGGCTGAGCAATTAAAGATACCAGAAAGTACTGTAAAAACTAGAATTTACAGTGCATTAGAAAAGTTAAAACGTCAATTGGCAGACGAAGGAGGGGAGCTATGATGAAAAAGAAACTGGACGAGTGGAAAAAGCAATATGATGTTTTAGAAGTAAGAGATCATGAGTTGGATCAAGCAATTGAGGCAGGTATGCAAAAAGCAGTAAAGCAACAATTTTGGAAAAGGTGGGGGATTACTCCAGTTGTAACAGTAGCGATTATCTTACTATCATTTATAACGATCATTAATGCATCTCCTACGTTTGCCGCACAAGTAGCGAAATACCCCGGAATGGATAAATTGATCGAGCTCGTTCAATTTGATAAAGGACAGAAAGCAGCGATCGAGAATGACTATTTTCAAGTGATCGATAAGTCCGTAACTCAAGGTGATCTTACACTAACAGTAGATGGAGTGATTAGAGATGAAAATGGGCTTGTTCTGTTCTATACAGTTTCAAGTGAAAAAGAGCTAGATAGAGTTCGACTCGAAGAAAGTCTGATTACTAATGTTAATGGAAGAGAACTCGCATACCAATCTAAGGGTTACAGTCCTCAAGATGAAAACCGAGGAACTGTGGAATATTATACAGATGAACCTATCCGATCTGATGATTTTACCTTTACAACAGAAGTAGTTGGAGTCGAAACATTAGATAATGGTGTCGGCAATCAATTAAGGGAAACTATTTCGATTGATTTCCATGCGGAAAATACTAAAGAATCGATTCAGTATCAGGTGGACGAAACAGTCAAGATAGAAGGTCAGAAGATCCATATCGATTCTGTAACGATTCAACCACTTCGAACAACGGTTAATCTCTATGCAGATACTGAAAATGATATGCGAATACTTGCCATTGATGATATTGCACTTGTTGATGAAAAAGGAGAAGAATGGACAGGTATCCAAAATGGTATGACAGCAATCGGAACCATCGAGGATGAGAATTATGAAGTCTATTTGCAAAGTAATTATTTTGAACAGCCAGAATCATTATCACTTACTTTTTCTAAACTACAGGCAGTTAATAGAGATGAGGATTATTTTCGCTTTGATTTGGAAAAGGAACAAATTCTTCATGACCCATATGATAAGTTTTATGACCTGACATATGAAAGTGGGTGGCTGTCGATCTCAATGGATAAAATCGAAAACTATTATATGGATCCTTTTGGTGAGATCTTGGACTTGGATGGAAACGTAATGGAGCAAATTAGATCAAGTTCCAGTCATCAATCAAACCAAAAAACAACTATCTTTAAAAAAGCAATCCAAACTGATGAACGAATTATCGATATAAAATTATCTGGCTACCCCAACTGGATAGAGCAGAAAGTGGCAATACCACTCAATTAATCTATAAAGAAAAAGCACGATTGGCAGTCTATTGACGAACCAACCGTGCTTATTATCAGGATATTACTTTATCTGTATGAAAGAACGAATCATTTGATTACTGAAACATTACTTTAAATGTTAAAATGATGCATGTGAACAGGTTCGGATTTTTTCTTTTGGGGCGATTCATGAAAAGATCCTCCTTAATAAGTATTTATTGAAATATAAGCTTAAATGTTAAGATAACACAAGTAAAAATGTTAGGGTTTTGCATTCTTTTACTATTCAATGTAATACCCTCCCGCCTTGTTTTTTAGATTATAGTAAGACTAACACGGTCTTTTTCACTGGAAAACGAACCTGTAAGAACATGTAACAGACTTTTTCTTAAGAATGAATGAATCTAAATTAGGTATAATAATAAATAAAAAAAGGGAGCGCTTTTCTCCATGATTTTTCAGCAAAATGAATATGATCGCTTAAAAAGAGTGATTGTCTGTCCACCTAAATACATGGAAATCAAAAATGTTATCAATGAAACGCAAAAATTTTATGAAGATGAAAATATTGATGTCAAAATCGCAATGGAGCAGCATGAACGTTTTGTTCAAACATTGAAGCAGTTCGATATTGAAGTGATCGAACTAATGACAGATTCTAAGCTGAACGAACAAGTCTTTACGAGAGATATTGGATTTGCGGCGGGGGATACATTATTTACTTGTGAGATGGGGCGTAATATAAGAAAGCCTGAAATAGATGTTTTACAACTATTCCTTGACCATGAGGATTTGCCTTATACTCCATTAACGACACGTTCCATTGAAGGTGGGGATGTGGTTGTTGGCAATGAAAAAGTTTATATAGGGAGAAGCCTTCGCACCACAAAAAAAGCGATTGAAGATTTGCAAAGACAGTTACCAGATAAAGAAGTTGTTGCTGTTGAAATTCGTGAAGATATTTTGCATTTGGATTGTTGCTTTAATTTAGTAAGTGACAAGGTAGGACTTATTTATAATGATGCCTTTAATGAGCAGGAATGTAACATGCTTCACAATGAATATGATTTGATTGAAGTCACCGATGATGAACAGTTTACGCTTGGTACCAATGTTTTTTCTATCGGAGATGGTAAAATCATTTCATTGCCCGAAAATAAACAGGTGAATAAGCAGTTAACGGAAAAAGGGTTTGAAGTAGTAGAAGTACCTTTTTCTGAAATTATTAAATCTGGAGGTTCCTTCCGCTGTTGTACACTGCCAATACAACGACAAAAATAATTAAAAATATGCCGTTGTCGTAACGGATTAGCTATAGGGGAGAAAGCAAAAAGGAGTGCAAATCGATGTTTTTTCGCACTCTTTTTTTTATTGTTTTAACATGATAATTCTAATTTTTATTTTTGGTGGTTTTACAAGTGAAAAGCTAATAACGGATAGTATGAATCTCTATAAATTACACAACCTAAAATTAATTATTTTAGGGAGGTTTAATTATGCCAGAAAAAGCATCAATTACGTCATCAGAATTAGGAACATTATGGCTTACATATCAAGAAAAAACAATGATTTTACGAGTGTTAGAGTATTTTATAGCAAAAGCAGATGATGAAAAAGCTAAGGATATTATGACAAATTTGCATGAAGAACTTGAAATATATGTTGGTAAAATAGTTCAGATATTTGAAGAGGAAGATGCTGTTATACCAGTTGGATATACAGCACAAGATGTAAATAAGGATGTCCCAAAGCTATATGATAATGGGTTTGACATTATGTTTGTCCGCCTTTTAAAAGAGATCAGTATAGGATTACATTCATTAAATATGACAATGACGTTTCGAGAAGATATAAATATGTTTTTTGAAGACCTTACTGCTCTTACCCAAAAGTATTTCAGGATTTGCTCTCAATATTTGCTTGAAAAGGGGTTACTGATTAGAACACCTTACGTTTCAATGCCAAAATCAGTTGAGTTTGTTAAAGATAATAGTTATTTAGGTGGATTAGCTCTCAATCCATTTAGTCAAAAAAGAACATTGAACACGGTAGAAGTTTCTCACATTCATAAAGCTATTGAATCAAATCTTACAGGTTTACAATTGATTTTAGGTTTTGGACAGTGTGCAAATGATGTTGAGGTAAAAAAATACTTTAATGAGGGTGCAGAGCTTGCTAAAGGCATTATAAAAGAATTGAGTGAAGTAATGCTTCAAACAAACCTTCCAATTCCTCAAACTCCAGGAGGGAATCCAACTCGTTCAACGGTAGCACCGTTTTCTGATAAGTTAATGATATATTGTACAAGTCTTTTTTGTAGCTTTTCTATGGGAAGCAATTCACTCGGAACTGCTTTTAGTTTACGAAATGATTTGCCAACAAAAAATACGATTTTCATGAAAGATATTTTTGAATATGCTCATAAGGGTGCGAAAATCATGATTAAAAATGGTTGGATGGAAGAGCCACCTCAAATGGAGGACCGTAAACAAAAGATGAATTGAGTGATATTGGGTGAGCGGTTATAAGAAACCTAAAAAACATGAGGCTTTACTATGGAGCATAGCATTTCCAGGGTTTGGTCAGTTCTTAAATAGAAGGTTAATTAAAGGGAGTATACTAATTCTTTTAGAATTTCTTGTAAATGTACAAAGTAACTTCAACTTAGCAATTTTATATTCATTTACAGGAGAAATACAAAAAGCCATTTATGTTACAAATTTTCAATGGCTTATGTTTTATCCTTGTTTGTATATGTTTTCCATGTGGGATGCATATAGGGATGCAGAAGGAGAAATAAATCCATATTCGTATATCCCCTTTGTATTTGGTGCTTTTTTTATAACAATTGGGTTGATTTTTTCAACAAAACTAAAAATAATGGGTGTCGTATTGGGTCCAGTAATTCTACCTATACTTTCTTTATTACTAGGTCTAACGATAGGATTTATCATTTATCACATTGTTCTAATTATTAATTATAGAAGACACTAACTGAAGAAGGTATGATTTTAAAAGCTTCCTATGTATGATACTGTGTATTAACCAACAATTATTCGTACTAATTTTGTGGAATAATGTACTTAAAGTAAAGGGTAGCTTTAGTTGAACAAGACAATATAAAAAACAAAACGATTGGGTATCATAATATCTAATCGTTTTTGTTTGCTATTTGTACTGTTTATTTATGGTGCTAAACAAACTATCTTTTTGTATGTTAGTTCATCTGTTTTTTGACATCTCCATGGAAACAGAGTTAGTTACCGTTATAGATATGCTTATTTATGGGCTTTTGGGATTATGTTCACAAGATAAGATTAGGTATCTAACCAACAATTTTCCACTTACAATGAATTAATAAAATTATGAAACTCTCTCTATATATAAAACGTATGTATCTTTAAGGAGGTGACCAATATGGACGTCATCATGATGCTTGCTCCGTTAATTATTATTCAATTTTTATTAATGATTGTCGCAATTATAGCCCTCTTAAAAACAGAACAAACAAATGGCCCCAAGCCAATGTGGGCAGCGATTATTATTCTAATTGGTTTTATTGGTCCGATTTTATTCTTTATTGTTGGAAGGAGACAATATTAAATGACAGTAATTGAAGTCGAAAAACTGACAAAGGCGTTTAAAGGCAAACCAATTGTGAAAGGACTTGATTTTCAGTTAGAAAAAGGCAGGTGTGTTGCACTGCTCGGTCCGAACGGTGCGGGTAAAACAACAACATTAAGAATGCTCTCTGGCTTGTTGAAGCCGACTTCAGGAATCATTAACTTTTCTCGGTCACAAAAAGGAGAAGATATTCGAAAATATATCGGCTATCTTCCACAATATCCGGTTTTCCACCCATGGATGACAGGGAAGGAATTTCTCGTTTATGTTGGTCAACTCGCACACTTAACAAAACAAGAAGCAGCAGAAAAAGCAGACCAACTCCTCAAAAAAGTAGCAATCTATGAATCTCGTAATCAACGAATCGGTAAATATTCAGGTGGGATGAAGCAACGTCTAGGGATAGCACAAGCGATGATTCATAGTCCACAACTTCTTATGCTGGATGAGCCAGTTTCCTCACTAGATCCGATTGGACGTCGCGAAGTATTAACATTAATGGAAGAATTAAAAACACAAACAACGGTCCTTTTCTCCACACATATATTAGGAGATGCAGAAGAAATTTGTGATGATTTATTATTGATGCATCAAGGAGAAATACTGGAATCAGGATCGATTGATGCATTACGACAAAGGCATCAATCCGCTAAATTTGAAATCGCATTGCGAGGTGATTCTGCTACATATTTGGAAACGCTCCATGCTCTTTCATCAGTACAAGATGTTTTCCAAGAAAAAGGAGAAGTCCATGTTGTCGTAGAAGATATCGAGTTAGCCAGAAAAGAAATATTAACGAAAGTATTAGAAGAGGACTGGCCGCTTGAGAAGTTAGCGCTAAGTAAGACAACACTGGAAGATTTATTTATGAAAGTGGTGAAAAAATAATGCAATGGATCACAATTTTTAAAAAGGAATTAGTAGAAGACTGGCGCAATTTCAAATGGGTTTGGGTACCACTCGTGTTCATCATCATTTGTATTATGGATCCATTGTCAACTTATTATTTGCCGCAAATATTAGATGCGGTTGGTGGTGTGCCAGAAGGAACCGTGATTGAAGGGCCGGAGTTGGGACCAACAGAGGCGATTATGTTCAGTTTGACAGAAGTTAGTATGCTTGGTGTTCTTGTCATTGTGGCGATCTCAATGGCAGTAATTGCAGGTGAACGAAAAAGTGGTGTAGCAGAATTAGTATTAGTTAAACCAGTAAGTTATTTCACCTATATTTCAGCAAAATGGGCAGCGAAATTACTATTAGTTTTTACAGCTTATTTAATAGGTATGTTAACAAGCTGGTACTATGTGAATCTTTTATTTGGTGATCTAAGTGCGTCACAATTCATAGGGCTGTTTTTGTTTTATTTTATTTGGTTGATTTTTGTAGTAACATTAACTTTTCTTTATAATACGGTAGTTAAAATACCTGGTCTTGTATTAACACTGTCGATTATAACGATTATGGCAATGTCAGCGATTAATCAGATTTTTTCTTTCCGGATGCCATGGTTTCCCAATAGTATTAGTGAGCACATCACTACTATGCTGGCAGAAGGAGCAATCCCGAATGACCTATGGGGAGCGGCTGGCATTACATTAGGGTTGTCGGTCATATTACTTGTCGTTTCTAATTTTATTTTAAAAACGAAAGAAATGGCAGATTAGAGTTCGTGCATTCGGACTCTTTTTTTATTATAATAGAATCATGAAATACGGGGCATTAGCTCAGCTGGGAGAGCATCGTGCTGGCAGCGCGAGGGTCAGCGGTTCGAGCCCGCTATGCTCCATCAATTAATCGGCGGACATTTATTCCGTTATTTCTATAAAAACACCTAGATTTTAAGGTGAAGTGGACATCTGTTCCGCTATTTTGGCAAAAAACGTTAAATAGAAACATAAATATGGTGAATAAAGGAATAGATGTCCGTTATAACCCATATATCCCCTTTTATCTGCTGTATAACGGAATAAATGTCGGCTCGGTAAAGTTGTGTTCATTTCCGTGAACCAATCCGTTGCATCTTGAAGTGTGTCATGTAGAGGTCTAAAAGTGATATCTAGTGCTTAACTTTTCTGAGGAAGCTCTTATTTCCAGCTCTTTGGATAAGTCTTTCAAGTGTACATGGTGTCCTGTAACTAAATAACATTCACTCATACTCACTTTTGTAATAGCCGCAACCAAACCATCGCTTTCGCAACATCCCTAACGTCAACTAATATCAATACTGCCATTAATGTTTCCTGAGAGGCGTTTATGCAAAAAATCCAATATATATTTACTACAGCTTGTAGGCGCTGCATTCATTAATCTTCTAACTCTTGAATATCCTTTTACTAGTATTACTGCTACTTGTGTATGATTAATTTGACACTGTATTCTTTTACTAATTCAAACAATCGAAGCGTATTGGATATCTGAAAAAATAAATGAACTTTTCACGATTAGTATTATTTTTTACTAAAAAAGGGAAAACGAATAATAAGAAGTTTTCATATCATACTAGCAAAGAGAAGGTAGGTGAAATGATGAAAATCGGTGTACCTAAAGAAATTAAAAGCAATGAAAACCGCGTGGCGATCACACCTGCGGGGGTAATGATGCTGACAGAAGCAGGTCATCAAGTGAAAATTGAAAGCGGTGCTGGACTTGGCAGTGGTTTTGATGATCAAGTATACAAAAACGTAGGAGCGGATATTGTATCTTCACCAGACCAAGTTTGGGCGCAAGAATTAGTTGTTAAAGTAAAGGAACCTCAACCATCAGAATTTTCCTTTTTCCGTAAAGATCTACTACTGTTTACTTATCTACACTTAGCTGCTGAAAAAGAAGTAGCAGAAGCTTTATTGGAAAATAAAACGACAAGTATTGCCTATGAAACGATTCAACTAGCAAATGGTGCCTTACCTCTGCTTACACCAATGAGTGAAATCGCTGGACGGATGTCTGTGCAAGCTGGCGTTCGATTTTTAGAAAAAATACATGGCGGAAAAGGTGTTCTTCCTAGTGGTGTACCGGGGGTTTCACCAGCCAATGTTGTCATTATTGGCGGCGGTATAGTAGGTACCAATGCAGCAAAAATGGCGGTTGGATTAGGAGCCAATGTTACGCTATTAGACATCAATATTGACCGTTTACGTCAATTAGAGGACCTATTCCAAGGCAAAATTCGGACCTTAGCATCCAATCCATATAATATTGCTGAACAAGTAGAAAAGGCAGATTTACTAGTAGGTGCCGTTCTGATTCCAGGTGCAAAAGCGCCGAAATTGGTAACAGAGGAAATGGTAAAAACAATGGAGCAAGGATCTGTCATTGTGGACGTAGCCGTCGATCAAGGTGGTTCGATTGAAACGATTGACCGGGTTACAACACATCAGGATCCGGTTTATGTTAAACATGGAGTTAATCATTATGCAGTAGCTAATATTCCTGGTGCGGTGTCAAAAACCGCCACATATGCACTAACAAATGTAACGACACCATATGTTTTAAATCTGGCCAACAAAGGCTTAAAAGATTATGCTCAATCAGATAAAGCCTTTGCAAAAGGTATTAACACGTACCAAGGAAAAGTCGTCCATGAAGCTGTCGCAAAGGCACATGATAAAAGGTATATCGATATCGACTCCATTTTTGAATAGAAACAAAGTGGTCCCATAGTAGTAGGGGCCACTTTTTTAATGGAAAAAAGCCAATTCTTCTTCAATCGCCTTTTTAATTTTCCCCAACGTTTCCTCTGGAGTCTTCCCGTGGATTCGGCGATTATTTACTAACGCGTAGGGCTTGAGTCTGCATAACCCACAGAAATTCAAGCAATCATTAATTAGCACTGCAACCTCTGGATATTCCGTTTCAATGATGTTTTCTATATCAAATGTGTTCATTAAATTACTGTCACATATTTCTACTACGACGATTCCCATCCAATCACCTTCCATCTGCGCCTGTATGATTTTTATCACAGACATTTAGAGAATCATTTTATAAACTAACTCTATCATATCTACTTTGTCAACATATAAGTTTTGAAAGAAGAGGTGAAGCAAATGGTCAAGGAACAATCTACCAGAGCTATGATTCTAGAATTATTAAAAAAGAACCAATCACTGTCTGTCAATGGAATTAGCAACTTCTTAAATATTACCGAAATGGCGATCCGAAAACATCTGATAAAACTAGAAAGTGAAAAATTAATAACCTCCCGTACCGTTCGACAACCGATGGGGCGCCCTGTTATCTATTATTCATTAACGACAGCTGGTGAAAATGTTTTTCCTAAAAGTTATGACCTGCTAACAATGGAGTTTTTGCGGGATATTGAAGACACAATAGGGATGGAAGCAATCGATCAGCTATTTGAAAGAAGGGAAGAGCGTTTACGTCAGAAATATCGCAGACGGATTTTTATCGAAGACCCCATTGCAGAAAGGGTAAAAGCATTAGTGAAGGTACAAAGTGACAATGGCTATATGTCAGAATTCCATGAAGAAGATAATGATAAACTATCCTTTGCTCAATATAATTGTCCGATAGCTGCAATAGCAGACAAATATGATAAACCATGTGACTGTGAATTGAATTTGTTTAAATCGGTACTTGGGACTGAGAAAGTTAAGCGTGTCGAATGCATCGCAAAAGGTGGTACTGCATGTAAATATGTCGTAGTAAAATAAAGCTGTAGAGCACAAGCACTCTACAGCAGAGCTAAAAAGAGCGGCACTAAAAAGGATACTACAACTGCACTAATTGTCATCGACAGTGCACTGACCGCACCATCTAGTTCACCTAATTCTAATGCCTTGGAAGTGCCAATCGCATGTGAAGCCGTTCCAATTCCAAGACCTCTTGCAACAGGATGTTGAATTCGAAGTAATCGGACAATGACTGGCCCGAACATCGCACCACTAATTCCAGCAATCATAACGAAGACAGCAGCAAAGGATAAATTGCCGCCCGCTGTGTCGGTAATACTTAATGCTACAGGTGTAGTAACCGACTTTGCTGCCACAGACTGAATAATCCAATCTTCAAATCTGAGCGTTTTTGCACCGGCAATTCCTGTAACGATACCGATGATAGAACCAGCAAATATGCCAACAAAAATAGTTCGGGTATATTTTTTGATTAAGTCAAGCTGGCGATATAGCGGTAATGCCAAGGCGACCACGATTGGTCCAAGAAACAGATCAATCCAATGTCCACCAAGCATATACGATCGATAGGATAGATCGCTGAATCCTAACAATATGATTAAAAATCCAGAGGTTAAGAAAATCGGCAAGGTAAATGGATTAGGATACTTACGATAGATCCTTTTTGCTACCCTGTAAACAGCTATTGTAATGATTAAAAAGATGATTCCAATCCAGACGTTAATCATGAGTATCTACTTCTTTCTTCAACAACAATGAGGTAATCCAGCCGCTGATACCAATAGTTAAAAAAGTGCTAATTATGACAAGCAGAATCATTAAACTCCCTTTTCCATAAAAGAAGTCTAAATATTGTACAACGCCGACTGTAACGGGAACGAAGAATATCGGCATATCTTTGATCAATAAATCGATTCCGTCAGCAACCCATTCGACACGGATTAGTTTAAAAGTTAACAACGCAAAAAAGAGCAACATGCCAATAATGCTACCCGGTATAAATAAAGAAAAGGCAGATTGAATTGCTTCGCCAATGTAATAAAACAAAAATAGCACACTAATCTGTAAGATGATTTTTAGATATTTCATAATAAGTCCTCCGCTCTTATCACGGTGCTAACCGTCCGTAATCCCCCGTAACACTAGGAAGTATACACCTTGATAAGTTTCGCTAATGATCAGTGCAATAAATCCTTTACTGATCAAAGTCTTACTTTATCATACGTCTTACAGAAACATGTGCGCAAGTTTAATTATTCACCTAGTTCTTTTTGCAAGCATTCCTTACAATAGACAGTGCCATACTCTTGATAATATTTCTTTACATTAGTGATCCCCAGACTATCTTGTAATCTACTATGAAAGAAATATTCTTCATTAAATTGTAATTGTCGTGAGCATTTGTCACATTTTATTTTTGCTGTAAACATTTTCATCACCTGCCAGCTATAGATTAACATATTCACAAGGTTATCAACAGTCAAAAACAACTATGACAGCTGTAAGTCCATTTATCCACGCTATCCCCATTGAAGCAACCTATCTAGGGACTGAATAACTGTCCTTATTAAAACAAGATCCACAAACCTTATGCACATTATGCACAGATTTGTGGATAACTGATGTGGATAGTTACATGGCTTCTTCGCCTTCTGTAACAGTTTCTACATGTGAGAAATAATTTTCTTTCGTAATTACATATAAATCATAAACAGGTTCTTCCTGTGAGTTAATTTTTTCAAAAACTTCAGGATAGCTTTCATTACCATACATGACGAAAGGGATTTTTAAAATGGCTTTTAAAGAGCGTACATTCGTACGTCTGATTTTAATAAAAATTGCGTCGATGTCATGATGATAAAACAGCTCTTCGAAAAAAGCGTCTTTTGCTAATTTATTATAGCCTTTGCCAAAGTATGGCTTACCAATCCATGTCGCCAAAAATCCAGCCTTATTTTCTATATCAAATAAATTGATCGTCCCGATTGGGCTAAAATATTCATCGACAATGGTGCGGGAGATCAATTCACCGTGTTCTTCGGCTTCCATTGTCTGTTTCGTTAAAAAGTAAAATTCGTCACTGGAATAAGCTTTATGTCTTACGTATGGAAATACTTCCGGATCTGACATGAGATCAAATAACACAGGCGCATCCTGGACGTCTCTTTTTTTAAGCATAAAAAATCCCTCCTTAGGCTTTGGAGGGTGAAAAGAAGACAGAAACATGGTGTAGCTGTGTCCTTACCACCCTCGAATTTTTATCAAAGTTTAAACAAAAATTCGGGGTGGGAATCGAACCCACTAGAACCAGTTTACTTCCGCTGGTGGCGCACCATTTGCCTTCCCTTATATCAACTGCTCGATACCCTTATCTTACACAATAAACAAGATAGTTGTAAATAGGAAATCACAAAAAAATACGAAAAAAATTTAAGTAAAATGAAGGAATATTAAGAAAATTTACTTTAAATTAATATAAACGTCACAAACGACCGTAAATAACCTATTAAGACGATTAATTGTAAATTTCGGCTAATGCTTGCTCGATGGTAGCGTGGTAAAAATGATAGCCTGATTCGATTGCTTTTTCGGGTAAAACTTTTTGTCCATCCACAACTAGTATACTCATTTCACCTAGAAGTGTTCTTAAAAGAAAGCTTGGTGTGCGAAACCAGCTCGGCCTGTTCAAGGTTTGCGCAAGTGCTTGTGCTAATTCTTTATTTTGAACAGGGCTTGGGGCAGTGAGGTGTAAAGTGCGTTCAACATGTTTATGATCGATTGCATATAACAAGAGACCAACGACATCCTTAATATGGATCCATGATACCCACTGTTTACCGGAACCAATTTTCCCTCCGGCGAATAGTCGAAACGGGATTGCCATTAGTGGTAAGGCACCTTCTTCACCCAAGACGACACCAAGTCTTGCCACAACCGTTCGGACACCAAATGATCTTGCTTGTAATGCCGTTTCTTCCCAAGCTTCCGTCACTTCAGCAAGAAAGTCATTGCCTTGCTCTTCTGATTGTTCCGTAAAAGTTTTCGTGTCTGACGTGCCAAAGTAGCCGATAGCTGAAGCATTAATAAGTACTTCAGGCTTTTCTGACAGTTTGCGAATTAAGTCGATAATCGCATAAGTCGCATTAATTCTACTTTGATAGATTTTGTCTTTCTTTGCTTTGGTCCAATAACCAAATAGGGAATCCCCTGCCAAATTAATGATGGCATCAAGCTTTGGTAAATGTTGTTCTGGATGAAAATAGTCATGTAGCCATCCAATATAAGATACTTGTTGATTACTTTTATATTTGTTGGGAGATCGGGTCAAAATGTAGACGGAATCACCGCGTTCGGTTAATGCTTTTGTTACATGTTTTCCGACAAACCCAGTTCCTCCAGCTATTGCGATGTTCATTATAAGCCCCTCCATTTCGTTTGTAGAACAAATGTTTGTGTGCTAAAATAATAGTGAGGTGATAATCTTGCCCGAAATAGCTAAAATAACGACGCAAAAGAAATCGAAGCACCGTTATAATATTTTTTTAAAAGAAAATGAGCAAGAATACTATGGTTTTAGTGTTAATGAAGATATTTTGATCGAATATTATCTTCGAAAAGGGTTGTTCCTTACTCCTGAAATGATCGAGCAAATTCAAGAAAAAGATGAGTCCTATAAAGCCTATACCCTTTCTGTTAAGTATTTAAGTTATCGAATGCGTTCTGAGCAGGAATTAATTGACTACTTACAACGTAAAGAAGTTGACGATACTTATATCGGCGAAGTGATCTCTCGCCTGAAACAGGAAGGTTTGGTGGATGATGTTGCTTTTAGTGAGGCATTAGTCAGAACGAAAATGCAAACATCCACTAAAGGACCCTTAATGGTAAAGAAGGAATTAGTCGAAAAAGGTATACAAGCTCCTAATATTGAACAGGCATTATCCCTCTATACATTTGAGAAACAATTTCAAAAGGTAGAAAAATGGGCAAAAAAGAAATTACAAGCCTCCAGTAAAAAATCTCGCCAGCAACAAATCGACAGTATTAAACAGTCGCTATTACAAAAAGGGTTTTCATTCGATGTTATTACAGAAGTGTTAAATAATATTGAATTGGAGCGAGACGATGATGAGGAGTACGAAGCTGTCGTATTTCAAGGTGAGAAATTGGTGACTAAATACCAGAAAAAAGATAGTGGATATGGATTGAAACAAAAGGTGAAAGCAGCTTTATATCGCAAAGGATTTACAGCTGATCTAATTGACCGTTTTATAGATGAGTATCTAAGTGAGCACTGATTAACTTGTGCTCACTTTACCTTGGATAAATTCAATTGCCTCAAATACGTCATCAACAACGTGTGTTGCTTTTTGTTTAACAGCCTCTGGTGCTGTTACCATTGCAAAGCTGTTATTCGACATTTCAAACATCGGAATATCATTGAATGAATCACCTATTACAGCAATTTCTTCTGGATTTATATTTAAGTATTCTGCTAATGCTGTTAACCCTCGTGCTTTACTTACACCTTTTGGTACGATATCCACACAGTGCGGATCAGATAAATACGATTCACTCACCTCAGAAAATGCTTCGTCTATCTTTTGCTGGAAACCAACAATATCCTTTTCGTCGCCAAGCAGCATGTATTTACTAGGTAAGAATGCTTCATTATAGTCATCTGCAAAATCAACACCTTCTACCAGTGGGAAATAAAGAATGTCTTCCATAGCTTTAATTTCTGGTGTTTTAAAAGAAATATATGATTCATCCGCCGTTGTAATGCAGAATGGATTCGGAAAAGCACTGACTGCATGATGTAGGGCACGGCTTGTTGCAGCATCAAACGTTTTGGTGAAAATTTTTTGATTATCTTTCGTGTCGACAAACGCACCATTTTGACTGATGCGGTGTGCATCATGATTTATTTCTGAACAGATTTTCACGATATCTCGTTCCATTCTTCCAGTAGCAACGGCGAAATCAATGCCGTGTTCTTTTAAACGATGAATAGCATCTATATCTTCTTGTTTGATGATGTTGCCAGGTTTTAATAGTGTTCCATCTAAATCTGTCGCAAATAATTTTATCAAGCTGGACCATCCTTTTTTGTAAGATTACCCTCATTATACAGGGGAACAGGCTGTGTACGAAATAATATAGCACCGGTTTACGATATTTTAACATTAGCCAAAGTAATGGTAAAATAAAAGTAGAAACTAACATGGTGGTGTAGTAATGGAGCGCAGATATAGCACATATACGGTTGAGGAGTTACGAGCAGAAGTAGCAGTATTAAAGGAAAAATTACAAAAAGCAGAACAATGGGGAAATGTCAGTGAATATGAGATCCTCCAACGAAAAATGCAAATGGCAGCCGCTTATCTCGTGAATCCGGCTGATTTTGAGAAAGGTGAGCGCTATGAGCTAGCCGGAGATCCAGGGCAAACTTTTGAAATTACCTATATTAATGGTGTGTTTGCCTGGGGACATCGTGTCAATTTACTAGGTCAAAAATTTGAGGCAGAAGAAGCAGTGCCATTATCAATATTAGGGGATAAACAATCTTAATATAAGCGGGGGAAGTAGAGATGCAAGAAGAGATTCAAAGACTAGCAGAGGAATTACATCAAAAAAATCCATCTTTAACCTTGCTTGAGGCAAGAAGTTGGGTGGAATTACTTTGGGAAGATTTTGAATCGACAAGAGCGAAAGCAGGCAGGAAATACGAAGGAGTCGAAGTAACAAAGAAGATTGTACGCCACTGGATCGCACAATATGGCGATAAATTAGATGACTTCGCAACAAGATACCCAAGATATCAGAAATTAATCAATGGTGAAAATACAACCTTACATTAAAGAAAGCTTGGCTAATCGCCAAGTTTTCTTTAATTGGAGGAGTCCTTCTTTTCCTTGTACAGTAGGACTTTAACAACTTGATGAAGGACAGAAAAAGTAAAAATCAGAAAAAAGTGTCCATCATAAAGGCGATGAAGGACAAAAAAAGTAAAAATCAGAAAAAAGTGTGCATCATAAAGGCGATGAAGGACAAAAAAAGTAAAAATCAGAAAAAAGTGTCCATCATAAAGGCGATGAAGGACAAAAAAAGTAAAAATCAGAAAAAAGTGTCCATCATAAAGGCGATGAAGGACAAAAAAAGTAAAAATCAGAAAAAAGTGTCCATTATAGAGGTGATGAAGGACAAAAAATGCAAAAATCAGAAAAAAGTGTCCATCATAGAGGTGATGAAGGACAAAAAATACGAAAATCCCAAAAAGTGTCCTTCATAACAAGCTGAAGACTAAATATATCAAAGATTCTTCTTCCTTTTCAGTGATTTGATTAAAATCTTCATAAATTTTGTATTTGTGAGTGAAGAAATATCTCACACTGTATTACCATCCAAATTTAATTTATCCTGTAATTTTTTCTCGGAGAATACCCAGCCTGTATAAGAATTCATAATTCTCATATTGTCATCAATTTGAACGACCGCAACAAAGGGATAATGCCCTTCCGAACGGTAACGTAGATCAATGAATCGTACCTCGGTAAAGTCATCATACATATTGATTTCCCAACGGTAGATCGGTGAAAAAGATAGAAACGCAGAAATGTTTTTATCTTTCATCGCAAATTTTATAATCGGCTCATCAGGTAGTGGTACCCGATAAAATTTATCATCAATTTCGATATGACCATCTTTCACTTTTCCAACAAAAAAGTGTTGATCAGTTGTTAAGGCGATTCGCCAGACATTTTGCTTGATAGTCGGAGAGGTAGCAATCTGTTCGACATGGTCAAAATTTTCGTGAATCATCTTTACTATTTCCCGCTTGTCGATATACCGTTTAATGTAATACAATACAATAATAAAATAAATCATTAACCAGGTGTAGCCAGGATTAGCTCCAAGCAACCATGCAATGATCCCGATAACGTGTAGACTGAAAATGTACGGATCAAAGGTGCTGATAAAGCCATGCGCTACCCATTTTTTTGTAAAGGGCCGATACGCTTGTGTACCGTAAGCATTGAATATATCAACAAAAACATGCAGGAAGACGGCTAGAAATGTCCATAGCCATAAATGAATAAAACTAACTTCTGGGACAAACGAATGAATGATCGCGGAAATAAGGATACCCCAGAAAATAACAGCCGGGATGGAGTGGGTAATACCCCGGTGATGCCGGATATATGTGGCATTATCACGCAGTTTTAGTACGGTATCAAAGTCTGGTGCGTGTGACCCTATTATCGTTCCAACCATTACTGCGGTAAAAAGGGTCGTATCTTGTTGTACAATTGGATCTAATGTTGCAATGCCCCCTAAGGCTATACCCATTGTAATATGAGTACCAGTATCCATCATAGCTGCCCCTTTCTTGTCTTATTTAAATATTGTATCACGAAGGATGAATAACTGTGAAATATACGTCTACTATCAATATACCCCAATTTCAAGAGGATTTAATCACATGGTTTGAGAGAGAACAACGACAATTACCATGGAGAGAGAATCAAGACCCGTATCGAGTATGGGTGTCAGAGATTATGTTACAACAAACAAAAGTTGATACGGTTATCCCATACTTTCAAAACTTCATGGAGCATTTTCCGACTTTAACAGCTTTAGCGGAAGCTGATGAGCAAAAGGTATTAAAAGCATGGGAAGGCCTTGGCTATTACTCTCGTGCTCGTAATTTACAAACTGCCGTGAAAGAAGTAGTAGCACAATATGCTGCTAAAGTACCGGATAATCCAAAACAATTAGGTGACTTAAAAGGTGTTGGTCCGTACACAAAAGGTGCGATATTAAGTATTGCATTTAATAAGGCAGAACCAGCAGTTGATGGTAATGTCATGCGAGTTCTATCACGTGTTTTACGTATTGAAGAAGATATAGCCAAGCCTAAAACAAGAAAAACATTTGAAGCAGCGGTCCGGGATTTGATTTCAGAAGACAACCCGTCTGCCTTTAACCAAGGTTTAATGGAACTGGGTGCATTAGTGTGTACACCGAAAAATCCGAGTTGTTTATTATGCCCGGTGCAAGAACATTGCATCGCATTTCGTGAAGGTGTGGAACAGTCATTACCAATTAAGAAGAATAAAATAAAACAATCATCGCATACTTATTTTGTACTGGTTATTCAAAATGATACAGGTAATTATCTTTTGGAACAACGACCAGATCAAGGGTTATTGGCTCAATTATGGCAATTCCCAATGGTGAAAGCGGAGGAAGTGGATGAAAAACACCTATCAGCATATATACAAGAGAAATTTCAAGTAGAAGTAGTAGAGACGAATGATCTCGAGCCGGTGAAGCATGTCTTTTCTCATCTAACATGGTTTTTGAATGTGAAATATATAACTGTAAAAGGTGAAATGTCAGCACCTGGACATATGGAATATTTAACGAAAGAGGAAATTAAACAATATCCATTACCAGTATCTCATCAAAATATTTATAAACAATTATAGCAAAATATGCTGATTGTAAAGGAAACTTCATAATAGAAAAGTCGTTCTTAACCTCCACAAAAAAAATGATGTTTTTTGGATAAAATGAATCATCATGGGTAAATTAATGTTCGTGGAGGTGATATTGATGGCTAAACGTAACAATAACCAAGCAAACCCAAGCAAAACAAATGCTGCTGAAGTAAAACGCCAAAATCAACAAGCTGCACAAGGTCAAGGACAATTCGGTACTGAGTTTGCTAGCGAAACTGATGCACAAGAGGTTCGCCAGCAAAACCAAAAGTCTCAACAAAACAAAAAATAATGATACAGTCTTAAAAAAACTTGGCTCTTCCATGTGGAGAGTCAAGTTTTTTGCGTCTAGATAACAGTGTGCGAAATACATATAGTGATTCCTCTCAGCGCGGAAGATTCTAGAAGCACTCTCGAGGACAAAAAGAGGGAAAATCAGCAAGAAGTATCTTCGAGAAACTTTTCCCAGAACAATTAAAACGAAAGAAGTGCCGTCCACTAAAACATGGAGAGATAAGCCAAGTCTTTATCATTAGTAGAGAAAGTCTAGCTCGCCCGACTGTCAAAAACTAGCAGACTTCCTGTGAGCGTTCTTACTACCGACAACCTTCCCCCACTACTAAATGCACCATTCCAATTGTATTATTTTCAATTGTAAATATTTATCGTTATAATTAGTATTACTAAATATAAGAAAGGAAGATACGAATGGATGGCCTTGAACCAGGAAAATCAATTCAAATACAGAGCTATAAACATAATGGTCAGCTCCATCGTGTCTGGGATACAACAACGGTATTGAAAGGAACAAGTAATCGCGTGATTGGAGCAAATGATAAAACATTAGTTACGGAAAGTGATGGTCGCACGTGGATAACGAGAGAGCCGGCAATTTGTTTTTTTCATTCGAAGTATTGGTTCAATGTAATCGGAATGTTACGCGATGATGGCATATATTATTACTGTAACATTAGCTCGCCATTTGTCTTCGAAGACCGGGCCGTGAAATATATAGATTATGATTTAGACGTAAAAGTATTTCCAGATATGACATATACGCTATTGGACGAGGATGAATATGAGTTGCATAAAAGTCAAATGAATTATCCAAAAGTTTTGGATAAAATATTATGGAACAATGTCGATCATCTCCTACACTGGGTAAGACAGCGAAAGGGACCATTTTCACCAGAGTTCGTGGACCAATGGTATGAATTATATTTAACCTATCGCTAATCGCAACATCGAAAGAGGTGAAACAGGTTTGGACAGTATAAAAAGATATATGCAATTTGTCTTCCCCTATAAGTGGAAGATCTTAGTTACGGTATTGATAGGGATCGTGAAATTCGGTATCCCTCTTTTAATGCCTTTAATTGTGAAGTATGTAATCGATGATATTATCGGCGCTGACGGGTTAACCCCTGATCAAAAATTATCACAATTATTTTGGTTAATGGGAATCGCTGCAATTTTATTTATCGTTCTTCGTCCGCCAATTGAATATTATCGTCAGTATTTAGCACAATGGACAGGGAACAAAATTTTATATGATATCCGAGAAAAATTATTTGATCATATTCAACGTTTAAGCTTGCAGTTTTATTCACGCACGAAAACTGGCGAAATTATTTCCAGGGTAATACACGATGTCGAGCAAACCAAGAATTTTGTCATGACAGGTTTAATGAATATTTGGCTTGATATGATTACGATCTTGATTGCGATCGGAATTATGCTATTCATGGATGTATGGTTAACAATTGTAGCAATAGCGTTATTCCCGCTCTATGCCATATCCGTGAAGATTTTTTATGGAAAATTACGGAGTCTGACGAAACAAAGGTCCCAAGCATTAGCTCAAGTACAAGGTCACCTCCATGAGCGTGTCCAAGGAATACCTGTCACACGTAGTTTTGCATTGGAAGACTATGAAGAAAAAGAATTCGACAAACAAAATCAGAATTTCTTAGATCGTGCAATTGATCATACGGCATGGAATGCGAAAACATTCGCCGTTATGAATACTATTACAGATTTGGCGCCATTGTTAGTCATTGGGTTTGCCGGATATTTTGCGATTACATCTGATTTATCAGTAGGTACAATCGCGGCATTTGTCGGTTATATGGATCGTGTTTATAGTCCATTGCGAAGATTAATCAGTTCATCAACTGTACTAGTTCAATCGATCGCGTCCATGGATCGTGTTTTTGAATTTATTGATGAAAAGTATGATATTAAAGATAAACCGAATGCAAAACCATTGAATCAAGTCGATGGAAAAGTCGAGTTTGACCATGTATCTTTCCGCTATGAAGAAGAGGAAGAAATAGTCTTACGGGATATTTCTCTAGATGTTAAGCAGGGAGAGACAGTTGCTTTAGTTGGTATGAGTGGCGGTGGAAAGTCAACGATTATCAGTTTGATTCCACGTTTTTACGATGTAACAGGTGGCCGGATTCTTATTGATGGTCATGATATTCGTGATGTGCAAGCACGCTCACTAAGAGATAAAATTGGTATGGTGTTACAGGATAATATTTTGTTTAGTGAGTCGATTGCGATGAACATTCGAATGGGTAAACCTGATGCAACTGATGAGGAAGTAATAGCGGCTGCTAAAGCTGCCAATGCCCACCGGTTTATTACCGACTTAGCGAATGGTTATGATACGTTAGTCGGTGAACGAGGGGTAAAACTGTCAGGCGGACAAAAACAGCGAATTGCTATTGCCCGTGTATTCTTAAAAAACCCGCCATTATTGATTTTAGATGAAGCAACGTCAGCACTTGATTTAGAAAGTGAGCACTTAATTCAGGAAGCATTGGAAAAACTAGCGTCAGACCGAACTACTTTTATCGTCGCCCATCGATTATCGACGATTACCCATGCTGATCGAATCGTATTAATTGAAAATGGTGAAATTGTTGAAGAGGGGACACACCAGCAGTTAATGCGAGAGCAGGGTCATTATTATAATTTATATCAAGTGCAAGAATTAGATAATGATTAGAACCATCCGTAGCAAGCGGATGGTTTTTTCTATGGGTAAGGAAGTATTTTTCTGTTTTTTCTCTTAAAGTTAAAGTCGAGGTGCTCGTGAAATCTTTGATAACTATTTAATATTCGCTGGAGATGGAGGATTTCTTTATGATATTCCATCAATCGCGATGCAAGCGGTAATAGCGAAAGCCTATCTTTATCATCTTGTTCATATACATGTATAAGTGTTTCGACAAGATGTGGAATATTAGGGTCGGTAATTTCTTCTATCGATTTCGTAGGATTCTTTTTTATTTTACCCATCGCACTTAGTAACAAGCGTTCATGGGAGTAGATGATTTTATCTAATTCATCCACTAATACATTTTGGAATTCTCTCGGAATATTTTCGACTTTATCATCGTATTGATGGAATGCGTATAATGTAGCTAATGACTTTTTCGATGTATTAATCATTTGCCTAAAAATAATTAATTTCCGCATTTTTGGCATTCTAGTTTTTCTGAAATATATTCTTTCTTCACTAAACAATAAGTATGTATGATCGATATGACGTATTTCAGTTTCAATCCGGTCAATCTCAGTACGTAAAGCAGGATCATCTGATAAGTGTCTGGTAGAAATCCGTAACCATTGTAAAATATCAGAGGTGATCTGATCGATCGACTTGAATAAACGCAATTCATATTTTGGTGGTAAAAATAACATATTCACCATAAATGCTGAGAGGATTCCTAATGTTAATGCAGAAAAACGAACACCGGCAAAGTGTAATAACAACATTTCCGTTGTTTCCATTACCGCAAGAACAGCTATAATAGCTAAGGCAATTGTATTCTCATTCATTTTAAAATACATACAAAGAGCAATAACAATAATAATGGCAAAGCCAATTACAACAGGGTCATTGCCTAGACCGAATACAACCATAGCTCCAATACCGACACCAAAAATATTAGCATAAATTTGTTCGAGCATGGTTTGAAACGAACGATATATATTTGGCTGGATCGCAAAAGCGGCAGCAATCCCAGCATATGTAGCAGCTTCAATTCCTATTAAATCAGCAATATATAGTGCAACAGTGATTGCAAAACCAGTTTTCAGGATCCGAGCACCAAGCTTCATAAAAACCCTCCTTCTAAAATTTGTCATCATCAGTATAACAGTTTCCCTATTTTCGGTGAAATAAAGTGAGACTTCGACCTCTGATGGTTAATCACGTAATAAAGTACCGGAAAAATCCAAGTATGAAAAATGAGTGGAAGTGAACAATAGACATAGTACAATATAACCGTAGGATGGAAGGGAAAAACGTGAAAGAAAAAAAATTAGATCTCATTGCATTAGCATCAATACCACTAGTGATGACATTGGGCAATTCCATGTTAATCCCAATTCTTCCGATTATCGAAAAGAAAATAGATATCACATCTTTTCAATCAAGCCTGATTATAACTGTATATTCGGTTGTGGCCATTCTTCTGATTCCATTAGCAGGTTATTTATCTGATAAAATCGGGCGGAAAAAAGTCATGATACCGAGCCTTATTATTACCGGCATCGGAGGACTTATTTCTGCTTTTGCAGCATGGAAAATGGCAGATCCTTTTATGGTTATTTTAATAGGTCGTTTTTTACAAGGTATCGGTGCTGCCGGTGCCTTTCCGGTTGTCATTCCCACTGTTGGAGATATGTTTGACGATGAAAAGGATGTAAGTGCTGGATTAGGGATTATTGAAACATCGAATACATTCGGTAAAGTCTTAAGTCCAATCATTGGTGCAGCACTTGCTATTTTTATTTGGTATTTACCGTTTTTATTTATCCCGATCTTTTCGGCAATTTCAGTTCTATTAGTAATGTTGTTGGTTAAACCACCGAAAGAGGATGACGAAGAGGAGAAACAAACATTTAAGAAATTTTTACAATTGATCAAGCAAGTTTTTCACGACAATGGAAAATGGCTGATCAGTACTTTTATTATTGGCTGTATCAACATGTTTGTCCTATTTGGCTTTTTATTTCATTTTTCTACATTGTTAGAAAAGGATTATCAAATGGAAGGAATCATCAAAGGTTCCATCCTTGCTATACCATTGTTATTCTTATGTATTGCATCTTATGTAGCAGGAAAGAAAATTGGCAAAAATAAAATCGTGATGAAATGGGTAATTTTGATTGGAAATCTTATAGGGGGAGTTCCCCTGCTATTTATTAAACCTGATGTTACCATGATGTACATTTCGATCATGTTGTCAATAGCAGGAATTGGGATCGGAATCTCCTTACCAACATTAGATGCATTGATTACAGAAGGTGTAAAAAAAGATGTTCGAGGAACGGTAACGTCATTATACAGCAGCATGCGTTTTTTAGGGGTTGCTGCTGGACCACCGATAATAGCTATTTTTATTGAAAAAAATCCTGACTGGATGTATTACTTTTTAGCGGCACTGAGTGGGATTGCGATTTTGATTACCTTTTTTGCAGTTAAACCGAGTGCAGAGGAAAGCAGCCAATCATAAAACAACCCCGTTTCACTGAGTTGAAACGGGGTTGTTATCTGTTTATCTTTTATTGCTTGGTAGGGATATTGGTGTGTAATGGTGGTGTGACTAACCAACCTTTTTCTTTATTTAATCGCAGCATTTTCGCTCCGGCTTGAGCCTGATTCATATGAAATTGACCAAAAAGCATGGCGATGTCTTCACGTGTAGATTGTCCAATTATGGTACTGCAAGCTACAAGACATTTGGCGATATTTGCTGAGATTGCTGCACTGATCTCCGCATCATTAAATCTAGCTCCAACCGGAATATCCTCTAATGTTGCATATGAGCGTTCCGGTGCAGAAGGTGGTAAGGCAATACCATTTACTTTTAATATTTCCTCAATTCGTTCACTTTCCTGTTTGATTAAGGAAATACCATCATCCAATTCTTTTTTTAAATCTTGATCTCCACAATGGTTAAGGTATGTTTGGTACGCGGCATAGTTACCTTTGGCAGCCAATAAATATGCCCAAATGCTTGAAATTTCACCATAATGTAATGGTTGTTTTTTGGGATCACCTGATAAAATGCCCATGATTTTCCTCCTTTTTAATAGAAACCTACCATCGTAAGCCCCTTATTTGATTATTGACTTAACTGTTGTTGGCATTGCTGACAAAGTTGCTGAATTTGTTGCAGCTGTTGAGCAGCATTGCGTTCTGCTTGAGCCATTCCTTGTTGAGCAGCACCCATGTTTGCTCCAGCTTGTTGTTGAGCTTGTCCCTGTAATTGTTGAGCATTTTGCTGTTCTTGTTGTTCTAGTTGCTGTGCGATTTGTGTAATTTGTTGTAGTGCTTGCTGAACTTGTTGCTGATGAGGCATGTTATGTTCATCCTTTCGAATTTTGATACATAGTTATTTTGTGTATTTGATATGAAACTATGCGTGTGAATAAAAGCTTTTAGATAACAAACAATATGGAGGAGGTGATAAGAGTGATAAGTTTAATTGTCAAAATAGTAACAGTACCAATTGTGTTGCTGCTAGCTATGTTTATGTCGGATAATGTTAATTACGGGGCGATGTGGCAACCGTTTCTGATTATTTTACTATTAATAGGAAGTGGCTTGGCATTAGAATATGCAATGTTGAATAGTGGAACTTTGTGGACAAGTGTTATACTCGATTTAATCACAGCGTTTTTAATTCTCTATTTTATTTCCAATATATTCGCAGGTGCCTACGTTTCATTTGGAGGAGCTCTAGTCGTATCAATCATTTTAGGTGTATGCGAGTACTTGCTACATCGATTCTTAATCCGTTCTGGAAATGTTGATAAAGCTCCAGCTTAAATAATTAGGAGGTGTAGTAGTTCCCACTATACCTTTATCGAGCGGGTTTTGCTCCGTTTTTTCTTCATGTAGAATAGTGTAATAAGTTAAAAAGAAGCTAGTCTAGATATATTATTATCAAATTTCTCCTTAATAAACCAAATGAAGGACAAAAGATGCGAAATCCGCAAAATTTGTCCTTCAAATTTAAAATCAAATAGCTTAGGCCATCTCGCCAAATGCGTGATTAATACATTCAATTGTTTCTTGAATATCTTCTTCCGTATGAGCAATTGTTAAAAACCATGCCTCATATTTAGAAGGGGCGAGATTGATGCCTTGTTTCAACATTAATTTAAAGAATTGTCCAAATTTATCGCCATCTGTAGCCTCCGCTTGAGCATAATTGGTTACTTTTTCTGAACCAAAGTAAAGCGTTAGTGCCCCTTTTAAGCGGTTGACAGTTATATCAATGCTGTGTTTCTCAGCGGCATCAAGCATCCCTTTTTCTAACATCGTACCTAATCGATCAAGCTTGTCGTAGATACCATCTTCTTCTAGTACTTCTAAACAAGCAATTCCAGCTGACATCGATGCTGGATTTCCAGCCATTGTTCCAGCTTGGTATGCTGGTCCAAGTGGTGCGACCTGTTCCATGATTTCTGCTTTACCACCATATGCTCCAATTGGCAGTCCGCCACCAATGATTTTACCCATCGCGGTCATATCTGGTTCAACACCAACAAGTTTTTGGGCTGATCCATACGTAAAACGGAATGCGGTAATTACTTCATCATAAATAACTAAAGCACCAGCATCATGTGTAAGGTCATTTACTTGTTGTAGAAATCCTTCTTCAGGCTCGACAATCCCGAAGTTGCCGACAATTGGTTCAACTAAGACGGCTGCTATCTGGTCACCCCAGTAATTCAGAGCTTCTTTAAATGCTTCTATATCATTAAAAGGTACGGTGATCACTTCTTGTGCAGTCGCTTTTGTTACACCAGCAGAGTCAGGGTTTCCTAATGTAGAAGGACCAGAACCTGCCTGTACTAACACGGTATCAAAATGGCCATGATAGCACCCAGCAAATTTAATGACTTTCTCACGACCGGTGTAGGCGCGAGCCACACGAACAGTTGTCATCACGGCTTCTGTCCCAGAATTAACGAAACGAACTTTGTCTAACGATGGAATCGCTGCTTTTAACTTTTGAGCAAAAATATTTTCTAGTTTCGTCGGTGTTCCGTATAGCACACCATTTTCAGCAGCGCGTTGAATGGCTTCTGTAATATGTGGGTGAGCATGACCAGTAATAATCGGACCATAAGCTCCTAAATAATCGATATATTTATTGCCATCGACATCCCAGAAGTAGGCACCTTCGCCCTTCTCCATATAGACAGGTGTGCCTCCGCCAACTCCTTTATAAGCACGGGATGGTGAATTGACTCCTCCAACAATATGTTGCTGTGCTTCTTTATGTAAAGCTTCTGATTGTGTATATTGCATGAAAAAACCTCCATGATTAAAATGCAACTATTATTATAGCACTTTTAACCACAGAGGGAAAAACAGCTTACATCACATGTTTAATTTTACGAATATACAATCCGCGAATGAAGAAAAAGTAAATGACATATACCAATAAATAACCACTTATCAGTGTGACACTTGGCAGTAAAACAGATGATTCCAACATATTTTGTAATGCCTTAAAAGCAAACCCAGCATGAATTACCGCTAGGATAAAAGGTATGAAAAACAAATAGGCAACTTGTTTTGTAGCAATTTTTTTCATTTCACTTATAGTGAGTCCGATTCTGTACAATGCCTGATATTGCCTAATATCCTTATCTAGATCCTGATAAATTTTGAAATAGAGAATCGATCCTGCTGCAAGGAAGAAAAGAACACTAATAAACATTCCGAAAAATAATGCATAGGATAAGGTGTTCCTTAGAACTAGGTAAGAACTCGCTTTATCCGATCCCCTTACAATGTCAGAATCAACTTGTTCTGCATGTTCCCTAATGTATTCTGCATTCGCTACCCAATCATCAACGGTTAGGGCAACATAACGATAATGCTCATTTGCCTCAGCAACAGATGCAAATTGATCATACAGTTGATCACTGACAACGACGGTGTAACTGGTATGGTAGTTGGAATTCACTATAGATAAAGCATTATCTGCTTGCACTGTTTCCTGAAAATTTTCAGATTGTAATGTTAATTCTCCAGCTATCGGATTGGAGAAGCTCATATCATAAAAAAAAGTCAACACCATCGCCTCATCATCTGTTAAATCCCAAGTTGCTTCTTCCTCGTTTAATGCTAACAAAGATTGATAATCTGAATAGGATAGCAGGTTAACCCATGTTTCCCTGTCATTGTTCGTTACCTTTGCTTGGGTAAGGTCAACGGCTAATGATTGATAATCAATATTTTCATCTTCAAGTGCTGTTGTAAATGGCTTGATTTCCTCATTCATCTTTTCAATATTGTCTATCCCTTTACTGATGAAAGAAACATCCTGCGGTATATTAGCTGTTGCTTCCGTTTCGGCACTTTCGAACACACCATACATGACTCCGGAAGCGGTAAAGGCTACAGCACTTAAAATGGTAACGAAAAACAATAGACGAGCATGATCTTTTAATTTATAGCCTAAATCCGAAACAGTCAGCAAGTTTGTCTTATTAAAATAAAGATGTTTATTTTTCTTAAGAAGATGGATAAATAACACCGAGAATTGTGTAAATAACAGGTAAGTACCTGGAATAATCAATGCTAGGATAGGCATCATCCGGTATCCGATCGACACCATATCCGATGTCCATGCTAAATAATAAGCAGCGATGACGAGTCCAATCCCAATGGTAGCAAGTATCCATGAAAATCTAGGTGTTCGTTTCGGCGCTTTGGCACCTTGAAATAAATGAACGATCGAATTAACCCTTAAAGTCCATACAACGATTAATGAATTCAATTCAAACATAATAAAATAGCTGACAAATGTTAAGGCGAGTGCTTTCCATGAAATTTGAAAACCTAATGAATCCTCAAGACCAAGCAGACTGGAAAAGCCCATAATAAATAGATTGGCAAACAGCATACCAACTAGTATCCCTGTAATAATGGATACTAATCCAATTATCGTATTTTCTAATATTAACAGACGGTTTAGCTGGCTTTTACTAATACCAAGTGTCATTAAAATACCGTATTCCTTCTTACGGGATTTAATGAAAGCACCTGTAGAATATAGTACAAACAAAAAAGAAAAGCTGAAAATGATGACTTCAGCAGCTGTAATACCACCCTGGACAGTAGCTTGAAAACCATAATTAGCGATCTCCGGGTGAAACATAATCACCGCATATATAAAGAATACGGCTACCGAAAACATACAACTAAAGAAATAACTGAGATATTGCCGAGAGTTACGTTTAACATTATTAAATGCGAACTGTCTGAAGGTCATCGGTATCTCCTCCTAGCATGGACTGTACATTTAAGATCTCTTGGAAAAAGGATTGCCGATTATCACCTTTATGGAGTTCATTAAATATTTTGCCATCTTTAATGAACAGGATTCGTTCACAGAAGCTAGCAGCGAAAGGATCGTGTGTCACCATTAATGTTGTTGCTTCTTTCTGGTTGTTTAATTGTGATAGAGCGTCCATCACTTGTCTAGAAGCTTTTGAATCTAAGTTACCTGTAGGTTCATCTGCGAAAATAATTGCCGGTTCATGAATAATTGCCCGGGCAATAGCGGCCCGTTGCATTTGTCCACCTGATACTTCAAAGCTGCGATTACGTAAAATCGTATCAATCCCAAGTTGATTAGCAATTTGCGCTAATTTATTCTCCATATCTTTTACTTTCCAACCGTCTAATGTCAGTGGAAGCATAATATTTTCAGCAATCGTTAAGGTATCTAATAAATTGAAATCCTGAAAAATAAAGCCCATTTCCCGTCGTCTGAACATAGCAAGTTTGCCCTTTGACAGACGGGTGATCTCTTCTCCATTAATTGTAAGTGTTCCAGCGGATAAGCGGTCAATGGTTGACAGAACATTGAGTAGCGTTGTTTTACCACTACCAGAAGGCCCCATTACACCAACAAATTCTCCTTTTTCAATCGAAAGTGAAATATTATCGATTGCTTTATGTTCAATGCCACGTTTACTGCCATATACTTTTGAAATATTTGTTGCCTCTAATAGACTCATGATCTGTTCATCCTTTCAGGGAATCATTTATCTCTCATTATAAACAGGTTACCTTCTATCACCTATTGATTATTCTTTCAAAATAAAAAAGAAATCTTACATTTTTGTAAGACTTCTATTGTGAAGGGTCAAACCGAATTGTAAACGTTGTTCCCTTTAATACTTCTGAACTTACTGTTAGTTGATGTTCTAACGAATCACATATTTGTTTAGCAAGGAATAATCCCATTCCAGTTGATTCGCGGTAATGGCGCCCATTTTCTCCAGTGAAAAAAGGATCAAAAATTCGCTTCAAGTCTTGCTTTGCTATTCCGATTCCATGATCGGTAATCTTTAACTCGATGGCACCTTCCCATACAGATGCTTGATAGACAATATTGCTGTTCGTATTACTGGCATATTTAATCGCGTTAGCTGTAATTTGCTCGAGCACAAAGCCAAGCCATTTCGGATCGGAATAAATATGTAATGTTGGTTCAATCTCAACTTTGGGATAGACACGATTACGGATAAAGCTTGATTTATATTCTTGGATAATGGAATGCACTAAATCTTTTAAGTCAATTTTTTCGACATGAAAATCTCGTTCAAATTGCTGTAAGCGAGATTGGTATAAGGCAAGTTGCAAACCTTGTTTGATACGGTCCAGTTCCTCATCCATATCTTGCTTGAATTGTGCCGGCAGATTATGTTCTTCTTTTTCCAATGTTAAGCGCATCACAGATAGCGGTGTTTTCATCTGGTGGATCCATTGTTGCATAAAAATATTCTCTTGTTTTTTCTCGGCATGTAATTGTTCTACTTGCTCTTTATAACTGTTATATTGTTTCTCATAATGTTCTCTTAATTGAGTAGTAAGATAATCAGGAGTATTCGGCAGCCAGGCAGATTCTGTCGCATCATCAATCGTATAACGATAGATGTCACGATATTTAGTGTAACGATAAGTATGATATACAAGCAGGAAAAAAGTAACGATAATGAACATGTAGAGAACATCGCCCTTACTAATTCCTGAATCAGTAAAAGAACTGGCTAGCTGTGCGACAATGATCACGATAATAATTTGAGAATAAAAGAAAATAATCGAACCTATTTGATCTTTTAGATAATCTTTCATGTTCAACGCTCCCAGACTTGTTCTAATTTATAGCCTGCGCCACGAATAGTTTTCAATGCGCCTTCTATTCCTAAATCTGTTAACTTCTTTCGTAGTCTCGTTATATTGACACTTAGTGTATTATCATCAACAAAGTCCTGATCATCCCATAATCGTTCTAGTAAAAATTCCCGTGACACAATTTTTTCTACTTGTTTCATTAGCGCTTGGGCTAATAAGTATTCCTTTTTCGTTAACAAACACTGTTGATCTTGAAACGATAAAATAAAAGTGGATGCATCTAGCTGCAAACCATTGACATCAATCAAGTTTGCATTTTTATCAGCACGATATTCACCGTAAACACGCCGCATCAAACTTTTGATTTTCGCCAGCACGACTTCGAGCTGAAATGGTTTGGTTATGTAATCATCTGCACCATTTTCAATTGCCATGACTTGATCCATGCCACTGTCACGAGCCGAGATAAAAATAATCGGACAATTACTTATAGCACGGATTTTGCGGCACCAGTAAAAGCCGTCAAACCTTGGCAAATTAATATCTAATAATACAAGGTGTGGCTGATAGTCCTGGAATTTCTCTTGGATTTGATCAAAATCGTTCACTGAAGCTATTTCATAATCATATTTTTGTAAGAAATCTGCCAATATATCACGAATTTTTGGATCATCTTCGACAATATAAATACGTCTCATTCGTCATCACTCCTACTATTTCATCGTATACTAAAAATAGGAAAATATAAAGCGAGAGTTTCACAGGATGTTACAGCCCGTGATTAACAGGTGAGGGAGGGGAGTTATGGTTGCAGTTATTTCGATTCTATTAATTGTCATCTTATTAATAGGAAGTTTATATGCATTTATTTTCGGAAAAGCACATCAACGTAGTTATTTTTCCTATGAAATTTTTTATACACTACTTGCAGTTTATTTTACTGTCCTCACCTCATTTGCTTGTTTATATTTCGTCTTATCCTTTCAAGGTGTCTTATTACTGGATGATGGTAAATTGACAAAATTACCGCCATTTGAAACATTAGCGCATTCTTTTTATTTTAGTGGTGTCACCCTAATGACTGTTGGATATGGCGATATAACACCTATAGGCTGGGGTAGGTTGTTGGCACTAATCGAATCATTAATCGGCTATATATTACCGCCGGCTTTTTTTCTGAAAATATGGCAAGGTAAAGGGGAACGTGATGTATATTAGTTGAGACTTCCGCCAATTTCAGATACGCTTGAGATAACAATGATGGATGGAGGGATTTCAATCATGACAGTTGAACTTGGACAAGCTGTACAAGATTTCGAATTAACGAATAATAAAGGGGAACAAGTAAAACTCTCCGATTATAAAGGCAAGAATGTCGTGCTATATTTCTATCCGAAAGATGACACCCCAGGCTGTACGACAGAAGCGTGTGATTTCCGTGATAATTATGAAAGCTTTCAAGACTTAGATGCCGTTATTCTTGGTGTAAGCCCGGATTCAGAAGAAAGTCACAAGAAATTTATCGACAAGCATGATCTACCTTTTGAATTATTAGTCGATCAAGATAAGGAAGTTGCGGAGCAATTTGGTGTATGGCAATTAAAGAACAAATTCGGTAAAGAATATATGGGGATTGTTCGCTCTACCTTTATTATCGACAAAGAGGGCGTCTTACAGAAGGAATTCCGCAATGTTCAAGTAAAAGGACACGTCGAAAAAGCATTAAACTACATTCGGGAAGAATTATAAGACCGAAAAGTGTAAGCATGAATAGTGCTTGCACTTTTTTGTTCTAATATAGAAAAGTATATAATCCGCTGTATCAACGCATTTGTAAGCAGAGTAGCCATTTTGAAATAGCTTGTACAGGAAACCATCGCTGCGGCTGTCCACTTCCCTTTCCACGGGATTTTCGCCTAAGCTAACTTTGGTAAGCAAAGAGCGCTTACCAAAGTGGATCTTAGTCGAAAATCATCCCGTAGGAGTGGAAGTGGACGGCCTCCGCTATGAAATTATTCTACAACGTTTGTGACTGCTAACTTCTCGAGCTTTCTCAACCTGAGTAATAAAATTGGCATCTCAGCGAGTACACTCATTGTAGAGCATTAATTAGCGTAGGCGTCCACTTCGACTCCTGTGGGATCAGCGTGGTCTGAAGATCCACTTTTGTAAAGCGATCTTCTTTACAAAAGTTAGCTGAAGAGACGCCCCACGGAAAGCGAAGTGGGCAAGCCGCAGCGGTTGTTACGCCTATTATTCATGTCAAAATAACTACTTTGGACAGGACCGGGTGGGCTTTCCCGTTTTTTCTTACTTGTAAGGAAAGCATATGTACTATCGCTTTTGGAGCGATGATAAGCACGGGGTTTGCTGGTTTTAATTAACCAAACACCAAAAAAGGAGGGAATATCATGCGTATTTATACAAGGTCAGGTGATCAAGGAGAAACATCGCTAATTTACGGAAAACGTGTTCCAAAAAATGATACAAGAGTAGAGGCATATGGCACATGTGATGAAATCAATGCTGTAATCGGACAAGCAATCAGTTTAATCGAACAGGAGGACTTTCAGGCAAAAGTTACATTAATAGATGAACTTCATTATCTGCAAACGATTCTGTTCCACGTCGGTTCAGAGCTGGCAACACCAGAAGGTAAAGAAGTGACATGGAAGCTGGAGCAACGTCACATTGATGCTTTAGAACAACAGATCGACAAATGGCAAGGGGATCTTCCAGAATTGCGCAATTTTATTTTACCATCCGGACATCCTGCAGCAAGTTCGCTCCACCATGCAAGAACGGTAGCAAGAAGAGCAGAGCGAATGGCTGTCGGATTACTGGATCAATTACAGGACTCACTCGCGCTCAAATATTTAAACCGTTTATCCGATTATTTGTTTGTCGCGGCACGAACAGTAAACCATCAGTTAAACGTCGAAGAAAAACAGTTAAAAGCGGATATCTAATAAAGGACTAGCATAAAATTATTGGTAACTCGTATACTTATATTGACAGACTAAGTAGATAGAGAGTACACTAATTATAAGAATTATAAAGTAATAATTGTGTTAATAGTGGTCCTATTGTAAAATAGTACTAATGAGCACACTGAGATATTACAATTTGTAGGAGAAAGTGAGGTGCATGGCGGTGTCTGAACATATGCTGCAAGAAGCGGTAGATAAATTAAAATCTTCAGGCGTTCGAATTACACCACAGCGTCATGCGGTGTTGGAATATTTGTTGAATGCTGAAACTCACCCTACTGCTGATGATATTTATAAAGCATTGGAAGGAAAATTTCCTAATATGAGTGTTGCAACTGTCTATAACAATTTACGTGTATTTCGCGAAATCGGTCTTGTTCGTGAATTGACATATGGAGATTCATCAAGTCGTTTTGATTGTAACACATCTAAGCATTATCATATTATATGTGATAACTGCGGGAAGATCGTTGACTTTCACTATCCAAGCCTTGATGAAGTCGAGTCATTAGCAGAACAGATTACTGGGTTTGATGTAAGCCATCACCGAATGGAAGTATACGGTGTTTGTCAAGAATGTAAAAAAGAGAAAAATCAAATCGTATAAAAAGAAACACACGATGCACCTTTGCTCGTGTGTTTTTTATCCATCATTATCTGTAAAGTAAAAAAACGTCGCTAGTACTTAGCGGCGTTTTTTCTTTGAATTATAGCTTTCGTCAAATTCTTTTCCTTCTAAGTCCTTATCCAATGTGAGCGGCTGTTTACAATGCATACAAGCATCGACACGCCCGAGCATTTTGGTCGGTTTCTCACAGCTTGGACATATAATAGGTACGGCTCGGGTAGAGAGCATGCCGATCCAAAAATAAACGACTGAACTGAAGATGATTGCCATAGTTCCTAAAATCATAAAGACCAGCATCAGCCATCCGATATTTTTAAAGAGTAAACCAACATACATAATGATGAATCCGATAAAAACTAAAGACAATGCGAAGGTTCTGATTTTATTTATTTTACTTTTATATGTAATATCCGCCATAGAACTTCCTCCAAAACAATAGTGTATATCCGATTGTAGTATAGCATATTCGTAATGAAAATGCTTGCGGTCGAAATACTGATGTCAAATAGTACCTGTTTGCAAGCCCGGCTTATTGGGTAAAAAGTAACAAATCAAAAAAGTTACGATCATTGAAAGGGATTAGCTAATTTATATCGAATTATTAATTATGAAAGGATTAGAGGGGGAGAATCAATTGGAGGATATTTTACGTCCTATTTACCAAGAAAGAGCTAGTAACCGTAACACAATGGGCATACTGATTATGGAGAAAAAGAAAAAAATCAGCCCGGAGACAGATAATTTTGATTCCATTTTGTTGGTAGTTGTAAAAGAACTAGAAGAGAAATGGCTCGTCAAACATTATGAGTTTGGAGAACAATCAGCAGCGTTACATGTTATTGACCGCGATTTATTAGAAGAATGGATTGAGAAGAGTATCTATAGAAGAGCGGTAGAATGGATTATTAACGGAAGAATCATCTATGACCGCAACGAATATTTGGCGAATTTAAAGGAAACATTACGAGTATTTCCATGTGATAACAGAAAATTACGCTTAACGATTGAATTTTCCAAGCTAACAAGAAGCTATATTGAATCGCGAGATCTATTCGAATCTGGTAATTACTTGGATGCGTATAGTAGACTGTTACGTTCCCTACATTATTTAGGGAGAATCACCATTTTGGATAAAGGCTACCATCCAGAAGTAATGGTATGGAATCAAATAAAGCGGATTGATCCGGAAGTGTATAAGTTATATGAAGAATTAGTTCGAAGTACAGAAGAAATGAGTAAAAGAGTAGAACTGATGCTTTTAGCAATGGATTTTGCGATTAAACAACGAGCAGAAACATGTTCAGCCCATTTGTTAGAAGTGATGGGAACACGTGATACACCTTGGGGATTTGGTGAGTTAAAAACACATCCGGATGTAACTCCCTATATGTATGATTTAGTAAGTGTAGTGGAGTATTTAGTTTCAAAGGATATAATCGAAGTAGTATTAGAAGAAACAAAAAGTACAACAATACGTCATCGTAAATATCAAGTTAGGAATAAGTAGAAGCTGTTATGCTTCTGCTTTTTTCTATAATATAATTGACGTTCTTTTTTATGCACACATTATAACGGAAGGCATATACTGTTGATGTTGATGCTAAAGAAGGGCTATAATCACGGAAAAGAATAAGGAAATAAAAAAATGCTGAAAAGTTGTTGACACTTTATTAAAAAGCGTGTTATATTATTAATCGTCGCTGAAACGGCGTAACAAAAAATATCATCTTTCAACAGCAAGCAAAAAAGAAATTTTAAAAAGTTGTTGACATCAATTAGGTGAGATGATATGATATAAAAGCTGTCGCAAAAAACGGCAGTCACATTGATCTTTGAAAACTGAACAAAACA
>NZ_WJEB01000059.1:0-8089 GCF_010994085.1 Gracilibacillus saliphilus | reverse complement strand
GGGGCACGGCCTCAGCTAACTTGGTGAAGAAAATCGCTTCACCAAGTGGTCTGCTTTGCAAAGTTAGCTGAAGCAGAGCCCACGGAAAGCGTAGTATTCTGCCGGAGCGTATGGTAGCACTCATCTAAATTCAGTACAGAAGAGAGCAAAGCCTCTTGCACGTTACTTCGCAGTTTATGTATTCTGTCCTAATTTTATATTTTGAAGACAAAAATGAATAAAAGTCCTATCAGAATATTCTGTAGGACCTTTATCCAGCTACAAGTAATATTAAAGATTACTCACCTTTCTCATCATTCACCTGTTCCATATGAACACCTACGACATGGACGTTAATTTCTTTAATTTGAATGGCGGTCATATTTTCGATTGCCTGCCTTACATTCAATTGTATTTTCTCAGCAACCGTTGGAACTGAGTAACCATAATCCACGACAATATATACATCTACGGAGACAGTATCTTCTATCAAATCTACTTTAATTCCTTTACCATGTGCTTTTTTCCCTAGTCGTTCTGCTACTCCCGTCGCAAAATTTCCTCTCATACTGGAGACACCAGATACCTCAGTAGTCGCTATACCAGCAATCACTTCTAGTACATCAGGTGCAATTTCCACTTTTCCTAAAGGAGTAGATTCACTAACATTAAGTAATTGGTTTTCAGCCATGATAAACACCCCTTTTTGACTAAAATTAGTCTTGCTCTTCTTCCATTATACTATACTTTTCTAAAAATCTTGTATTAAAATCGCCATCAACAAATACAGGGTGTACCATCATTTTTCGATGGAATGGAATTGTAGTATAAACACCTTCTACTACAAATTCATCGAGTGCTCGTTTCATCCGATCAACTGCTTCTTTTCTTGTCTTGCCATAAGTAATTAATTTCGCAATCATCGAATCGTAATATGGCGGAATTTGATAGCCTGGATATGCCGCTGAATCGACTCTAACTCCTAAGCCGCCAGGTGGTAAATACATTTCGATCTTACCTGCTGATGGCATAAAATCTTTTTCAGGATTTTCTGCATTAATACGGCATTCCATTGCCCATCCGTTAAATGTAATTTCTTCTTGTTTATAGTTTAGTGTTTCATTATTAGCGATATGGAGTTGTTCTTTGATCAAATCCACACCTGTAACCATTTCAGTAACAGGATGTTCTACTTGTATACGAGTATTCATTTCCATAAAGTAAAACTTGTTTTCTTTTTGATCAAAAATGAATTCAATTGTTCCTGCACCAGAATATTGAACGGCTTTCGCAGCTTTTACTGCTGCTTCTCCCATTTTCTTTCGCATATCTTCATCTATTGCTGGTGATGGTGTTTCTTCAATTAATTTTTGTAACCTTCTTTGAATAGAACAATCACGTTCACCAAGATGTATTACATTGCCATGATTATCTGCTAGAACCTGAATTTCGACATGACGAAAATCCTCGATGTATTTTTCTAAATACACACCTGGGTTTCCGAACGCTTTTTCTGCTTCATTCTGGGTTACACGGATACCTTTTAGCAACTCTTCCTCGGTACGGGCTACACGAATACCTTTTCCACCACCACCGGCAGTAGCTTTAATAATAACTGGAAATCCGATTTCATTTGCCACCTTAAGTCCTTCTTCTTCATCCTTAATGATACCATTTGACCCCGGAACAACCGGAACACCAGCTTCTCTCATCGTTTCTCTTGCTACATCTTTTGTACCCATTTTTTGGATAGCATAGGCACTAGGACCAACGAAAGTTATGTTACATGCATCACAAATCTCTGCAAAATCTGCGTTTTCTGATAAGAATCCGTAACCAGGATGGATCGCATCCGTATCTGTTAATGTTGCAACACTCATAATATTAGTAAAGTTTAAATAACTGTCTGTACTTAACTTCGGTCCGATACAATATGCTTCATCCGCTAATTGTACATGTAATGCATCACTATCAGCTTCTGAATATACTGCCACCGTTTCTATACCCATTTCCTTCGCAGATCGAATAATTCTGACTGCTATTTCTCCGCGGTTAGCAATTAACAGTTTCTTAATCACAATGTCATCCCCTTATGCCTTCTTAATTCGGAATAATGGTTGGCCATATTCCACTAATTCACCATTTTCAGCTAATATTTCGGTTATTGTTCCATTTACATCTGCTTCAATTTCATTAAATAATTTCATCGCTTCTATGATACATACAATGGAATCCTCATTTACTTGATCTCCAACCTGCACATATACGGGTTTATCTGGTGATGGTGAACTATAGAAAGTACCAACCATAGGTGAGACAATTTCATGATCATAATCGTCTTTTGGTTGTGGTTCCTCTTTTGTTTCTGTTGCGTCTGTTGTTACTTCTGGTTTTGTAGTTGCTTCCACTTTAGGTTGTGGTACTGTTTCTTGCGGTTGTACGACAGGTTGTGAAACTATATTTGTTTTCGAATCACCTGTATTTTTTTTCAATTTAATTTTGGCACCACTTGCCTCATAAGAGAATTCTTCAATAGTTGATTGATCTAATTTTTCAATTAATTGATTGATTTCTTGTATTGTTAACATTTTTGCACCCCTTCATCTTTTGTTACAATTAATAACAGGTACTAATAACTCCTTCTAACATTTTACGCAATAGATATAAAAACTGCAACCCATTGTTTTAATTATCACGAAACATCACAGTTAATTCAAATGAACTTCAAATAAAAATGCCCTCGAGATTACTCAAGGACAAGTTAACGCATATTTAAACGGAAGACAACAGATTTAGCTTGACTTATAATTGACTTCAATTTTTATTTCACCAAATTCATCTTTTGCTTGTTGAATAATTTGATTTGCTTCTGTCGCTGAAAGACTGTCGGTTTGAACTGTTATGGTGAGATTATTGTCTGATACATTGCGAACTAGAACCTCTTCATAACCATTTGATTTTAGTTCTTCTTCTAAAATGTTTTCTTTTGTATTTAGCGTATCTATTTCTTTCATAGCTTCATAAGCTTCATTCTTCTCATCTGAACTACTCTCACTTGAAGCAACAATTTCTTCCAGCCTCTCTCTTTCTGCGCTTCTTTGGTTGGTAATTTCTATACGGGTTGCTGTAAAATATTCATTAGTGTTAATCGATGATGTATTTAAATCATCCATTTCCGTTTCTTCCTCAGTGGCATCTTCTTCCATACTTGTTTCCTCTGTCTCTTCTAAATTCGAATCATTCATTAATTGATCTAGATTAGAAGATGTCGTTTGATCTTGTTCCTCATCCGCATCGAAATAGGCTAAATCTCCTTCAGTTGGTGCATTTAAATAATACACACTTAATACAATCATTAAACTTAACATCGTTAACAACCAAACAGTTTGCTTTTTTAACATCGTTTCCCCTCCTAATAAATCTATGTGTTTTTCGGCATAACCGATACTCGGTGTGCCGGTACATCCAATACTTTGGACACGGCTTCTAACACCCATTTTTTAACTTCTAGGTTGTCCACGCCTTCCGCAACTACTAGTACACCTCTCACTTGTGGTTTTTTGGTTTGCACTAATAATGGTGTTTCTTGTTCCCCTTGACGAATGATGACAACGGTTTGTTCTCTTGTTTCATCATCAACTTTTCTTGTACCGCCATTTTGATCTGATTCATTTGTTATTTGTGAACCAATTACTAAGTTTTTCTCGTATACTCGTTCATTAGTTGCGTCTAAATTTACCATTACTTCCACTTCAGCTACACCTGTTATTTTCTCCAGTAATTGGACTAAGTCACTTTCATATGCTGTCTCTAAATCTCCAATCTTTGAAGTTGCATCAGATGTATTGGATTGGTTCCATGTTTCACTTTCTTCATCTTCTGATGATGATTCCATCATTCTTGGAGGATCAGTTAATTGATTATCTGGTTGATCTGAACTGAATATATTACTAATTAACAATATAAAAACTGCTATTAATACCAACAAAGCAATATATTGCATCTTCGTAGGTTTCTTGTCTTTCATTTTTAGATTTGATAAAAATTTTTCCATCCATTTAGGCACCTTATTCCTCCTTCCATCCGATATGAATTATCTCTTCCTCTACTCCCCACTGATCAGCTAAGAAATCTTTTATTTCATTTGCATCATGTGGCGGAGATTCAGAAGTTTGAGGTAATGAGTCACCAATTTGAATATTCACCTCTTCAACTTTAGCAGAATCATCATCCATCGTGACAAGCTGTACATATATACGCTCTAGTTCATTCTCTTCAGAAGTTGGATGACTAGCCCAATCTACTTTCAAGTCCTCAATTTGATAATTGTACTCCTCTTGTAACTCCTCCTCTACTATATTTTCCATTTGGACAACCATCTCTTCTAATACATATGCAGCTTGTATCTGTTCTATTTCACTTTTCTGCTGATTCATTCCATTTTCCATTTCGGATTCAACAGATGAATCACTATTTGTGGGAATTATTTGATCCACCATTTGGTGAACATTCACATTAAAAACGGATAACAATGGTTGCAAAATAATTAAAATAAGTAATAATCCTACTACTAATTTTACATATTGTTTTAATGTTGAACTGGGAAGAATAAGATCAACGATCATTGCTAGAATCATATAAATGATAATTTGTAATATCCAACTTGATAGGTACTCAATGATTCTCCCCTCCTATCTCACCATCATCGTTAAATTACTAGATATAATAAGAATGACTATCGTAAAGAAAAACATAAAGGTAACTAATAATAGTGCAGCAAATAAGTAAAGGATATGTTTGCCGATAATATCCAAGCATTCTATAACCGGTCCATCACCAACGGGCTGTAAAATAGCTGTAGCCACTTTATACATTAAAGAGATGGTGAAAATTTTAATTGCAGGGAACAATACAATTCCAATTAAAATGACGACACCAATCATGCCAATGCCATTCTTAATCAAAATGGTAGCACTTAACACGGTATCAGTTGCATCTGTAAAAATCCTGCCGATTACTGGGATGAAATTACCGGTTACAAACTTAGCTGTTTTCATCGCAATACCATCTTGAATTGCGCTAGCAGCTCCTTGTACGGATATTACCCCAAGAAAAACTGTCAGTAAAATTCCCATCAAGCTAATTGCTATATTTTTGATTAAATTTGCTAATTTAGTCGCTTTATACTCGGTACTGATCGTACTAACAATTTGAAGAATAGCTGAGATTAATATTAACGGTATAACTATTTTGGAAATGACAAATACACTTGTATGAATGAGAAAAATGATGATAGGATGAAAAAATGAAATCGTTACAAGATGTCCAAGTGATGCTAATATACCTAGTAACATGGGTAATAAAGCTATTAAAAAACTTTGAGCCATATCCACTGTATCAAGCACATAATTCGTTGCGAGCTGGAAACTTTGTAATGCCATAATAATCAGCATCGTATAAACAATCGCATAGGCAACTTTACTAACGACTTGCTTTTCGAATGCGTTTTGTATGGTTTGTAAAACTAAACAAAATAATGTTAACAGCATTAACGTCCCCAGTAATTTACCATTCTCGACAATCTCATAAAAGAAGAAGCGGAGAAACCCTTTCAACCATTCCTTAATTGAGAGGTTTCCTTCTCCTTTTACCATGGACCATAAATTTTCTTTATTAAGCTCTGGAAGTGCATCGTTATATTGATCCCCTAAATAATCCCAATATCCTTCAAGCTCGCTCCCTTCTATCATCTGTTGGTAGGCATCTGTTTGATCGGCTACATCTGCTGCAAGTTGTATTGGAATAAGAAAGAAGAAAAGTGCGATAATGATAGCAAGTTTTCTAGTAAATTTCATGTATATCCTTCCTAACTATGTGATCGGAAAAATATTTATTATCGTTTCAATTAAAGATTTAAATATCGGTATAGCTAAAATGAGGATAAACACTTTTCCTATCATTTCTATCTTGACAGCAATCGATTCTAAACCAGCATCTTTGACGATGTTTGCTCCAATCTCTGTGATATAAGATATCCCTATAATTTGAAGTATTGTCTTAATATAGATTTCATTAATATTTGCCTGTTCACCTAAATAAGTAATGAGTTGAAGAATTTCTTGTACATATTGAATAACAAAGATGAAAAAATAGAGAACGGTTAAAACAATAATAAGAAACGCAATACTGGGCTGCTTGTCCTTTAATAATAAGAATAGTACGGATGCTATAATTCCTACACTGATTACTTCAAAGATTTCCATAAACCATTATCCTTTTAGAAAAAATACAGCTCTTATCTGCTGGAATAGATCCGAAATACTGTTAAGTACAAACAACAGAACAATGATAAACCCTACCAAGCTTACAAATTGAGCATATTCCTCTTTCCCCATTTGCTTTAATATAGTATGAATCATCGCAACGATAATTCCGATTCCTGCAATCTGAAATAAAACACTTGTATCTCCAATCACGTGATATCTCCTCTCTATAGCAAGAGTAAAACGATAAATGTACCAACCAGAAAGCCAATACTTCTTGACATTTTTCCATAGCGATGATTCTTTTCTTCAGCCTCTGTCAGTTTTCTTTCTAAATGATTAATAGTTAAGCGAATATATTTTTGTTGTTGAATAATATCATGCTGTCCCAACGTTCTGCCAAATTGTTGAAGAATTTCTTTATCTTCTAAATGAATCGGATGTTTCTGATAAAACTTATCCACGTGACCTTCCCATATTGGATATAGCTGTTCTTTATCTTCTTGGATATCCGCCGCAATCTGCTGAAAGAGAGTAGAAATTGGGTTTGGTATCTGATTTGCGACAGAAGTTAAAGATTCTTTAATAGTTGCCTGGCTATAGACTATTTCCGCCTCTAGAATTTGCAGGGCATTTTTGAACATTCGGATGAATCTTGGTCGATTAGCAAGGTTATTAGCATACTCATGCCCAGTCCAGGTTAAAGATCCTATGATGAATAAACACGCCAGAAGCCTGATCATAATATCACGCTTCTTTGATAAAGAGGTTGTCCTTTTTCATTCAAAATTTCTGTTACTTCTCCCGCTTTATGCTGATTCGACAAGATAACAAATCGTTGAAATATGTTTTTTTGTAAAATCTTTTGAATCGTTGGTCGCTCGCTAATATCAGTTAATGACCTGCCATGAACAGTACAAACTATTTGCACACCTGCATGAATCACTTCATCAATCGCTTCAGCATCCCGTTCACTTCCAATTTCATCAACAATAATGACATCGGGAGACATGGAACGAACAAACATCATCATTCCTTCTGCCTTTGGACAGCGATCTAATACATCAATTCTGGGAGCTAATAAATGCTGTGGGACACCATTAATAGAAGCGCAAATTTCAGACCGTTCATCGACAATAGCTGTTTTAAGTTCAAGCTTTGAACTAGCACTTGCGCAATAATTGGCAAGATCTCTTAAAAATGTTGTTTTACCTGATTGTGGTGGACCTATGATTAGTGTATTTTGGATGGTATCTGTCATAAGGTATTGTAAATAAGGTTGAATAATACCAAATTGAGGTTTTGCAATTCTTATATTGAAGGAACTGACATGATGTATCGCCTTCACTTGTTTATTTTCTAAAATGACAGAACCTGAAATACCTATTCGGTGACCACCTTGAATTGTTATAAATCCATGCCTTAACTCTTCTTCAAGTCGATATAAAGAAAAGTCACTAATTTTGTTTAGAAACATTTTTGCATCCGACTGGCTAAAAAATGTCTGTTTTAACCACGTTACTCGTCTGCCATCATTTAATTCAACTGGTTGATTTACTCTTAGTCTAATCTCCTGTATATCTATTTCTTCCTTTACCAGAAAAAAGTCAATTTGTTCAGAGATATGGCTCGGAAGTATTTTCAAAACACTCTCCATAAACATTGCCTCTTTTCCATAAGCTATTTCTATAAACATTCTATGCGAGTCACTAATAGATATAACCAAAGATAGACAAGAGTATATGAAAAACTTGACCAATCACCAAATTCTCAAAACAAAAACCTTTGCTTTGTACCATGGTTCATTAAGAAAAGCGTAGAGCGCCCGCTTAAAAACGTAGCGGCTG
>NZ_WJEB01000058.1:0-8157 GCF_010994085.1 Gracilibacillus saliphilus | reverse complement strand
CGTAAAGTGGAAGGAGTATGCCTTCGTGAAACGAATCAAATGGATGTTATTGATAGGACTTGTAATTTTGGGAGGATGTCAGATGGAGGAATATCCAGATACAAAAGCATTTCAGGATGAATTTACGCGAGAGTTTTTAGTGTCAACGGAGGAAGAGGAAGAAGGGTATTACTTGTTTGAGTCAGGGACTGGTGGTTATCAAGTGTTGTACCCGGAAAATGCGGTGGTTTCTGAAGTTTCTTATCATAAAGATGGTGATGGATATGAGTCTATTACATTTGAGGATTATAGTTTAGAAAATAATTTTTACTTCAAACATGACTTAACTTTTAGCCTCTTTGGAGAGAGGTGGTTGGAAGAAAACTTAGGTTCATTATCTACAAAGGTTGGTTATGAAGGAGACTACAAAGAAATCAAAAAAAATGGAAATAAAATATATTATGCTCAAGATGAAGAAGTATTTGAGTCAGATGGAAAGAAATCAACAGTTTATTGGACCTTTTCTTATATATTACCTGCAAGTGGTGACTTTGGGTTAGAATATATCTTTTCTGCTTCTTGTTATGAAGATAGCAAAGATTGTACTATTGATCCAAATGAACAAACAGTAAATGCTCTCAAACTAATGGAATCTGTTCAATTTCTAAAATAAGATGGATGGTGAAACAAAATGTTGAATAAGGAGCTTTTTGATAGTGAGTTAATCAGAGCTCGTATCATGGAATTAGAATATAATGACTTGGATCCTGTTGAAATAGAAAATGAGGTTAAAAGAATTTACTTAGAGGAACATGGAGAAGAATTAGTTGCGGAAATTTCTGTTTATAAGTCAGATGAAATATTAAAGGAAATAAGGGAACGAGGAAGAGATTCAGGTTTTGATGGTACTATTATCCATTTAAAAAATGGGGAAGACAAAATTAATCAGGTAATAACAATTGCAAGGGGCAGTGAACTTTCTGAAGGGGCAAATTGGAGACCACTTGATTGGTCATATAATGGTAATGGAAGTTTAGTAGGAGTTACAACTGATCAATATGAAGAAGCAAATAGATTTCATCAAAATGTTATGGAAAAAATTACTCCTATAACTGATTCTGACTTGCCTGATCTAAAAAAGTATGGATATGGCCATTCTTTAGGTGGTGGACTTATTGTAACATTGCAGATGATGACAGAGGATTTTGATACAGTGTATTCAATTAATGGGGCGCCACCATCATTCTATCAATTAGCAGAAATTGATCAGAAATTTTATACATCCTTAAATAAAAAGTATAATATACAAGGTGAAATAGATATTTACTCCCTCCCCCCATCCGAAGTAAAAGCCTTCACCGAAGATTACTACAAAAACAAAATAGACGAAACAACGATTCAACACACCACGGTTGAAGAAGACATGCTATATTCCATCACTAGGACAAGGGGTTTTATTGATATTGGGGAACGTGATGGATTCTTAAGCTATCATGAAGAGTACGGTAATTTTGAAGCGTTAATGCGTCAAGTGCCAGATGAAGTAGTGCAATCCATCCAAGAGGTTTTACTGCCTTATGCACAGACCTATAACAAAAAAGGGTTTGATGCCTTTGTCAAAGAATTGACTGGATTTAACCCGAAAACAGTTGATAGTTTTCTTGCTGCAAGAGACGAACTAAATCAAATGTTGGTTAATAACGCTGAATGGCAAAAGGAAACAATGGATTCTATAGAAAAGATAAGTCAAGGTTCATTTTGGAGTCGAGTGAAAGAATCAGCTAAGTTCGTTTATCGAACTCCTGCTAATTTAAAATCAATCGTATCACAAAACATCAACAGTAATATCAAAATTGCTACACAAGCATCGCAAGTAATGGTTACAGGAGTGCCAATGTTAGTGGATATGGCAACAAGAATTCCGTCAGTATTGAAGCAAGTGAAACAAATTCGTCAACACTTACCTGAGATTACGAATGCTTTCGTAGATGCAGAACTCATGACAGAGGAGGAACAACAACTAATCCTTTCCTCTACCCAACAAATTGAAACGGATTTGATAGTAATAAATGAACAGGTATCCAAATTGCAAAACTTCTCCTTTCTCTATCCACCGCGTACAACTTTAGCATTAACAACTGCGTTAAATATTAATGATATATACCAACACGTATTACCTCGGGCTAGAAACATTCAAACAACATTTGAACGTTTACGTGATGTAGATTGGACTTTTGTTGATTATTTTCAGCAATCGGTTCATGCACATAGTCTAGATGCCGTTATCGAAACCTTATCTAGAGAAGATACATCGGAATCACAACACCCCTTATTGATGCGATTTAAAAATCCTCAAGAAGTCTTTGATTTTGCGTTACAAAATCTCACCAATATGAAAGGACATCCGTTAAGGTTAGCGTTAAGCAGGAAAAGAGGATCAAGAATCGTTATCCAAATCGAAGCTGCACTCCGGATATATAAGGAAGGATTAGCTATTTTGGAGGAGAAGCGAGCGGTTGTGCGTCAGCTTAAGCACCTCTATCAGGAAGAATTTGAGGAAGATTATGCAAGAAAGCGACAATATATAATGAGAAGAATTCATAACATGGAATCAAGTCCTTATAGTTATCAATATTTAATAAACCATTTATCTCGGACAGGCTATCAAATTAAAATTAGGGGGATAAATGTACATGAACACCTGCCACCACTACCTAAATCGTTTTCAGAAGATTTTTATGACACCATCAATCAACTGGAAAGAGAATTATCACAGGAACAACAACTTATAGCAGATATCAAAGATGCGATTGAAGCCTTTTTCGAAAAAGAATTCCAAATCGCGAATGCTATTTATTAATCATTGGAAGGGTGATCGCAATGCCTATTTATCAAACTACATATCGCTTTGCGGATTTTCAAGGTGTAAATAGAAAAGATGAGGCTTTCGCTTCCTCGCTTCAACGTTTGAGGACATTATCCAAAGAGTTTGATCGGTTTGTCCAAACGGAAGCTGCCAAAGCAAGTGGGGAAATAATAGAAAGAGCAGAAGAAGTAATTGGCAAAAAGCAGTATAAAATAGAGATGATCGCTAATGATTTAGAAGATACCTGCAGAAAGATGCATCATCGTTATGCTGGATTGGTTAACAGTATTGAAAAGCAAGATATAACGATATATTATCAACAAAATGAATTATCTCTATAAAATATATGTAAGCTGGCATAACTTTCCCGCTTGTCCCATATAGTGGTTACAGGAGAATTATAGGGGGAAAAGCGGATGCCGAAGATATTTAAAGTTGTCCTGTGGTTAGTTGGATTATTTTTATTAATTATTTTGATGCAATACCCAATGCAACGATCATTGGATTCGTGGCAAACATGGTCACTACCACTAGCTGGTAAAACAATTGTCCTGGATCCAGGGCATGGTGGAGTTGACGGTGGGGCTAAAGGGTCAGATAATACCCAGGAGAAAGATATTGCCCTAGACGTATCCAAGATGCTTAGGGATTATTTGCAGCAGGCAGGAGCAATTGTCTATCTTACGAGAGAGGGCGACTATGATTTAGCCCAAGATGGAACAACTGGTTTATCTCGGAGAAAGTCAGAGGATATTCAAAATCGGGTAGCATTTATCAAAGAGAAAGAAGCGGATCTTTTTCTTAGTATTCACTTAAATGCTTTACCTGACAGGCAGTGGAAAGGTGCTCAAACTTTTTATCATCCTGGAAAGGAACAAAATGAATTATTAGCAAAAGCTATTCAGTCTGAAATTCGTCGTAATTTAGAGAATACCAATCGAGAGGCATTGGCCATGAGTCAGGTATTTATTTTAAAATATGCAGAAACAACGGGAGCATTAGTAGAAATCGGCTTTTTGTCAAATGAAGAAGAGAAAGAATTGTTAAAATCGACGAATTATCAGAAAAAAATGGCGGCAAGCATATATGAAGGCATTTCACAGTATGTCATCGAACAAACCCGATAGTCGTTGATGCATCTCACTTAGTTAATGCTTAATTTGTGTTATACTAGCAAATAGGACTAAATAGTTTTTAAATTGAGGTGACCTATTTTGCTAACAGAACAAAGTGTAATCGACCTTTTGCATAAAATGAAAGACCCCTTCTTACATAAGACGTTTAAAGAAACGGATGGTATTGAAGAGGTCTCTATTAAGGAAGAGAAAAATCATGTGAGTGTCAAACTTGCGATTGCAAAGACGAATACCGCAGAGCAAATGCAATTACAACAAGAATTAGTTGGTGCAATAAAACAATTAGGAGCAGCGACGGTTGGGCTTCGCTTTAGCCAATTGCCAGACGAGGTAATCGCTAAATTCCAACCAACTAAAGAAGAAGATCCCTCTTTACTTAGCAAAGATTCCAATACCAACTTCCTGGCAATTGCCAGTGGTAAAGGTGGCGTTGGAAAGTCAACCGTCACAGTGAATACAGCAGTTGCCTTGGCGAGATTAGGGAAAAAAGTAGGAATTATTGATGCTGATATTTATGGTTTTAGTGTACCGGATATGATGGGCGTGGAAGAAAGACCGAAGTTGAACGGCAATAAAATCGTTCCGGTGGAGCGTTTCGGTGTAAAAATTATGTCGATGGGCTTCTTTGTAGAAGATAATTCCCCTGTTATTTGGCGTGGACCAAGATTAGGTAAAATGTTGACAAGCTTCTTTAAGGAAGTGGAGTGGGGAGAACTCGATTATCTCCTATTAGATTTACCTCCAGGTACAGGTGATGTGGCATTAGATGTGCACAATATGATTCCATCTTCAAAAGAATTAATTGTTACAACACCACATCCAACTGCAGCATTTGTTGCAGCACGTGCTGGTCAAATGGCGATTAACACTGATCATGAAATCTTAGGTGTCATTGAAAATATGGCCTTCTTTGAGAGTAAAGTAACTGGTGAAAAAGAATATGTTTTCGGTAAAGGTGGAGGCGACAAGTTAGCTGAAGTGTTAGGTACACAAGTGATCGGTCGACTTTCCTTGCAACAACCATTTGAAGAAGAAGGTGTCTTTGCACCATCTGTCTATCAAGAAGACCATCCGAATGGTAAAGAATATCTTGAGGTAGCTAAACAAATCATCGACCAATTTTAATCAAGAAGTGGAGCGCTTTTTTAAAAGGCTCCACTTCTTTTTAGCTAGACTGATTTTCTTGTTGATCTTGTCCTTCTTGCTCTTTTTCTTGCTGCTTCTCTTCGCCACCACCGGAACCACCCGATGATCCACCAGATCCGCCGCCTCCACCTTGTTCTGAAGGCTTCATTTCTTTAGCCGCTTTTAAAAGTAAATCAGTGATTTTTGCTTGGAACATTGGAGAATCAAAAGTTTCTTCCATTACCTTCTCTAAATGACTTCGAAATTCTTGGCTAGTTAGGGCTGTCATTAATTGTTGTTCCATCTCTGGATTTTTGAGTACTTCCATTAATTTTTTCTGATATTCTGGGTCACTCATTAACTTTTTGGTGACATCCTCTTGTTTATCTTGCAATGCTTTCGCAAATGATTCTACAAATTTCGGATCTTGGAACATTTTTTCCCAAAATTCTTTTCCTTTGTCGGAAGAGAGTGTTTCTGTTACGGCGTCTTTAACGACTTTTGCATCGACCACATAAGTTTGTTGCATGTCATCACTAGACAACACTTCTGTAATCGCCTTTTTTCCTTCATCTGTTTTAAGGATGTCAGCGACCATTTTTTTTGTTCCTTCATAGTCTTCACTATCTTGGTTACCTGCATTGTTCCCACCGCCACCACATCCTGAAAGCAGCAGTAGAGTAATACCTAACATGTATAAAAATCGGTTCATATTTACCGCTACCCTTCTTATAAAAAAATAACCTGTATTTATAATATGGAGTCATTTATAATTAATATGTACGACAAGCGAAAAAAACTGAAGTTCGTGGTAAAATACGTAACAGGATATAGAATATAGGGGGATTTTATTTTGAAAAGTCGTAATGTTGTACGGTTGTTTTTTTCTACTTTGCTTTTAGGTGGGTTTTCTACCCTAATTGCGAGTTTTTTTGTGAAAGCAGGAGTGTATGCAGAAAACCTCAATCCGATTGATTGGTTTGAAATATTAGGCTTGCTGATTTTTTTCACTGGTTTAGGCTTTGTTTTTAGTTTGATCAGTCAAATGGGTTTTTTCGCGTATTTAACTGTTAATCAATTTGCTTTAGGTGTTTTTCGCAGGTTTTGGCCAACAGTGCAGGTAGTATTAATTGCCTTTGCTTTGTTTGATCTAGTCTATTTCCGTTATCGAAGTGTGGAAGATGGCACGGTCACACCATTTTTACTAACTGCGATTGCCTTATTTATTTATAGTTGGTTTGTTGCAGGCATAAAAGCAAAAGACACCAACAAAAGAGCATTTATCCCAGCCCTTTTCTTTATGGTTGTGATTACATCGATTGAGTGGGTGCCGGGATTGCGTACAGAAAATGGAGATTATGCTTGGCTAATGATTGTACCATTGATATTATGTAATACTTATCAGCTGTTAATACTACATCGTTTAACCGAGAAGAAATAGACCTGCCCTTTTAAGGAACGGTCTATTTCTTTTCAGATTGAAGTTCTTCTTGGTTTGTTTCTGCTTGTGTAATCAATTCAGAAATAGTCAAAAACTCTTTGTCACCTTTGACCTCTGGGATGACAACTTCAAGTGCCTGTTCTGTTTGTTTCACACTATCTGAAGCATGAAGTAAAATGATTGACCCATTACGAACATTTTTCAGAATATGATTGGTAATCTTTTCAGTTCCAGGATTCTGCCAATCATTTGGATTAATACTCCAATGGATCACTTTAAGGCCTTGATTCTCAGCTAAGCTAATCACTTCTTCATTTAAATGCCCATTAGGCGCTCTTAATAAATAAATATCTTCATAACCTAATTTAGAAAAGATATCTTTTGCTTTGTTCAAATCGCTTCGCACTTCATCTATCTCTTGCTCGACGTATGATTGGTATTGGTAACCGAGCATTCCAATCTCATGTTTGTCCTCTGCAATTTGTTCTAAAATATCAGGGTGTCGCTCAGCCCATTCACCACTTACAAAGAATGTGGCTTGAACATCTTCTTTCTTCAGTCTTTCTAAGATAGGAATAACATTTTCTTCACCGTGGCTGATGTTAAAAGTTAAAGCGACGGATGGATGGTCTTCATTCCCAGCATTTAATGCACGTGGATTATCCTGATTAGAAAAAACCGTAGAGGTAAAATTAAATTCTAAAAATAAAAACAGGGCAACAAAAAAAGCAATTGGAATAATGAGGAATGCTTTTTTTTGTTTCTTCATATCTACAATATATAAACGCCTCACCGAAAATCCCCTCCCTTTAGTTGGGCTTGTCTCCATTATATGCAGGGTATTTCTTTAATATGATGTCTAATTATGTTTAATTTTGAAAGAAAACAGGAATATAGATATTAGATAGTGGGGAGATTATCATTATTAAAATAGATTTTAGGGGTGGACAAGATGTTAGGCTTATTAATTAATGATAAGGAGCAAAGTGAACTGCAGTATGTGATAAAAAGAGAGTTAGAAGAATTACTGTTAGACTTAGAAGATCATCGAATAGATAAAATGGTGAAGCAAGCAATGCGTGAGAGATATAAGGTCATATTTCAATTGTATACCCGGATAGCTAGTGAAGAAGAGATAAAGAAATATATACCTAAGAAAGTGCAAATTGAATAAGGAAAGTAGATACTGTATCTTTTTTATAAAAAGGGATATAGTATTTTTATTTTGAGACAAGAAAGTATATAAAATTTGCGCAGGTGTCTAGCTCCGAGCGCCCAAAAACTAGGCGACTTCACGAATCGCCCTACGATAAGTCATCATTGGTTCGCAAGCTTACTGTGATTCCTTTATCTCAGTTGATTAGCTCCAGCCGCTACGTTTCTAAGCGGGCGCTCTGCGCTTTTCTTATATATGTAGAAAAAAGTTAAAAAACCTCTTGCCTGCTATATAAGTTTATGGTATATTATCTTTTGTCGTCGTAAGGAAATGAAGTGATGAACAGCAAAGAAAAAATTCAAAAAAAGGCATTGACTTCTTTTTTGATACATGGTATATTATATTTCGTCGCAAAAAACGACACAACATTGATCTTTGAAAACTGAACAAAACA
>NZ_WJEB01000057.1:0-7901 GCF_010994085.1 Gracilibacillus saliphilus | reverse complement strand
GCAGAACGCGTAACTTTGGTTGGGTCAACGATACCAGCGTCGATCATGTTTACCCATTCTCCAGTTGCTGCGTTGAAACCAATTCCAACTTTTTCACCTTTTAGACGTTCTACGATAATTGAACCTTCTAATCCAGCATTTTCTGCAATTTGACGAACTGGTGATTCTAGTGCGCGAAGTACGATGTTTACACCAGTAGCTTCATCACCTTCAAGGTTAAGTTCTGCAACTTTGTTATATACGTTAAGTAGTGCTGTACCACCACCAGAAACGATTCCTTCTTGAACCGCTGCACGAGTTGAGTTCAATGCATCCTCAATACGTAGCTTACGTTCTTTAAGTTCTGTTTCAGTTGCAGCACCAACTTTTACTACTGCTACGCCGCCAGCAAGCTTAGCTAGGCGCTCTTGTAATTTTTCTTTATCGAATTCTGAAGTAGTTTCTTCTACTTGTGCACGGATTTGTGCTACACGAGCAGAGATTTGTTCTGGGTCACCAGATCCTTCTACGATAGTTGTGTTCTCTTTGGTAACAACTACTTTAGAAGCGCGACCTAATTGCTCAATGCTTGTGTTTTTAAGTTCTAAACCAAGATCTTCTGTGATTACTTCAGCACCAGTTAATACAGCGATATCTTCTAACATTGCTTTACGACGATCACCAAATCCAGGAGCTTTTACAGCAACTGCATTAAATGTTCCGCGTAGTTTATTCACTACTAATGTAGCAAGCGCTTCGCCTTCTACATCTTCAGCGATTAATAGAAGTGGTTTACCTTGTTGTACAACTTGTTCTAGTACTGGTAATACTTCTTGGATATTGTTGATTTTCTTGTCAGTAATTAAAATGTAAGGATCTTCAAGATCCGCTTCCATCTTGTCTTGGTCTGTTACCATGTATGGAGAAGCATATCCACGATCGAATTGCATACCTTCTACAACTTCTAATTCTGTGTTGAATCCTTTAGACTCTTCGATTGTGATAACACCATCGTTACCCACACGTTCCATTGCTTCTGCAATTAATTGACCTACTTCATCATCAGCAGAAGAAATTGCTGCTACTTGTGCAATTGAATCTTTTCCTTCGATAGGTTTGGAAACTTTACGAAGTTCTTCCGTTGCGATTTCAACCGCTTTTTCGATACCGCGACGTACACCTACTGGGTTTGCACCAGATGCAACGTTTTTAAGACCTTCTTGGATCATTGCTTGTGCTAATACTGTTGCAGTTGTTGTACCGTCACCAGCTACATCATTTGTTTGAGAAGCTACTTCAGAAACAAGCTGTGCACCCATGTTTTCGAAACTATCTTCTAATTCAATTTCTTTTGCAATCGTTACACCGTCATTTGTAATTAGTGGTGAACCATATTTTTTATCTAAAACAACGTTACGACCCTTTGGCCCTAATGTTACTTTTACTGCGTTTGCAAGTGTGTCTACCCCGCGTAGCATTGCGCGACGTGCTTCTTCACTAAATTTTAATTCTTTAGCCATTGTGAAAAAACCTCCTTAAAATTTTAAAAAAGTTATGTTATTTATCTTTATAGCTCTTCGTTATCTTACTTAACTTACAACTGCTAAAATGTCACTTTCACGAAGAATTAAGTATTCTTTACCTTCATATTTTACTTCTGTACCAGCAAATTTAGAGAAAATGATAGTATTGCCCTCTTCAACCTCAAGTGCCACTTTCTCTCCATTGTCTGTTACACGACCAGAACCAACAGCTACAACCTTACCTTCTTGTGGTTTTTCCTTCGCAGAATCTGGAAGAACAATTCCACTCGCTGTTTTTTCTTCTTGCTCTACAAGCTCAATAATGACACGATCACCTAATGGTTTAAGCATCTTTTCGTTACCTCCTTGAATTTCTCATTCATTATTTTGTTGATTATTAGCACTCGTTCAAGAGGAGTGCTAACACAATTATTATAATAATGAAAACTGATTTTTTTTGCAAGTATTTTAATATCGTTTTTTAAAAAAATTTATCACGGTCGCTAACTATATAAGTGAAGGATACTCTCCACTTATGAACAGCAAAATACTCACATACTTCTATGTGTAGACGAAGTATTTCAATTTTATTCTAAATTTATGTTAAAATACGTATCATGACATTAAAAAGAGTTTAAGGGAGTCGTTATACTTGCCAAGAAAATATATTTATTTGATCATAACGTATATTGCTATGCAGTTTTCCATCTTTTTGGCTCTACCGTTTGTTTCCTACATTGATGATTTGGATACTTTCCAAGCTAACTGGAATATTGCATCATTCGCGATAGCTTTGATGATATCTATCTATTTCATAAGGGATGAAGTGCAAGATTTCTTCCAAGCACAACAAAAGAAAATTGGAACCATTATACTGTGGTCTGTACTAGGTTTTTTCCTTGTGATGATAACACAAGCCGTTGCTGTTGTTATTGAAATGGTAGTTTTCAAAATCCCACCTGGTTCAGAAAATACAATGGACTTAATGAATATAGCACGACAAACTCCTTTGTTTATTGTAATTATTTCTATACTGGGACCTATTCTAGAAGAGCTAGTGTTTCGTAAAGCTATTTTTGGTTCACTCTATAAGAGAATGAACTTCTTTTTCGCTGCGTTGTTATCTGGGGTCATTTTCGCTGCCGTTCATAATGATTTTGAACACTTACTTATATACACTTCAGTCGGAATGGTGTTCGCCTTTCTTTACGTTGAAACGAAACGAATCCTTGTACCAATTATTGTGCATATGTCCATGAATACATTTGCCGTAATCGGTCAACTGTCTGTCGATCCAGAAGAAATGGAACAGCAAATGGATCAAATAAAAGAGTTAATGACGATTCTTATTGGAGGACAATAGTATTATGCGTATTTCACCTTTACGGTCTGCCATTTTTTACATTGCGTTAGGCGCTTTGTTCACTTACATCGCAATCCAATCGGCAGATGAAACTGTTTTTAACTTTATTACCATTTTATTAGCAACCTTTGCAACAATTGATTTTGTGGTTGCGTTTAGATTAATCAATCTACATTTTCGCATAAAAAAAGCGAATGATAATAAGAAAAAATAGACTTAGCTACTGTTAGCTGAGTCTATTTTTTAGTAATGATATCTACTCTTCTCCTTCGTTCTCTAACGGATAATGCTTCATAAAATAGGCAAGTGATTGTAGTTCTACGGCTAAATCAATATGATGTACACGGACATTCTCCGGAACTGTAATTCTTGCCGGTGTGAAGTTCAAAATACCGCTGATGCCGGTTTTCACTAGGCGATCAGTAATATTTTGTGCTTCCGATACAGGTACTGTCAAAATCGCAACAGAGATATTTTCTAAGTTCCCCTCTAAATCATCAATGTGGTGCACTTGAATATCCCCTATCGTTTTGCCGACCTTTCGTTTATCAGCATCAAAAGCAACTTCAATTTTTGTATTATTATTTTTGGTGAAATTATAATTTAAAAAAGCGGTTCCTAAATTCCCTACACCAATTAGCGCAACGGGAGTATTTTCATCCTGATCTAATGTTTTACGGAAAAATCCCAACAAATATTCGACATTATAGCCATAACCTTTTTTCCCTAAAGCACCAAAATAGGAGAAATCTCGTCTTATTGTAGCAGAATCTACTTTCATCGCTTCACTTAATTCTTTTGAAGATACTCGCGACTTTCCCTGAATATGAAGATTATTTAAAAATCGATAATATAATGGCAAACGTTTCGCCGTCGCTTGTGGTATTTTATTTTGATTCATCATCATTCATTCCCCTTACTAGTTCGGTTTGGATTTGTGAATGTTTTTACTTACTTTTTATTCTAACAGAAAAGCGGTTAAATGTCGTGAAATAATTCACTTACAGCCAAACAACTGTGCTTGCAGTGGTTTCTGCTTTCCGATACACTGAACATATTAGAGGTGAAAGCAAATGATTTATTTACAAGTAAACAATTTAACCAAAAGATTCGGTGCTGAACTGATCTTATCTAATATAAAATTAGAGATAAAGAGGGATGACCGTATAGCTATAGTGGGTCGAAATGGTGCCGGAAAGTCTACTCTTTTAAATATTATTTCCAATCAACTTAGTTATGATGAAGGCGAAATTCATAAACCGAAAGATGTATCGTTAGGCTATCTTGCACAACACTCAGGTTTAAATTCTAATGAAACGATTTGGGACGAAATGCTTAAGATTTTCGAACACTTTCAAAAGGAAGAAAAAGCTCTACGCCAGATGGAACAGCAAATGGGCGATCCTGACCTACTTGCGGATAGTGATCGTTACGAGCAGTTGCTTGCCAATTATGATCAAAAACAAGAAGCCTTCAAGCTTGCGGGTGGTTATCAATATGAAGCGGACATAAAAGCGGTGCTAAACGGCCTTGATTTCCCAGAAAGCATGTGGACGACCTCGATTGCTACACTAAGTGGTGGTCAAAAAACAAGATTAGCTTTAGGGAAACTTTTATTAACGAAGCCTGACATTCTCATATTAGATGAGCCTACAAACCATTTGGATATTCAAACTTTAACGTGGTTGGAGGGCTATTTAAACAGTTATCAAGGTGCTGTCGTCATCGTCTCTCACGACCGCTATTTTTTAGATAAAACCGTGAATATTGTCTATGAAATATCTCGACATCATTCAACTAAATATCATGGCAATTATAGTGATTATTTACAACAGAAAGCGGCAAATTATGAACGTGATCTAAAGCTCTATGAGAAACAACAGAGTGAAATTAAAAGAATGGAAGAGTTTATTCAGAAAAATATTGTACGTGCTTCTACTACGAAACGTGCCCAAAGTAGACGTAAGCAGTTAGAAAAAATGGAAGTGATGGACAAACCAGCTGGCGAAGAAAGCTCTGCCAAGTTTACTTTTACAATTGACCGCAGAAGTGGTAACGATGTGTTAAAAATTAACGATTTAGCATTTCACTATCAAGAATCAGATCCATTCATTTTTTCAAATCTTAACTTGCATATCGAACGTGGGGATAGTGTAGCACTAGTCGGACCAAATGGTGTTGGAAAATCAACCTTATTAAAGACAATTATCGGACAGCTAGACCCTGCTTCAGGTGACATTCAGCTCGGAACAAATGTACAGATTGGTTACTATGATCAAGAACAAACACAATTAAATCCTAAGAAAACGGTATTGAATGAACTGTGGGATGATTATCCGGTCATGAATGAAAAGGACATTCGCACCATTCTCGGTAACTTCCTTTTCAGCGGTGATGATGTGTTACGTAATGTTTCGGCTTTAAGTGGTGGGGAAAAAGCGCGCCTAGCACTAGCAAAACTAATGATGGAGAAGGCAAACTTCTTATTACTTGATGAACCGACCAACCATTTAGATTTGGATAGCAAAGAAGTGTTAGAAGCTGCTTTAATTGACTATCCTGGATCGATATTGTTCGTCTCTCATGATCGTTATTTTATTAATAAGATTGCAACACATGTGCTGGAAATGCAAGCTAACAAAACCACACTCTACTTAGGTGATTATGATTACTATGTAGAGAAAAAGCAAGAAGAACAAGAACTTGCCGAACTAAAGAAGGCGGAAAAGAAAACTGTAGACAATCCGGAAACCACCAAATCGAATTTTGAAAAAGAAAAGCAATTAAAAAAAGAGCAACGGAAAAAAGAGCGTAGAATTAAGGAAATTGAAGATGAGATTGAACAACTTGAGTTAGAAATGGAAGAAATTGATCAAATGTTATGTGATCCTGACGTTTTTCAAGATCATGAAAAAGCATTGGAACTAACTAATCAAAATGACTCCTTAAAGGCAAGATTGGAATCATTAATGGAAGAATGGGAAACATTACACGACTAACCTATGACAAAGAGCATTCTACATGTCGAGAATGCTCTTTTTAACTCCACTATGGTCCAATATGTTTATCATTATTCACCCCAAACTCCCGTTTTGACTGTTTTTTGAACATACTCTTTAAAATCTCTTGGCTCACGTCCTAGAACCTGTTGTACTCCATCTCCTAAAAAAGAATTTCTTCCATCAAGCACAGATGTAAACAATTCCATCAGCAGTTCTATTGTATGTGCAGGTGTCCCGGCTTCACATAAAGCTTTTTCAAATTGCTGATGAGTTAACTTTATATAACTGATATTTCTTTGTATAACAGCAGATATATCATTTGTTGCTTCTTGGAATGTCATTAATCTTGGCCCTGTTAATTCATATAGTTTACCTATGTGTCCATCTTCTGTTAGCACCTTTACAGCAACTTCCGCAAGATCATCTACATCTATGAATGGTTCTGTAACCTTACCCACAGGTAATGCAATAACACCTTCTCTGATTTGGTCAATCAAAAAAGCTTCACTAAAGTTTTGATTAAACCAGCTTGATCTCAATATTGTCCAATGAGCATCTGAATTTTTTAGTTCGTTTTCACTTTTTACCGCTCCTTCTTCACCACGGCCAGATAGTAATACGAGGCGTTTCACATTATTTTGTAAAGCTAACTTTGTAAACTTGCTAATATCCTCGGCAGCACTTGGTACAGCAAGGTCAGGACTATACACAATGTACACAGCAGCTATACCCTCTAATACTTTTTGCCATGTTGATTTATCTTCCCAGGAAAAGGGTTGTTCACTATGCCTTGATCCGATTCTTACAGGAATGCCCATCGATAATAAACGTTCCGCAACACGCTTTCCGGTCTTTCCATTACCACCTAAAACTAAAATTGGCTTTTGCTTTTCATCCGTTTGCCTTTGTAACATCATTTCTCCTCCTTCTATTCTTTTTCTTCAGATCTATGTGTTTTCTAATTTCTCTTTTAATCATCAATCACCCCCTTCATACATTTGTTTGCACAAGCAACTATTTTTCTATAAGAAAATGGTTGAAGAAAATATCAACCACTAAAACTTTTCTAACTCATCGCTCATTTGTTCTAGCTGAACTGAGAGTTCATCCGCTGTTTCTCGTCCTAGGATTTCGGCATAGCGGTCACGTAATCTCATCCAACAATCATAGATCGTTGCCTCCAGTTCTTTTCCTTGCTCTGTAGTATAAATATAGGATGTGCGTCCCTCAACATTATTGTAGACTAATCCTTTCCTCTTCAGTTTTTCACAAATACGTGTAACAGTTGAGGGTTGTAAATGTAATATTTCGCCAATTTCTTTTTGTGACAGTCCTTGATTCTCGTATAGAACCATTAATAAATATGCTGCAGTTGGTGATAAGCCGCTTCGGGTAAATTCTTCTTCGGCCATCTTCGTTATAATTCTTGTAAAACGACTTGATGTAAAATATAAACATTCTTTCAAATATACATTTAACATAGTATAATTCCTCTTTTTTTATTTGTTTGCACAACTAAATAATAAACATATTCTTCTTATTTGTAAAGTGTTACGTAAATGATTATCAAAATATATTTGTTATTATTTATACACATGCTTATCCACTTATACACTCTTTGCAAATCAATTATTAAGAACTTTGTCCACATTATCCACATTCAGAGAGTATTTTATCCACATTTTTAAAGCGTTATAAATCCTTGATATCATAAGGATTATGTAATCATCCACATTTACTTTAAATGATCTGTGGATAAAAATTCAACTTACTATTAAGACATTTCTCTTTTTCTTAGCAGTAAGAAAAACCGGGAAAGCCCACCCGGTCCTGTCCAAAGTAGTTATTTTGACATAAATAATAGGCATAACAACCGCTGCGGCTTGCCCACTTCGCTTTCCGTGGGCCGTGTCTTCAGCTAACTTTTGTAAAGAAGATCGCTTTACAAAAGTGGATCTTCAGATCACGCTGATCCCACAGGAGTCGAAGTGGGCGCCTGCGCTAAATAACGTTCTGCATTTTTTTAACGTACGA
>NZ_WJEB01000056.1:0-5060 GCF_010994085.1 Gracilibacillus saliphilus | reverse complement strand
CTTCAGCTAACTTTTGTAAAGAAGATCGCTTTACAAAAGTGGATCTTCAGATCACGCTGATCCCACAGGAGTCGAAGTGGGCGCCTGCGCTAAATAACGTTCTGCATTTTTTTAACGTACGAACATTACGTCTTTTATTTTACATTGTATAAAACCTCAAAAAGTTGGCTGCCACTTACGTTGTAGAGCTGCTGAGGCCGCCCGCTTCGACTCCTGTGGAAACTGTTTTACCTGAAGATCCACTTTTTCAAGCGGTTCTTGCTTGGAAAAGTTAGCTGAAGATAAAACCCCACGGAAAGGGAAGCGGGCAGCCGGAGCGATGCTTTCCGTCTACATATCATTTCAAAATGACCACCTATGATACAAAAACACTATCATGCCGCGCATTATATACTTTCCTATCTGATAAGAAAAACTGAGTAAAAAAACGCTCAGTCCTTAGGATGAAGTAATGCGTTGCTTTTATCATTACAAATAGCAATTTTTCACTTTTTCCATTGTAAGCAGTCAACCTATTACTTATAACCAGAGCGTTGCAAATCTACATCAAACATTTCAAAATAACTACTTCGTTAACACAGTCATTGCGCAGATTTTATACTTCCTTTCCAAGTTAAAAAAGCTAGAACTTATTAGCGTTCTAGCTTCGATCTACTAGCATACCTCTCTAGGTTTAAACTCGGATTAGCATTTAAATCCCATTGTGCACGGTGACCTTGCTTGAAAGCAATAGATCCTGCTGCTGCAATCATTGCTGCATTATCCGTACATAGCGATAAGGATGGAAATAGCAATTCTACAGCTTCTTCCGGCTCAAACTTAGCTTGCATCGCTGCACGCAATCCTTTGTTAGCAGCAACACCGCCTGCAACAATCACTTGTTTCACACCATATTGTTTGGCAGCTTGAAAGGTTTTCTCTGTTAGCACTTCGACAACACTTGCTTGAAAACTTGCTGCTACATCTTCTTGTTTTAACGTTTCACCTTTTTGTTTAGCATTGTGCAATGTATTAATAACAGCTGATTTTAATCCACTAAAACTAAAATCAAAGGAATTCTCTTCTAACCATGCACGCGGAAAGTCAATGTTAGCTTCTCCTTGATGTGCTAACTGATCGATTTTGGGACCACCTGGATAAGGTAATTCCAATGTTCTAGCGACTTTATCATATGCTTCACCAGCAGCATCATCTCTAGTTTCCCCAATAATTTCAAAATCACCATGTTCTTTCATCAGTATCAATTCAGTATGTCCACCGGAAACAACTAAAGCTAACAGCGGAAACTCAAATTCCTTTTCCAAACGGTTTGCATAAATATGACCAGCAATATGGTGAACACCAATTAATGGTTTTTGATGAGCATAGGCCAATCCTTTCGCAGCATTAACACCAACCAAAAGTGCACCGACTAAACCCGGTCCTTCTGTTACGGCAACAGCATCCATATCATCGATCGTTAAACCTGCTTTTGCAAAGGTTTCTTCTAACACAATCGTGATTTGTTCGACATGGTGTCTAGAAGCTATCTCTGGAACTACCCCACCAAACCGTTTATGGCTCTCAATTTGGGAAGCTACTACATTTGACACAATTTCTCGACCATCTTTTATTATTGCTGCAGCTGTTTCGTCACAGCTCGTCTCAATCCCTAAAATATATTCACTCATAAATTCACCCACAATACTAAAGCATCTTCCTGATTATCACTATAATAATTTTTCCTGATTCCACCGGGTTTCATCCCAAACTTTTTGTACATTCGTTGTGCAGTTTGGTTGGAAACACGTACTTCCAATGACAAATGACGAATGCTACGGGCAACTGCATAATTGATTACGTACTGGAATAATCCTTGACCATATCCTTTCCCTCTATGATCTGGATCAATTGCAATATTCGTAATTTGTGCTTCATCTAACACCATCCATGACCCACAAAAGCCGATCACTTTCTCATTTAAAGTAGCAACAAAATATTGTGCATAATGGTTCTTCTTTAATTCTTCTTCATAAATATCGTCTGGCCAAGGTATTGAAAAAGAGCGTTTGTCTATCTCTTTCACTTCCTCTATATCCGATTCTTCCATTTTTCGAAATTGAACTCTAGCCATTTTGCTCTTGTTCCTTTAACCATTTTGCTTCTGCCTCAACTAAACGTATATAGTTAGGTGTTAACTCATGAAGGTTATCCTCATTACGTTCTGCGCCCAAAAGAGCTAATTTGCCAGGACGAGGAAGATGGTCAATGGCAGGTGGGATGATGGCGGCCTTAGCTAATTTTTCTTTTATTAATCTTTGGTGCTGCTTGATGTCCTGACTAAGAAAGATAACAGGTTTTTGATAGCTTTGGACTTCATCGAGCCATTGCTCCATTAAAATATTCTGGTCTTCTTTTTTTACATGAATTCGATCATAATTGTTTTCATATAACCCTGTGTAAACTAAGCCTCTACGTGCATCAAAAAAAGGAGAGATCAGCACATTCTGTTGTCTTACATTATGCGCCAATAATTCTAGACTAGATATCGCCACAATCGGGATCTTTAGCGTCCATGCCATTGTCTTTGCTGTTGCTAGTCCAATACGAACACCAGTGTATGAGCCTGGACCTTTGGCAATGGCAATTCTATCTAATTGAGCTGGCGTTGTTTCTGTTTCTTGCATAACATGATCTATTGCCGGCATTAAACCAACCGAATGATTGCGTTTGATATTTGCCGTATACTCCGCTTTCACTTCCCCATCTTTACTTACCGCGACTCCTAATACTTGATTAGAAGTATCAATTGCTAACACATTCATGAATATAGCTCCTTACATACCGAATCAAGGTGATCTCCAATTGGATGAAAAATAATTTTTCTTGTATGTTCATCGATTCTTTTTATTTGAACCTCTAATCGTTCTGCTGGAAGAAATTCTTCGATAAATTGCGCCCATTCTACAACGGTAATACCATCGCCAGTGAAATATTCATCAAAGCCGATGTCCTCTTCACTATCCTCCAGACGATAAACGTCCATATGGTATAACGGAATTTCTCCCACATATTCTTTCACAATCGTAAACGTCGGACTGTTAATCGTTCTTGTTACACCAAGGCCAGCACCTAAACCTTTTGTAAAAGTTGTTTTTCCTGCACCTAAATCACCCTCTAATGTTAGTACATCTCCAGGCGAAAGCAGTATTGCTAATTTATTTGCTAATCGTCTTGTTTCTTCCTCTGTATTTGATTCGAAAATATATGTACTCATTATTTCACCTACTTAGATGTGTATAACCCGATTTTTCCAATTTTTTTAGTTGATGATTATGTTGTAACCATACTGTACCATTCTTGTTCCAATCATTTCGTACCGTTCCTATTGCTGAAATTTTAGTATTTGTTTTTTTGGCTATCGTTTTTAATAGTTCCCATTCTTTTTCCGAAACAGTTCCAATCAATTCAAAGTCTTCTCCGCCAGTTAAAGACCATTTGAATTGTTGTTCGGGGGAAAAATCAGCTAGTTGTGAATGGCTTGGTATTTTATCATATTCAATGATCAATGTTTTATCCGAAGTCTCTGCTATTTCATTTGCTTCATTTGCAATACCATCACTTATATCATTTAAAGACATCCGCGTTATATTTTCACAATGATTAATAAATGATACCCTTGGCATTGGCATCTGATGTCGCTTTACAAAATATCGATACTTGTCTTGCTCTTTGTGAGTAGCATTTAATAATAGATGTAAACCACAAGCCGCATCACCAAGTGTTCCAGTTACAAAAATTATATCATGTTCCTGTGCATCATTGCGATATCTAGCCTTTCCTTTTAAAACAGTTCCTAATACCGTAATAGACAGGACTAATTGTTCACCTGACACAGTGTCTCCACCGATAAGATCCATGTTAAATACTTTAGCTAGCTCTTCCATTCCGAGATAAATCGCTTGTAAATCAGCTGCAGCCCAGCTGTCTGGTATAACAATAGATACTACATATGACGTTGGTTTACCTCCCATAGCAGCAATATCACTTATATTAGCAGCCAATGCTCGATAACCAATATGAAAAGGTTCAGTTGTCTTAGAAGAAAAATGAACATTCTCCACCATCGTATCAACCGTTGTAATAATATCCTCATTAGTATGTCTTACAATAGCCGCATCATCACCAATACCTTTTACAACAGAGGATTGTCGATAAAAATCCGGCTGAATGGACCGAATAAAATCAAATTCTTTCAACAGACCACACCTCCAAAGCACAACAATATACACACATCATATCAAAACTTTAGCTAAGAGGACAGGAGAAGCACCTTTCATAATACTTTACTTTAACATAGATATAAAAAGCTTTACTCCTTAGTTTCAATATCCATGTATGGTTTACTTACATAGACACATTATATACTTTGAAAGGACAAATGATAAATGTTACATTTGTCCAAGACCAGAACAAAAACTGAAACTACTCGAGGTATCAAATAGGAAATTGATGAGAGTTTTATAATTTAGTGCCAATTTAGTGTTCAACAAGGTTCATTTTGGTACTAAATCCTTTTTTAAGTACCATTTTAATATAATAATTTCTATTTTTGGTACTTAATTGAATGTTTAGTACCATTTTGACTTCATTCGTGTAATTTTCGGTACTTAAATTAACTATCTTTACTTTTTTATTTTTGAAAGTTGAGATAACAATGGTTATATACAGAGGTGACTTATCATGCTCACCTTTATACACATGCTCAAATTTTTTAATTTCCTAGAATACAAAAAAACCTTAAGTATCCAAACTTAAGGTTTTGCTATTTGTTAGTCATAAAATGGCGGTCCGGACGGGACTCGAACCCGCGACCTCCTGCGTGACAGGCAGGCATTCTAACCAACTGAACTACCGGACCTTTTGGTTGCGGGGGCAAGATTTGAACTTGCGACCTTCGGGTTATGAGCCCGACGAGCTACCAGACTGCTCCACCCCGCGATAATAATAAAGCATACATTAAACTAAACAGTGTATGCATTTTTGAATACAAGCCTGGCAACGTCCTACTCTTGCAGGGG
>NZ_WJEB01000055.1:0-13074 GCF_010994085.1 Gracilibacillus saliphilus | reverse complement strand
TCAAAACCACCAGTGTGAACTGGTGGTTTGCTCTGCGGCTGAAAGCCTCTGTTACCGGCCTCGGCCTAAAAGGCCCACTGAATGGGTTTCCCTTCTGCACCACACTCACTCACTAATTCTAAAAAATTTCTTATTTCTTCTTATTTTTCTCCCCAGTGAACGGATCAAATTCTTCGAATAAGGTTAGCTGATCGCTCATGTAGTCCTCTCTGAGCTGATTTCTAATATATTCTTGAATTTGATTTTTATTTCTTCCCACTGTATCTACAAAGTAGCCGCGACACCAAAATTTGCGATTACCATATCTATACTTTAAATTGGCGTGACGATCAAAAATCATTAAACTACTTTTGCCCTTTAAGTATCCCATGAATTGAGATACACTTAGCTTTGGTGGTATACTTACTAACATATGAATGTGATCTTTGCATGCATTTGCCTCGTGTATTTCAACTCCCTTCCTTTTACAAAGCTCTCTTACTATTTCTCCGATGCTTCTTTTATATTTTCCATAGATAATTTGTCTTCTATATTTTGGCGCAAAAACTATGTGAAACTTACATCTTCACTGTGTATGTGCTAAACTATTCTTGTCCTGCATTGGACATGCCTCCTTCTTTGGTGAGATTTGGTGGTCGGGAAACCAACCTTATCTTACCATGAAGAGAGGCTTTTTTTACTCCACGCTAGAAGCTCTATGGAACCCCCGGCATAGCCAGGGGTTTTCAAAGACCATAAGAAAAGAGGATGCTATTAAAATAGCATCCAACAAAATTACTAAGGTCTTATAAAACACCACCAACAAAAACCGGTAGTAGCATTTAGTTTTTTTAATTTTTTCACCTTCATGATTAATCCTCCTCTCTTGTTTTATTAGTCCCTTTTTGTTGAATATGGTGATATTCGACCCATTTTGGAAAAACCTCTTGGAAAGTGGTAATTAATTGAGGGTCAAATTGAGTACCACTACCATTAATAATATTTTCGTATGCTTTTTCAATAGACAATGCAGCTCGATACGATCTTGTGGAAGTCATAGCATCAAAGGCATCTGCAATTGAAATTACCCTAGCAAGAAAGTCGATTTGATTCGCTTTTAAACCATCAGGATATCCTTTACCATCCCATCTTTCATGATGATGCTTTATTACATTAATGTTTTCGGCAACTCCTTCAACTTCTGCGATCGCCTGTGCACCTACTGTAGGATGTGTTTTAATTATGTCAAATTCTTCATCTGTTAATTTACCTGGTTTGGTTAAAATCGAATCTGGTATATTTACTTTTCCAATATCATGTAATAAACATGAATAATAAAAAGTTTTTAACTCTTCATCATCATATTTTCCCGTTGCCTTTGCTAACGATATAGCATAATCTGCAACTCTTTCACTATGCCCTCGTGTATATGGATCTTTTAATTCTAATGTTGTGATAACACCTTTTACAATCCCTTCCATCTGCTTGTCATAAGAACTTTGTACAGCTCTGACATAGGCAAGAAAACGATATAATAGAATACAAGCGACAATCGAGTATACTACAACTAGAACCAAAGGAATTACAACAATCTCATCCGATAAAATCAAACCAATTATTAGGTATTTAAAAATTGTACCTAATGACACTGTATAAAAGAAACGTTCGCTCACAAATATTGGTGAAAACATAATTATTACTAGTTCAATTATATTTCCGCTTGCATATGGTTTTTCAATTCCCTGAAAAATGAGAAGGTCTAAAATAATATCTGAAAATGTTACGGTGAAAAAATAAATATATTTGATAGGAGATGGCTTTCCGTTTCTTAAATAATAATAGGCAATAGGAAGTAATGCGAAAATTGCAAAATACTTGATATAATATAGGCTATTCTGTTCAGGAGTCATCTCATATTGCCATGGAACAGCTGGTATTATGAAATAATAAACTATTTCAAATCCAAAATAAATAACGTAAACCAACCACAAAAACCACACCGTTGTTCGTTTTTCTTCAAGTAATAGATTTGAATATCTATGCATATTTTTCATTTCTATATCCTTTCTAAAGATATTATACTATATAAAGAACAGGATTTCTACAATTTTCCTGCGAAATTTTAAATATTCTGTTTAAAGTATAAGCTATTTGTCGACACTTGTAAATTAGCTCTTCACTTCACTAAGTCCTTCTTCTTACTACTATAGTAACAAAGGAAAACATTTTCAATTATTTTAATGTTAAAGAATATCACAAGCTAATCATAATTTTGAGATATCTACTATAAAATATTTTATAGATTGTAAGGAGGCAACTAATATGAAGCTAGAATTTATGAAGCACGCTTTACAGATAGCATATGACAATGTAGAAAAAAGAAATGGTGGTCCATTTGGTGCTGTGGTTGTAAAAGACAATAAAATTGTAGGAGAAGGGACAAATGTAGTCACAACAACAAATGATCCATCCGCACATGCTGAAATCAGCGCAATCCGTGATGCATGTAAGCACCTTAATGATTATCAATTAACAGGTTGTGAAATTTATACAAGTTGTGAACCTTGTCCGATGTGTCTAGGAGCGATCTATTGGGCACGTCCTAAAGCTGTTTATTATTTTAATACAAGAGAAGAAGCAGCAAAGATTGGATTCGATGATCAATATATTTATGACCAAATCACAATGAATATCAAAGAAAGAAACTTATTAATGAAGAAACTAGATTTAAATAGTGATAAATTACCTTTCCAATTATGGAAGCAAACTACGGATAAAGTAGAATATTAAGCAAAACGCAAAGAGCCCGTTTAACGTAGCAGGTGGATATCCAAATTTTATACTTTCTTTCTAAAAAAAGATGAGTTGCATCATACAACTCATCTTTTTTGTCTGGTAAATGTAAAAAATATAATCGCCCCGATAAGAGAATTTGTAAATAGTACTGCTCCCATTGGAACTGCCGTTGTTTCATCTAATCCTACAATAGGGGCAACTATTGCACCCATTACTAAAGGCAACATACCTAGTAATGCACTTGCTGTCCCTGCCCGTTCTTTTTGATTCTCCATTGCAAGCGAAAAACTACTGGTTAAGATAATCCCAACTGAGTTTAGATGGATAAATAACGAGATAACAAGCATATACAATGGCCAATGAAACACAGTCGCTATTAATAATATCGTGTTTGCTGTTAATGACATGATAACACCGGTTCTCAATAAGCTTCTTTCTGAAAAATAGCCGCTTAATCGACCCACGAGAAAACTACCAAGAATAATCGCTAATCCATTTATACCAAATAAGATACTAAATACTTGTGGTGATACATGATACAGATCCTGATAAACGAATGGTGTCGCCGCAACATATGCAAATGTTCCACCTTGAACAAAACAAACTACAATCGCATAGCCGATAAAGGAGCGGTCTTTTAATAAATACCCCATTGTTTTTAATGAATTGGCAATCGAAGTTGGTCGACGATTTTCTTCTGGTAAAGTTTCCGGCAATTTAAAGGCACTAATCGTCACCATCACAATACCTAATAGAAATAAAAAGATAAAAATAGTATGCCATGTTGCAAAGGGGAGTAATAATACAGCCCCGCCTGAGATCGGAGCAATCATTGGTGCTGTAGCATTAATTACCATTAACAATGCAAAAAATTTGGTTAATGCTTTTCCATCAAATACATCTCGCACAACTGCTCTAGATAACACAACACCTGCCGAAGCTGTGAATCCTTGTAAAAACCTAGCTAAAATTAACACAATAATATTGGGTGCCACTGCACAAACCAATGAAAAGATTGCAAATAGCGAAATAAAAAATAGTATAGGTTTTCTTCTTCCTATTGCATCACTGATCGGTCCAATTACTAATTGGCCAAAAGCTAAACCTAATAAACAAGCAGTTAAGCTTAATTGAACAAGCGATGCTCGTGCTCCCAAATCATCTGCTATTTGTGGGAAACTTGGTAAATACATATCGATATTGAACGGGCCTAACATTGCTAACATCGCTAGCAAGAATGCTAAGCCGATTCGTTGTTTTCCTGTTGGATTATGTAATTTCTGTTCGATGTTAACCCCTCCCTTCCAATTATTATATAAGAATTAGCTCTGGAGTTATAGTAATTGGCATTTAGGCAAAGTGTAATTCTACCATCAGTGGAGGATTTTGATCTCACATAGAGATTAAGCTTTTGTAACATTTGTCATTCATTTTTAATACAAGTGACCGTTTAGACGATTGATAAACGGGTTATAGTTAAGTAGCTAATAAAAGGAGGATGCAACATGAAGAAGTTTTTATCTAAAAATATTGAGTTGAATGAAAGATTATCCATTAACCAGCTCTTAGCTTTACATACCTATCAGAAAAATTATAAAGGTCATATTTACCTTCTTTTCAATCATGATATGATCACACTTGAAAGTTTACCAAGGCTCGTTTCATTTTCGTTAACTATGAACCCAAAATGTGAACTTCAATTAATTGTCGAAGGAAAAAATCCACAACAAACATTAAATGATCTCACAAAATGTATCCATCTAAAGAAGTATAAGATTGCTCAATAAATGATACTTCAAAAATCCATGGTCGCCCCATGGATTTTTAGCTACATAAAATCAAAAAAGTAACGGATCACATGAAAGAAGACCGGTGCCGTATATGTTAAACTATCAATTCGATTAAGATAACGATCCTTTAACCGCTCCAATGCTTCTTTGTTCCCTATTAAAAGATCCCGCTTTAACACAGATATCGTCAAACTTCCAAAGTACCCCGAAACACTGATTAAAATGCCTGAAGCAATACCAAAAGTTAGATCCAACGGTGTTAATAATGGATATATACAATAAGATATGACGGTTGTTGCAATAAGTGCTCCAATAAACCCTTCCCATGTAATATAGGGATTAGCCGTCGGTGCAACTTTACGTTTGCCGAGATATAGCGATATTAAATATTGGGTGACATCATTGACTTGTGTCAAAATAATGAGATACAAGACAAGGTTTGCACCGAATTCTGGTGTCGCAACTGGAAAATAGGCTAAATGACTTAAACCAAATACCATCAAAATTAACCCCCACTGGGTAAAACTAACCGATCGTAGAAAACCAACTGTACCTTTTCCAATAATACGCGGAAGTGGTAAAAACAAAAAAACATAGACAGGAATAAACACTATAAACATGCCATACCAACCAATATAGATCCAGTAAAATTGTAGTGGAATCATTAAATAAGACCATAAGAAAATTCGCCGATCTGATTTTCTTGTTTTCATCATGGAAAAATACTCTCTTAATGCAAAAAAACATAAAATCATGATGGCGATCAAAGAAACGGTGGTATTGAATAAAGTTGCAAAACAGAAAATGGTGAACATGCCCCACCATGTCTTGACGCGGAGCTGAATCGTAGTAAAGTCCTTATCTGGTTGTAATTTGGTAATAATCTTAAATACTATGGATACAACTAACAAAATAAAAAAGATAATAGATAAAGTCCAAATCGTTTCCCTCATGATTTTCACCCAATCTTTTTAAAAACTGCATTCATTTTACAGTAAATACGTTATAATGAAAAGAGTAGAATGATGATAGTTGGTGATGTACATGAGTGAAGAAAATTATGTTTATATTATGTTATCCGATACAGGTACTTTATTTACAAATGTTATCAAAACATATACCAAAGCGCCCTATAACCATGCTTCTCTTGCTTTTGATCCGGAACTGAAAGAGATGTACAGTTTTGGCAGAAAAAATCCGAAGAACCCTTTGAATGGTGGATTTGTAAAAGAAGATATTTGGACCGGCACGTTCAATAAATATCGTAATACCACTTGTGTTATTTATCGCCTCCAAGTAACTGAACGTGAAATCGATAAAATGAAACGAATATTGGAAGTGTTTATTAAAAAGAATGATAAGTTTCTCTACAATATCCTAGGTGTGATTGGAGTCTCATTAAAAGAACCAGTTGAATTCAGTAACTCTTATTTTTGTTCACAATTTGTTGCAGATATCTTTTATCGATCAGGCATTAAATTATCGGATAAACTTCCCGCCATGGTAACACCAGATGATTTCAGAAAAAATGATCGCATGGAATTAATATACGAAGGGAAATTATTTGACTATGCACCGATTAAGCAAAATGAAACTAAGTCTTAATACCTATCTTTTGATTAATCTTCTATTCTTGTGTCATAATACAGTAGTGTTCTACTAGAAAAGTGAGAAGGGATGGATAGGTATGGCGTCATATCAAAAAGTTACCGTTGCTGGTGGAGGAGTTTTAGGAAGCCAGATTGCTTACCAAACTGCCTTCAATGGCATTGATGTGGTGGTTTATGATATTAATGAGGATGCGTTAAACCAAGCAAAACAGCGTATTACCAAACTAAAAGATCGTTATAAGACAGACTTGGATGCAACACAAGCCCAAGTAGATGCTGCCTTTGAACGCATGGCCTTTCAATCGGATTTAAAACAGGCAGTATTAGAAGCAGACCTTGTCATCGAAGCAATTCCGGAAGTAGTGAATATTAAAAATGCATTTTACCAAGAACTTGGACAAGTTGCTCCTGAGGAAACGATTTTTGCTACTAATACTTCTACATTATTACCAAGTCAATTTGCAGAAGTAACAGGAAGACCTGAAAAATTCCTGGCACTCCATTTTGCCAACGAAATCTGGCTAAATAATACAGCTGAAGTAATGAAACATGAACAAACCGATGAACAAGTATTTGAGGATGTTCTTGCATTTGCTAAACAGATTGGCATGATTGCTCTACCGCTACATAAAGAACAACCCGGTTATATTCTTAATTCCTTGTTAGTTCCATTACTTGATGCCGCTCAAGGTTTATTTATTAAAGGAGTAGCAGATCCAGAGACAATTGATAAAACCTGGATGGCTGCAACTGGTTCACCAAAAGGACCTTTTGCAATCCTTGATATAGTAGGAATTACTACCGCCTACAACATTGTGAAACAAAAAGCAGATAAAACTGGTGATCAAAGTGCTGCAAAATTAGCAGAGCTTTTAAAGACAGAATATATTGATAAGAACAAATTAGGAACAGCTACCGGCGAAGGATTTTATAAGTATCCTAATCCAAGCTATCAAGATCCTGACTTTCTTAAAGCATAAGGAGGAGGCAGTGGTTCGTACCACTGCCCCTTTTGTTTTATCGTATCGCTTCTGCTATCAGTTGATAGGATTTCTTTTTTGCTTCAAAGTCGTGAATATTCGTGATCAGCATAAATTCATCTGTTTGATAGACTTTTTGCAAGCGAGTTAGCTCTTGTTTTATCTGAGCAGGTGTTCCGATAAGACAACGCTCTCTGTTTTTCTTCATTATATCCAGTTCTGCTTGCGTAAATGATTTCTTTCGGACTTCTTCTATGGATGGTACTTTCGTATCTGCCCCTTTTCCTACACTAAGCAGCCATTTGTCTTGTGTTAATGCTAATTCTTCTGCCTCTTCATTCGTTTCCGCACAAATGGCAAAAATACAAACCATTGTTTTTGGCTGATCCATTGAAACAGAAGGTTGAAATTTCTCACTATACGTCTGCATTACTTTTTCACCATGAGCAGGATTAATAAAATGACCAAAAACAAATCCTAATCCTAGCTCTGCTGCGTTTGTTGCTCCACGCTCCGACAATCCTAATACCCAAATTGGTGGTACCTTCTCCACTCGTGGTCCAGCTTTTACCAAGCGAAATTCATGCTCTTTTGGTAATGAATTATGCAAAAAACCTTGTAAATCGGTGAGTTGACGCGGAAATTCGCTTAAGCTTTTGTTTTGATTATCCGTAAGTGCTGACCGGGTTAGTTGTGAACCACCAGGCGAACGACCGACACCTAAATCAATCCGCTCAGGAAAGAATCCTGCCAATGTCTTGAAATCTTCAGCAATTTTATAAGGACTATACTGTGGTAATAAAACTCCACCTGATCCAACGCGGATGGTATTGGTTACAGAAGCAATCCTTGTCATGATAATTTCTGGAGAAGAGCTTGCCAATCCATTCGTATTATGATGCTCTGCTACCCAATAACGATGATATCCTAATTGCTCTGCCCACTGCGCAAGTTCTAACGTATTTGCCAATGTTTGTTCAGGTGTATCTCCTCTGGAAATAGGTGCTTGATCTAATACACTTAATTTCATCATTCTTCGCTCCTTTTCCTTAAGTGTAATTTTTTTGTAGGAATTTGAAAAACAATAAAGCTTATCTTTTGTCGCGGACATCTATTCCGCTATTCCGCTATTCAGCTATTTCATTAGAAAAATAGCATGATTTGCAGTAAATAACGGAACAGATGTCCGGGAACGTCAAAAAATCACTACTTTTAGCTAAATTAACGGAATAGATGTCCGGCAACTCGACTCACCGTGTTCTTCTCACAAAAAAAAGATAGCATACCCAACTGACAGGTATGCCATCGACATTATCTAATCTACTATCATCTAAATAAATCTAATAAGCGATCCCAGAAGCTCTTCTCTTCTTCTGTCTCTTCTTCCTCATCATCTTCTTCATCTTGGGTAATGCTCTCTGTTTTTATTACGAATTGAACGGTTTGCACATTTTCATTTTTGTCGGAAACAAATGATTCTGCATCAAAATCTGACTTGTCATAATCATTGATCATCTCATCTATTTCATCCTGCATTTGGTCAGGTAAGTCACTTGTTGAATCAGCCAATTCTGTTGTCCCATCATGTAACTCACTTGCACCCTCTTCCAGTTCAGTAGTTCCATCTTCTAATTCTACAATTCCGTTATGAAGGTCCTGATAGGCATTGGACAATTCATCAACACCATTTGTATATTCCTTAAGACCTGCATGAAACTCTTGATAATTATCGGATAGTGTCGCTAATCCTTCTTGTAATTCTTTTAAGCCTTCCTGAATATCCATTCCTTCACTTGCTGCTTCGATTTGTTCAGCCATTGTTTCCAGTGAGGACGCCATTTTATTTTGTGAACTACTTACTTCGTTAAGAGTTGGGGTAACTGCTTCAAATGCTTTGCTGACTTTTTCATAGGTACTTTTTGCTGTACTAACAGCTTCATAAGTGCTAACTAATTTGTCTACTACTCTTTGATCTTCTTCACTTAAATCCAATCCTTGAATCTCTTCCTCTGAAACATTTGCCGGGATAGCATTTATCGATTTATCCAATGTTTGATAGGCTTGCGAATAATTTTCCTTTAATATCGTTAATCCATCGCTTGCCTCTTTTAAGCCATCAGCAATTTGCACAAGTCCATCCTGTAATGCACTGAAATCTCCTGTTTCCACATCTTGATCGATGGAATTTTTCATCGTGATTAGTGCTTGATCGATGGACTTACTACCACTGATCAAATCAGCTGATCCATTATTAATTTGGGTAATACCATCCTGATAATCGCTGGAACCATTTTTTAGACTGGAAACACCATTATTCAATTCTGAAATGCCATCCGCTAATTCACCTACTGCCTCATCAATTTCAGCGGTAGCATCTGATAATGTCTCAAAATCCTCTGTCACATCATCCGTATCTGGAGAATCAATCGACATAGAGGAAGGAACAGCCGATATCTCGATCCCTTCCATTTCAAAGTCTGTTACGTCTGCTTCTAATAGGAAATTTTCCTCTTTCTCCGGCATTACTGTAAAAGTCACTTGTTTATTCTTACCGGCATTTGCGATGGTTCCTTCTCCTGCCTCAATATTTTGATACAACTCACTATCTAGCGAAAGCGAAATCTGTAACAAATAATTTTCAAAGAAGATCGAATTAACATCTTCGTTCGCAGAAGTTTCTATCTCTATTTGCAAATGGCCTTCCTGACCTAACAATTCTTCTGGATTCACTTCTTCCCCATCAAGCTGATAGTGGATGGTAAAATCCCAAGGTAACGGTTTGTTTTCTAGGTCTCCTTGATAATAAAAGGTCTCCTCAGATGTCGTGAAGGAAATTTCATCCCCCTCTTTTGTTATCTCGGATAGGTCAGTCAAGTTTTTCACATTGGTATAATTACCGTAATCGACTAATTTTTCCTGTTCTTCCACTTCAAAACTATTCACGACATACATATTCAACTCTTCACCATTTGGTTGTAATGTGGCATATATTACCTCATCCTTTGGAGCCGTAGCACTTGCTGCAACTACGCTAAAAGGAGAGAGTGCAACTATCCCCACCATCATTAACAATAAAAATCGTTTTATTCTCATCATCAACCCTTCTTCTTATAAAAGTTTGCTTTCCAAGTTGTTTTTTCAATCACTTTATCAAACACTAATAACATCGCTGGTAAGAAAAATACGACTAAAATAAACGCTAGTAATGCTCCTCTACCAAGTAACAATCCAATTGATCCGACAATTGGATTGGAGGACGTCATCCATAAGATAAATCCAACACTTGATAAAATCGAAGCAGAAATCAAAATCGAAAAGATTTTTTCATCAATTGTTTTCTTAATAGCTTGTAAAGCTGGCATCTCTCTTCGATTGACATGATACGCTTCTGATAATAAGATCGCGTAATCGACTGTCGCAGCTAGCTGTACTGTACTTATGATTAAATACCCTACATATACGAGTGACGAATCCATAAAGTATGGTACAGATAAGTTAAACCAAACTGCCGCTTGTATGGTTAGTAATAACACAATCGGCATGGAAATTGAACGGAAAGTGATTAATAACACCACCGCAATCGCAACGATCGTTAGTACGTTAACTACTACATTATCTTTTTCTACCGTATTTTTAATATCGTACAGTGTCACACTTTCACCTAAGGCATGAACGTCATCTCCGTAATAATTTTCGGCCGTTTCTTCTGCCTCATCAATCAAAGTGAAAGCTGCATCACCTTCCGCATCCGTATTGGAATGCAAAATAATACGCGAATAATTTTCAGAGTAAAATTGTTCTGTGATTGATTCATCCAAATACTCAGGAGGAATCGCCGCACTGACTGAATTGACATAAGCTAACACACTCGACACATGATCAAGTTGTTCCAGTTCTTGTACCAGTTCTTCTTCTTTTGCAATATCTCCTTTTGGCACCAGCAAAACCATTGGTGTATATTTGCCAAACGAATCTTCAATCGTTTGTTCATCCACACCGATTCGGGTAGAATCCGGATGCTCACCTACACCATAAATAAAATTCGTATTACTTTGTGCCAAAAATGCTGGAACTAGCATTAACAGAACAAGAATTAAACTTGGTATTCTAAACTTAAGCACACGTCTACCGAGATTTTTAAAATTCGGTACAATCTGTTTATGTTGTGTCTTGTCAATCCATTTGTAAAAAGTAAGTGTTAGTGCTGGTAAAAATACCATGACACTAATAAAGCTGAACAATATACCTTTGACTAAGTTAACACCTAGATCAGCACCAATTTCGAAATTCATAAATGTGAGAGCCATAAATCCGAAAAAGGTTGTCGATGCACTTGCTGCGATAGCCGGGAATGATCGCTTCATTGCCAAACGCATGGCATTAGTCGGTTCCTCCCCTTTGTTACGAAAGTCTGAAAAGCTATGTAACAAAAAGATCGCATAATCGAGTGAGACGGCCAACTGAAGGATGGGTGCAACTGATTGGGTGACAAATGATACTTCTCCCAAAAATATATTGGTACCAAGGTTGATCAGCACCGATACTCCAATCGCCGTAAGGAAGAAAACTGGCTCCATCCAGGAATTCGTTGATACCACCAAAATAATGATGATAATAGGAACTAAAAGTAATGCCGCATAAGCTGATTCTGATCCCGCCATTTTCTGTGATTGCGCGGTATCTACAGCTTCCCCTGACAACGCATTTTCCTCACCAATTAATTGATAAATTTGATCGGTAATTTCTACCTCATCCCCGTCACGAATATGAAAAGAAAACAGTGCATTGTTATCTTTATAATAAGTTTCCACTGTATCTTCGTCAGCAATTTCGATCGGTGTTTTAATATCAATGGCATCATCTAACCAAGTTACATCACTAACACCATCAATAGCTGTAAGCTGTTCTTTATATTCTAATGCTTCCTGCACGGTTACATCATGCATTAAAACCCGAGCATTTGCCACAGACGCTTCAAACTCTTCTTCCATCGTATCCATTGCATTTGTTGACGGCGCGTCGTCTGGCAAGTAATCAACCATATTATAATTAACAGATACGGCGAATTGCGTAATTACACTAATCAGAGCAACCACGATAAAAGTAATAACAATTGATTTTTTATGTTGAATTATTTTTGTTGAAAGGTCAATCGTTGTTCATCCTCTCTTGCAAATTTCCTCAATCCACTATATTATATAGACACCGTGTTGGATATTCAACAAACAGTTTTGGATATCACGTTTATTTTCCAACATATCATACTTTTTTGTTGGAAATTAACAAAAAGTTCACAAAATAAGGAGTGTTTTCATTGCCTGACAAATTAGATCGGCGCAAAAAATACACGCGAATGGTCTTAAAAGACAGCCTGATCCAATTAATGAATGAAAAAACTTTTTCATCGATAACTGTCAAAGAAGTATGCGCTCTTGCAGATATTAATCGCTCTACCTTTTACACACATTTCACCGATGTTCACGATTTACTTTATTCCATCGAAGAAGAAATTATTGAAGAAATGAATAAATACTTGAATGCATTTAATTTTATTGTGGAAGAAGAGTCGATTCAGATGACGGAGCAGTTGTTAGTATATATCAAAGATCGAAAAGAAATCTTCGAAGCATTATTGGAGAATAATACAGGGACAAGCTTTGAAAAAAGAGTGATGGATATTGCAAGACTTTTTTTAATAAACAAAACGGATACTGCTAACATAGACGCTGCTTCTTATTTAAGCACCTTTATCGTGTCCGGGGCCATCCATGTTATTAAAGATTGGCTACTGAATGATCAAACACAGTCACCGAAACAAATGGCTGAACTGATAAGTCAATTTTGCAATAAAGGACTAGGGGCAATGGAAAATGAGAAGCCCAGAGAATAGCTGAACTGCACCCTGTCAAGTAGACAGTG
>NZ_WJEB01000054.1:0-13430 GCF_010994085.1 Gracilibacillus saliphilus | reverse complement strand
GCAGAACGCGTAACTTTGGTTGGGTCAACTGTTATATATTTAATAGCTAGAAAGCATAAACTACTTCCTAGATTGTTTATTTCATTCTAAGTATAAAGTAGTTATAACTACGTGTAAAGTGGTTTTTTCTATCATTTTCAATAAACTTAATACTAATGATGATTTAATTAGAGGAAAGCTTTTTTTATTGCTTTCACTGCATCATTCTGATAATAGTAATTTGCTTTCATAAAGTTGTCTCTTTCTTTTTATACTTATCATATGCTTCTTACCAAACCTTTTGAAACACAGTTAGATACTTATCGCTTATTTTTATAAGAACAAATACAGCAACTTATAGAAAACTACATTTTAAAACACTTCCTGATAAGAAATGTACATAAAAAAACCCCCGAACACACTGTTTAATATGTTTAGGGTTTCTTCTATATTCTATTTTAGTTACTTGCCCTTCATTGCTTTGTTTACTTCTTCACCTGATATAATAAATTGATTTAACTGTAGTTCCTTTGTCTTTATTTTCACTGTATCTTTTAAGGTTTCTTTATACATAACCCCATTATTATTAAGGTGCATCTTTAATAGCTTTTCAGTTTCAACAACATCATTATATGCCTTACCTATTGAAGCAATTTTATTAAGGTGTTGCTTTTTTAATTCCTGAAGTGTGGAAGCATCTTCTTTTATTTCTTCAGTAATAGCTTCAGTATAATCTTCTTTTAAATCCTGAATAGATGCAATAATTTCTAATGTATCTTCCTTTAGCCACTGGTTCACTTTGTCCAGTTCTGCACCTGCATCACGTAAAATTTCTTCATGTGGTTGTAATTGCTTCTTAGCTTGTTTTAGTTCGGTTTCGTTAATTAATTTGTTTACATGCTTCTTGTGTGCTTCTTGATAAGCCTGATAATGTTTTTCATAGTGAAACAGTTTATCATCATAGTCTTTTTTCAATTCTTCAATACTTTTATTATACCCATTTGTTAATGCTTCCAGTTCTTGCTTTAGTTGGTCTATTCGTTGAATTGTTTTATTTTTATCAGCATTTTTAGTTGGTGCTGATTTTGGTGCTGGATTCTTTGTAAATAGTTTCACTATGAATTTTTGAATATTAATTTTCAACTTTCGATATAATTCAATCATCTATTGTTCCACCCCTTCATTTTTTCAAAATTGATAATTAAGTTGTTCAGTTCCTGAATAAATAACTGTTTGTTTTCTGCATTACCAAAATATCTTGTATGGTTTACCCTATCCCCTTCAGCATCATCAACCAAGATAGTAATTTTATGTGGTTTAGGTGGTTCTGTATTTAACCGTTCTTGTTTGGTGCTTTCTTTAATCATGCTTAAATATCCCCTTTCAGATAAAAAAAACACTGAAATTATTCAGCGTTCTTCTATTAAGTCATATACTAATTCGAGAAGTTCTTCTCTAGTTGCATCTTCTATATTTACTGGTTCAGCTACCTCTAAACCATTATCATTCATTCTTTTTATAAATACTTCTACTGGTTCAACTCCGTGATTTAAAATATCATCTTCATCTATTTCAATTACTTCATCATTTTCAAATATAAAATTCACTTCGCTTACATCAACAACTAGATTAGTTACAATCCCCTTATCGTTAGTTTCTGCAATTACTGGATATAAACCATCTGCACGTGTGGTATATTTAACACCTTCACCAGTTCCAGCATCACCTAATTTTACTTGTCCAGTATCAACTGGAATATAATCATAAATAAAAGCACCATTTTTTATATTTGTTTTCATGTTTAATCCATCCCTTTTTTGTAGTTTGTTTTCCTTTACACCCCTAAAACAAGAAAGAATTTCATTTCAGACATATACATCAAAAAAAATAAAGCTGGTACAATTAGCACCAGCCGACAAACTTACTTATTAAATAGAAATGGTGGGATTTACATTTCTTTTCTTATAAACCCAATATAATTCACGATTACCTATATTAATGCTATTTTCACCTTTTCCAAATTCCATTCCAAACCTATCAAAATAAGGACTAGAATAATTTAGGTAATTTCTTTTATTCACCCCAGCTTCCACCCCTATATCAAGTATTTTACTTTCTAATACATAGGTTTCATACTGCTTACTAGAAATATCTGCAATTTGTTGTAAATATTGGTCTTTAGCATCTTGTAGTTGTTTCTTAGTATCTTCATACTGTTTTTGTCTTTCTGTTGTAAAATCTTTTTGAATCTGTCTATATTCATCATAAACTTTTGCTAATTCTTCTTTCTGCACTTCACCAATATTATTAATTTTGCTTTGTGCAGTAGTTAATTTTTTCTTTTTTTCGTTAAGTTCTTGTGTAGCATCTTCATATGAATCTAAGGTAATACTATCCATTAAGTATAGAGAATACGCTTCTTTTGCATCTTTTTCTAGCTGGTGTATTTCTTCCGTTAGTTTAGATGCTTCTGCTTGTGCATTGATTAAACTTTGTTCAAACCGTTCTTTTATACTATCAGCCTTCTCTACAAGCTTTTTAACTTCTTCATTTACTGCTTTACTCATTATTATCATTTCCTTCCAGTTGGTTTAGGCGTTCTGTGAGTTGGTTTACTGCATCAGTTAAATTTAAAATATGCTGGTCTTTTTCTTCAGAAGTCATTTTCCTATTTTCAGATAAATTAATGTTAGTTTTGTTTTCTTCTTGTCTGCTAGTTTCTTGTTTCTTCTTCAGTTCCTGAAGCTTCACACCTTCATAAATGTATTTGTTAGCCATCTGTATCAGTTCCTTTCAATCTTGAAATTAATGTAGCTTTCTTTTCTTCAACTGAACGTGTATCTGTTGCACCTTCAGGTGTAAAACCTATCTCTTTTTCCTTTTGTTGCTTCATAATATCAAACATAAATCCCCATGCTTTCAAATACATTTCATAATCTTGTTTAGTTGCATTAGGTTTCATTGCTTCATTTTTAATTTTTTCAGCAATATATAAATGGTCTGAAATATCATCACCATTTATTACTTCTTTAGTTAAAGCATGTACATATTTATTAAATACTGGATTCTTCAAATGACGTTCGTTATACATTGTTCCTGAAGAAATTTCGTATTCTTTACAGAACTGTGTAACTGTCAATCCTTTAATTACAGTACCTTCTACGAATAATCTAGCACGTTCTGAAACTTTATCATCTAACCCTTGTGGTACTGGTACTTTTGAAAAATCAACTTCTTTTTGCATCTATAACACCCCTTCTATACTGTAAAATAGTTTCGTTTAACATTTCTATTGTTATTGACACTTTTCCATTTGGAAAGAAGCTTTTCAACGTCTTTCATCCGAAGTTCAGTTTCGATTAGGTTATCCAGTAATACATTGCATCTAGCTAAATTAACATTTCTTTTATTTAATTCTGCTTCCAATTCTTCTAATTCAACGAGTGCTTTATTTTTAAACGCTAATGCACGTTGTCGATAATAATTCACATGTTGCTGGTTATTTTCGGTGGTATAATTAGCGTAATACTTCAATTCCGTTTCTTTTAGTTCTTGATGGATTTCCGAAACTAATATTGATAATTTGTAAACTTCATTGCGATACTTTTTAACGTTCATTGCTAATTTAATAGCTTTTAGCTTCTTCAACGTATACTTTAGATTGTCCATGACTACACCCCTTTGTAATGCTTCTTTAATTGTCCAAGTATATATATTTCTTCTTGATGTAAATTCCGTTCTGTTAGCACATTGATTATTTTCTCTTTAGTTTCAGGAAGTATCTTAATAGTTTCGCTTTCCATTTGTGCAATTGCCGACTGACTAACCCCAATAAGTTCACCTAATTGTTTTTGTGTTAAATCTGTAACGTACCTAACATCTTTTAATAAAGTGCCTTTCATATTTTCACCACCTTACACACTGATAAAATATTAGTAATAATTAAATAAATAAGATGCTGGATAAACACCAGCACCCCACATCTAAACCTATAAAATAAATCGCACGAAATGTAACTAACAAGACCAATCAACTATGTATCATTTCAAGCTTCATGCCTTGTCATATATTAGGTACGTCATTTCTATCTAAAGTAAGACAAAATAAGCATAAATGATGTATAATTTAAATAATCATATGTTTCTGAAAGGTTGCAATCTAATGGATAAGGAAGTACAAACGGAAGTTTTAAAAATGGTTGAGGAACTACACACAGAAATGAAAGAAACTAGACAAGAATTTTCCGAAAGAATGGAAAAAGTGGAATCACGTATGGATAATTTAGAAGAAAGTATTCAAAAAATCACCATTAAACTAGAATCAATGACAATTTACTAAATCTTTAGTCAATCCGTTAAAAAAATTTTTACATAGTAATAGCCAAGAAACTATAACCAATGAACTATATAATGCTGAAGCTGAAAGGATGTACTATTATGAGTGAAAAGCTTGAAAAGATGTTGCTAGAAATGAATGGAAAACTTGAAAGATTAAAAGCTACTGTGAACAGGATAGAGACAAACCAAAATGGACATATAGAGATGTTGAAAAAGATTTCTAAGAATTTAGATAGATAAGCCAGTGAAATATTTGGGGTTAAAAATACGGTCTGTATTATTAAAGGGCAAACTCACACAATTTACCCTACCCCATCCCCATGTTGCACCCCCTTTTGCTTTTTTTTGCTTTCTTTTTTTGAACATTAATTTTCAATCTTCAGCAACAAATATAATCAAATCTTTTTTTTTATTTCTTTCTTATTTGATTTGATTAAGATGCATCAGACACAACCACACCAGCGACAACTAGCAACACCAACCAATTAAAACATAACCCTATCTGAAGCACTGGAATATATAGCACCCCTACACCTTTTTAAATAATAATCCTGATACACACATACCAGCTATATAATACATAATAAGCATGTTCTTACATTGTTCTTACACTTTTTTAATATTGATGCTTTATACAAGCCATATATAAGCTATATAAAGCTTTTTACTTGTTTCAGCTACCAAGAGAAACCATACAAACTCCTTAAACACCCCACACACTTTAATATTACGTATATTCCATATCCCCTAATGAAATGGTATCTCCTGAAAAAAAATAACACCCCTCCCCCTTAAAAATAATCAAGGAACATAAACTTTTCCCTAAAAGTATAATAATCGGGAATATACACCTACCCCTTGATTTTACTGATTTCTATAATTCCCTATTTCCATTCCCTAAATCAAATGATATAATTGCCTTAACATACTACATAAAAAGGAACTGATAAAAATGATATATGGTTATGCTAGAGTTTCAACAAAAGAACAGAATCTTGAAACACAACTTGCACAATTAGAATCTTTTAAATGTGATTTGATTATTGAAGAAAAGCACACTGGAAGCACTATGAAGCGACCAAAACTAGAAACACTACTTCAGGAACTAAAAGCTGGAGACAAGCTTATAATTACTCGTGTTGACCGTTTAGGAAGGAATACACAACAACTATTGTCATTAGTGGAAGAACTGCAAGATAGAGATGTAACACTGTATATAATTGAACTAGGAATGGAAGCAACACACCGTAACGGAAAACTATTCTTAACTATTCTTTCAGCACTTGCAGAAAATGAACGTGAACTACTTGCTGAAAAAAGAACTGCTGGAATTAAGAATGCTAGAGAAAAAGGAATTAAGCTAGGAAGAAAAGGTAAATCTAAAGAACAAGTTGAACATGCTATTGATTTGTGGAAACAGAATGATAAGACTATTAAACAAATTGAAAATGCAACTGGTGTTAGTAAATCCATACTTTATAGAGAAATTCATAAAAGAGAATTGAAGCGTGAACTGGTTTAATGCCAGTTCTTTTTTATTGAAAATTATTATTCAAAATAAACCTAATTGAAAAGAATTATCAACTAATTTCCCTTTCCTTCTCCAAGCTTCTATTCATGTATGATTTACACCAGTCCCTTACTTTAATTTTACAGTACCTTGTTCACAATATTCACAATAACAGTCATAAACTGCTTACATTTATCTGCTGAAAAATCCAGTTAAACACTGATTATATAAGAGTTTGTAACGTGTTTAAAATCTTTTAACTAGTCTTTCATAATCACCCATTTAACAGTAACCAACTGGACACAATTTTAAATAATGACTGTTCCCCACAATACCCAAAAATTAAAATCATTTTACACCATTACCTACTGCATTTTACCGATTATTTTAGTATTAACTACTAGTTCCAAGGTCCAAAATGTCCACCTGCTTTAAATCCTATATCATACATTTGTTTACAATCATATTCATTTTGTTTTATTGCCTGATAATAACTATAGTAACCATCTTTATGATAAAACCGTTGTAACACACCATCAAAAATAATATTTTTCGGTAATTCAACCCAAGCATGTCCACAATGATTATTAATATCTTTAGGTTTATACAATCCGTGCACTAGTTTAATACCTTCTAAATTTCCTTTATCTGCAACATATCTAAACGCATTTTCATAACATTGTCTTGGGTATAATCGTTTAGCTTTTCCAGTTTTATATTTTTCCGATGGTTCGACTTCATGTATTGATAAGTTTTTCCTATCATTTTTTGTAATTTCTTTTACTTCTTCAATAGGTGCTAGTTTCATCTGTAATCCATCCTTTTTATTTTTATGCTTTACAACCCTTAAACATCAATTTATATGGATTCAGACCATTACTTGTTAAAAAAAAATTAATCTACTTACTTTCTGTAATTGCTTCATATTCAAGTTCAAGTTCAAACCCCATTGTCGAAGAAAAACACTTCGCCAATATGATAGATATAAAACATCAATACTATTTGTACATGATGCTGAATAATTCCCCGCCCTTATTAATATTTAGCGTACTATTTCAGATATATCTTTAATGGTTTTTAGTTTATGTGGAAGTGGTTTTCTTCCACCTTGCGTTAGCAAGTAATCTTTTAATGGTTTCTATTCATTGTTCAGAATCCTTAACACCTCATAATAAGACTAGAAGGACAAAATACCAAAAACTCTCCTTCATCCCTTATTTATCAACACATCAGGCGACTTTTTTGTAGGTACACTCTCACCGCAAATAAAGATATTTCAGGTACATTCTCACCGCAATACTTTCTGTAAATTCGATTTCAAGTTAATAATTTATGATTATCTGTCTGACTTTACATCTTGTTCAAGTACCTATAGTTGCAAAAGTTTATGGATTGCGACTTTTGACAACTTGAAAAGGATTGATGAAGAATGACAAATGATTTTACTTTAACTAAAGATTTGGATAAAGAAACTGGAGAAATTACCGAAAGTCTTGTTATAAAAAATCCTGCAAAATATACAATCATAAGTAAGGAAGCCGAACAAAAAAGAAAAGCTTTTTTACGTGATAAGCAAAAGAAAAGTGAATTTGATGAAACTGCTGGAAGATTTACTTTCACACAGTCCAGCACCATTAAACAATTAATTCAAGATAATAGATTCACTCAAACAGAAAAAACTAGAATTATTTATTTGGGGACTTTTGTTTCATATCAGGAAAAAGGAAGCTACCTTTCACATGATAATGGCAATTTGATTTATAAGAATAAGTTACAATCAGTGCTGGAAATGACTAATAAAAAGGAATTTTACAAGTTTTATAATAAGATGTTGGAATACGGAATCATTCAGGAAGAAGTGTTAGGTAAATCTATTATTAAAATAAAGTGGTCAAACACATATAACTTTCGTGGAACTGCACCATCATCAGAATTAAAAAATAAGAATTTGATAAAGACCTTTGACAAACAAGTGCGTGAACTATATCAAGAAAAAGATAAAAATGGTAAGAAAGTACACACACCTAATAATTTGTACACTTTATTCATGCTTCTTCCTTATGTTCATCTAGAAAGCAACATGCTTTGTTTACATCCTGAAGACAGTACAGACTGCTATCCACTAACAATTGCTGAAATTGCAAAGATGTTTGGTTATAATCGTACAAACGATTTAAAAAGAAAGCTATTCAAAGTTAAATTAAAGGGGTTACCAGTATTTGCAGTTGTCTCTAACGCAAACTATACACATATTCTAGTAAACCCCTTTATTGTGTACAGAAGTAACAAAGCACCTAATGAAGCACTTATGATGCACTTTAAAGACACTGCTGAAAGATTGGCAAAAAGATAGAAACCCGGTCTTACTTATGCAGTTTTGGTTGCCATTATAGGTGTAGGGATACTTTCATGACAGTTTTCCCTATACACCCTTTTAGTGAGTTTATTAAGTCGGTTGTAAACTGATTTGTAACATGGTTTGAAAACCAGTTCGGATAAGTTCCCACTGTTTATTATTTAACTTTGTAAAAGAAGCTATTTAATACTCAGTGGAGAATTTTTTATATCACTACTGTGTCACTAAAAATTAAAAAATGCAAAAAAACAGTTAATGTCATTTAAAATATGTCCTTAGATTTTTCAACTGCAAATGAATGCCTTCTATTATCTTTAATCTTTTCCAATATAGTAGATTCATCTAATCCAATTTCCCTAAATAAAATAATAGTTATTATTACCCTTAACCTTTGAATTGCATAGTACTTCTTTTCAGGTTCAAAAATAACATGTTGCTTTTCACCTAATTCATAGTGAGTTAGGTAATTGCGTGTATCAACCAATTTTTTAATAAATGATTTTCTTTTCTTACCCGTACCAAACAAATATTTTTTAGTTTCATCACTAAAGTTATTAAAAATTTCTTTTATTCGCTTACTTAATGAATATTGATTGCCATATCTAAGTAAATTAATAAACCTTTCTTCCAATTCTTCATCATGAATACTCTCATTTATAAATTCAGCAATTTTATTTGAATGTGTTTCGTATACTTCATCTTCTACATATTTAGAATCAAATAATTTCCTATGATAAATTTCTAACGTTTGAACTGTATCTAAAAAACTTGTTTCAAGATACATATCCTTATAGAATTCACTAAAATATAAATTAAAGACTGTTTGGAGTTTCGCTTGTTTTTCAAACCACAAATTAAATATATTTTCTAAAGAATCTTCTATATCTTTATAATTAATTACAAAATCATGAATCGAAATTTTCTTTTTAATTTTAATATCCTTTTGCGGTAGAAACAGAAGATATTTTTTTCTAGAATTAGTCTGAATTTCTTTTTCACCATAGAAAGTGATATTCTCATAGTTAATAGGATGACCTATAAATAGATTGAGTAATTTTTTTATGACGTCATTATTTTCTATAAACCACTCAAGATTTTTATGAACTGTAGGTTTTACTTTTATTCCACTTTTAAAATCCCAGACGACTTTTTCATCTAGGTCAGAAGTAAAATTTGCTGTATATGCATCTTCAATTTCCGTCACAATTGATGAAACATTTAAATTAAAAACCTTTGGGGCAGTATAGGTTAATTTACTTTCTTCTAATATACTTGTATCTTTTTCAAGTTTAAATTTCTCATCAAAGGGTTGCTTATTTAGCCATTTAGTCAGGTAAGTAGTTCTAAAAGTAGATGAAGAAAAATTCATTTTCTCAGTGGTTGAAAAATGTCCACCCACAATAAAGGAAGAAATATTATATACTTCGGTCATAAAACCAGTTGATAATTTCACATTTACATTAATACCATCTATAAGGGTGAATTCTTCTCCATTATCCGAAACACCCAAAATAGATTCTTTATTTGCATCTTCATGCAGTAATCTACTTTTAAAGAAACTTGTACCTTCATCATCTTTTAATGAACCTAATAATTCCAACCTGATTTTATTTTTTTCATAATATAGATTGCCAGGAACTTTATTATCACTACTAGGAAGCCACCAATACCCTTTAATATGAAATTCATTAACCATACTTTGTTTCATTGCTTTTATTTCTGTCATAAATTCATCATCCACCCCTTTAGTTCAGTTCATATAGTCATAATATTTACTATCACTAATTCGACACAGAAAATCAATATCCTTCAAATTCTTTGAAGTTATTTAAAATATGTCCGAATTTTATTATATGTTGTTTAAGGGTTGTAAAACAAATAAATCTAAAACAATAAAGGTGGAATCAAAAATGAAACAAATGCAAACGAAAAAGGTGCTAAATGTACATTCTGAACAAGGCAGCAAGTTAATTTTTAATCTTATTGAAAATGCATTAACAGGTATTACTGTAAATGAACTTATCGAACTAAGAAAATTAAGCACTGTTGACAGTTACCAATACTATAATAAAGTGAAATTAAAGTATATTGGTTTATTAGGTACGTTAGGTAGTAATTACAAGATTACACAGGAAATCGAAGAAATGGTTTTCTTCTTCATGCATGATATTATCAAGAAAGCTACTATAAGAGATGATGAATACAGAGATAAACAATTAGAATTTAAAATTGCTTAGAATTATTCAAAGGGAACTGGTAATCAGTTCCCTTTCAGTGTTTTTTAATCCTTAAACCATTTTTCTATATACTATTTACCAGTAATTTCAACCATACAAGTATTAACCTTTATTTTGTCTTCTTTCTATTTGAAGAATCCCTCTATCTCTTTGATATTTATATGTTTCGAATAGAAAATTGACAACAGTCTTAGATGCATTTACGGTTAATACCGCATGGTGCTTCGAAGGTTTCTTTTTTACTATGTGTCCATCCCCACTTAAATTGCGGATTTCATTTAAGCCTGTCACTACTTTGTTCAATCCAGTAATTACATTTTTCAATGGTTCTTCTAGCTTATCGTTACTAGCATCTAAGTTTAAAACGTTTCGCACTTCTTTAAATAAACTAGGTACATTATTATTTTTCTTGTTAACATCTATATTATTTATTATTAAAATTTCTTTACAAACCCCTTCAATTAATGAACGTGCTGAAGTAATTGCACCAGGATAATCACCCTTTAAAATCCTATCATCACAATTTTTAAAGTCATTAACTATTCTTTCAAAAGTTAACTCCTGTGGAATTTCGCAATCTATTTTTATTAATTCGACTTCATACATATTATCTTCAAGATAATTAATATATAAATTAAAAATATTGCTAATCGCAGAGAGATAATCGTCAAAACGAACACTTTGTTTTTGTAAATCTAAACAGAATTCTTCAACCGTTCTATTACTTTCAAGGACAGGCGGAAAATCAATATCAATTTTCTCAGACAGTTTCTTTAATAGTTGTCTTGCTTTTCTAAATTCTTGGTCAGATAAAAATTCATTATAGTCTATTTCATAAGTATTAAATACTTCATGATTTCTAAATGTTTCTCTTAAGTTTTCTTTACACTCTTCTAAAAAATCAATTGTGGTATTTTGCAAGACTTAATCACACCCTGTTAAATTATTAATAATTATTATACCATTATATTCCTCCATTAATAAGGACTTGCGAATAATGCTAAATAATATAAACCATTTTAATAATTATTTCTTTGACATTAGTATGATTTTTTGCCAGCATGGGTTGAGAATAAGGAAAACGGCTTGGTGAAAAAAATCGCTTACCTACAAGACAGTTTTTTAAAAAAACTATAATGTAAGTAGTAGGCGATTTATCATTTGCACAACATGGTATATCAAATTAAGGTTTTCCGTATTGTATGACCTTGTTTAATCACTGGATTTCCCCATACAAACCTACTGCTTCAGATGCCCCTGGCAGTTTCCCTACTGGTACTTATGGCTTGTCCTACTGCAACCGTAATTGCAACACCCATCCACGTCTAGCACTTAATGGTAGCTTTCACCTAGTCTATTCACCACAAAAACAAGGAACTGTGTAACGTGAATAACGCTGAATTTATTGCGGTGGCTTCAGCTAACCTATCGAGGTTTTATTTACTTGCTATTATTAGGCATTCCAGCAAGGGAATAACCAGCATTGCCTTAAAAAAGGCAATAGGAAACTAAGCCTTGCATATATCAATTTTTTTGATAAAATGAAGGTATGAATTGCTGGTATTCCAGTATTCAGTTTTATAGCTTTTTATTTGGTCACCTACTGCAATAGGTGGCTATTTCTTTTTATGTTTATCTTTTTATTGAATTACATAGATTTAATAAAGCTAATGCAAATTGTTCGCCTTCTTCTACTCCGAAAGTAATAACACCATCAACTTCATTTGCATCCTTCTTTGCTATCTCAATCATTATAGAATCATCCTTTTCTTTATTTTGTAATGAATCTCTATAAACCTTTTTAGCATCAGAAGTTGTAAAGTAATGATTTAACACACCTATATATAATTCAGTATCTTTTGTATCGAAAATTCTGTATCTATTTTGCATTTTCATCACCTCAGTATATTTTTTACAATTCAAATTTATTTAATGGGTTATATTTATCATTTTGTTCTTTTAATTCATTTCCCCACATAGCAACATATCGCATAGTAACAGCTATATTTTCATGTCTCATCATTTTCTGAATTGCAAATGCAGACATGCCACTCATCGCTAACCTATGACAAAACGTATGCCTAAATGTATGTGGAGATACTCGTACATCTTTAAAATTCATCTTTCTTTGTAAATTTTGAAAAACTAACATAATTGAATTCTGTGTCATTTGTGTGTTATCTCTGTTAACAAAAACATAATCAGATAAATCATTAAAATGTCTTTCACAGAATTCCCTATACATAATCAATTCTTTTGCTAATTTTTCAGTAATGAATACAAGTTGCTTTTTTCTACTTTTTCCATACACACTAATAGTCAAATTATTGAAGTCTATGTCTTTCCATTGAAGATTGATAATTTCTGTTCTTCTGATGCCTGTCCCTAAAAAAGTTAATATCAGCATATATCCCCTATATGAAAAGTAGCTTTTTTCCCTTCTACGTAATCCACGATAATAGCTAAGCATTTGTTGTATTTGTTCATCCGTGAAAACATCAATTCTAACTTCTTCTGTTAACCTTTTAACTACCCTAGCAACATTTTCATTTAATATTCCTTCTTCTACCATGTAATTTAAAAAAGCCCTAATTCGCTGAAGTTTAGTGTTAATTGTTCCTGCTGAATTACCCTTACTTTTGCAATAACGCAAATACCTTTTCACATCATTACTGCTAATATCTTCAACATTTTGTATTTCATGGTCTGTACAATAATTTATGAATTCTCCCAGCAGTATTTTGTAATTCTTCAAATTTACTTCTGTTGTATTTTTAAATTTACGGTCTTCTAAAAATTCTTGATAAGCAAATTTTAACAACAAAAAAGACTACCTCCTTTCAATTAGGAAGTAGTCTTTTGATAACTAACTATTTATATATAAAACAGCTTCACAAAAAGTTACTAATTTTTCAGGCTTACCAATAAACGAATTACATCATACCCGGCATTCCGCCACCCATTCCACTCATATCTGGTGCAGCACCGCCACCATTTTCTTCTGGAATGTC
>NZ_WJEB01000053.1:0-15086 GCF_010994085.1 Gracilibacillus saliphilus | reverse complement strand
TTTCACTCAATGACACAAATTTATCTTTGGCATCATCCGAAATCGTATCATCTATTACTTTTCTTCGATACTTCACGACTAGCACAAGATGGTAATACATCAAGAATACTGAATGATTGTTACTGTCTAATTTCATTGTTATAATACCATATTGAGGAAAAAGACTAAATAAAAAAACTTTGGGCTGTCGCCCAATCGAAATTCATCTCCCCCTTATCGTTGGGCTACGCCCTTCACACGTTTGAAGAGGGAGACTTCTTTCTGAAGAACGTTAAAGTCAATAGTTAGTCTCTTTTTAAATTATGGGCTTGTTTCCTACTATTAATTTACAAAAAAGCGAGAATAAGTATAGTGATAATACACTTTTCTTTCCACTTAACTCATTGCCTTGATTTTCTTATCAGAAGGGACAAAGAATAAAACAATCATGCCTATTACAAATAGGACGATCAAGCTTAATATACCAGCATTAGATTTTCCAGTGACCTGTGATGTAACACCTACTAATAATGGTCCTGTTACAGAAGCAAATTTTCCAAAAATGTTATAAAAACCAAAGAATTCATTTGACTTATGTTTCGGGATTAATTTAGCGAAGTATGATCGACTTAATGCTTGCAATCCACCTTGAGAGGTCGCTACAAGCATAGCAAGTATCCAAAAATCAACCGCCGTTTCCAGAAAATATCCATAAATACATACAACGATATATATCATGATTCCTACATTCAACATAATTTTTGCGGAGAAGCGATCTGCCAAGCGCCCGTATAAAATAGCAAATGGTGCCGCCACTATTTGTGTGACAAACAGCACAATTAGCAATACCGTCGCATCCACTCCCACATCTGTTCCGTATGCAGTCGACATAGAAATAATCGTACCTACACCATCTATGTAGAAAAAGTAAGCAATCAAAAAAATCGTTAAATACTTGTACTCTCTAATATGTGTGACCGTTTCTTTCAAACGAAGAAAACTTGTCCGGATCGGCTTAGGATCACGTTTAATCGCATGAACTTGCTTTACATTTTTCAATAGTGGAATAGAGAAAATTGTCCACCAAATACATGCGATTAAAAAGGCAATTTTACTTGCTGTAGTGCTTGAGATTGGAATAATCCCTTGCTGAGCAAGCAGAATAACAGCAATACTGAATACGAATGGGATAGCCCCACCTATATAACCTAAACCAAATCCTCTCGCAGATACTTTGTTCATCCTCTTATTTTCTGTCACATCTACTAAAAAGGCATCATAAAAAAGATTGGCACCCGTTGACCCAAGCGAAGCTAGTGTGTAGAAAATAAGTAATAATAACCATTCCCCTTCAGGAACAAAAATAAGTGCGAACGTAGAGAATATACCTAACGATAAGAAGCTAATAAAGAACTTCTTTTTGTATCCTTCATAGTCTGCAATTGTTCCTAAAATCGGCCCGATAATTGCTAATATAAAGGTAAAAATAGCAATCGTGTAACCTAGATATGCTGTTGAATCTGCCCCGTCTACTCCTGACAATGTAGCTTGAGCTTTGTAAAAGATAGGAAACACTGCGGTGGTAATAATAATTGAAAAAGCATTACTGGCCCAATCATATAACATCCAACTTGTTTCTTGCTTCGTATATCTCTTCATGATTTCACCATCCTTATCATACTATTCTACTAGACTTTTTCTCAAAAAAGGATAAAAATAATGTAAAAATTTACAAAAAATTAAACTTTATCTGTCATTCTTTACTTCATATTCTTAAAGATATTGCGTACGAGCAACTTAACCTTGAGATTTTAGAAGGGTTTTATGGAACAACTAGGTCCCTTCAAATAAAAAAATAGATTTCATCCAATTGTTATATGTTTTTCTACGTATCTTATAAAAAAAGCCAATGCACACGATGTTCGAGCATCGTACACATTGACTCATCGGCATAAACAAACTTTTAGTTATAGCTTATATCTGGCTATTCTTCCTTTTATGAATCCAAAATACGGTACCACCTAAAACTAGTAGAGCCATTCCTAGAAGCAGAAAGTTAAATATCGATGTCGCTGTTTTGGGTAATAATTTCTCGTTATGCTGATCCGTATCGCTTTCCGAAGAATCTTTTCGTTTTTCTTCATCCTCTTCTGATGAATTTTCCCCATTTTCCACTTCATTATTTTTATCGCCATTGTCATCTTTGATGTTTTGGTCATCATCTTTTTCATTTCCTTCTTGTTTCCCATTATCATTATCGTTTTCTTTTTTTACACCTTTGCCATCATCGTTTCCATCACCGTTATCACCACTTTGATCATCATCATTACCTTCGTCAAATGCTTGATCGTCATGTAACACAGTGTACAATTCATGGTCTTTAAGAACCTGTGCATAATACTTTAATGTAACTTCAGCAAGCTCTTCATCAAAAGCATCCATTTCCTCGAATGTGTCAGATAAGTTTGCTGCAAATGCATCATTTCCTTCATGCATAGCTGCTCGACTGTGTGCATATGCTGTTACTTCTGCACTTGCCTTTATAAAATTATCCAAATCATCTTCTCCACCTATGTCAGATGGACCTATATCATCTTTGAAAGGGGAACGTTCTTTCACTAAATAAGACTGATTTTCTGTTTCTAATGTACCCCAGTGTATATCAGGAAAATTGAGAAATGCCTCTACGCCACTAATAGTTCGGCTAGCATGTGTAGGATATTCGTCACCAGTAAATAAACCTGATGCTTCAACTGCTGATGCTCCTTGTGCCTTCACATCTAGGATGATATCATCCGCTTCAGAATCTGTTTCCCCTTCAATGAGTATATAATAGCGGTCATATCCTAAACTACCTAATCCGGCATTTATTCTTCTCGCAATATCCTTTATATTAAAATAGTCTCTTCCAACACTCGTGATTATTTCTTCATCGATATTGCTGACATAACTATCCCAATTATTTTTCATTTCACTTACTTCTTCGTCAGTTACTTCTTCTAATCGATTATTGGTTAAATCGAATACTCGTCCCTCTTTTACTGTTGTCCATTTTGCTAATTCACCGTTCAATGGCTCTTCACTAACTTCTTTTGCAAATTCGCCAATAAAGCCTTCTAAATTATCCTTTGTGAAATAGTGTTCCTGAACGTTCACGGATCCATCCGCAACATGCTTAATTGCTTCTCTATAATACCTTCCATATTGTTCAACCGTCTCAATAATCTCTTCAGCCTCAAGCTGCAAATTAGGTGCAGCATCATTAAGAAGATATAGACTTGTCCCATAATTTAATAAATCGAAATAAAATGGCGCAATAGCTGCTTCATCAAAATCATTCAATTCAAAAATAGCTTCACCATTTCTATTGCCATAAAATCCAAGATTCTCTATATGCAAATCACCGGTAATCCAAGTATTGGCTTGATTAAGCGGCGACCAACTTTCTGGAATTTTCACTACTTGATTCTTCACATCAAGAAAAAAGAGTGAAGCCGTCCCCCGGTAAAAAGCAAACGGGTTAGCCGCTATTCGCTCAAGCTTTGATGCCCTTACATTACTATCCTTAATATATTGATTAGATTCCATAATATATTGCTGAATCGTAGCCATTCTTTCTGACCCGGCTAATGCATTTAAATCTTCCAGATCAACAGCCGGACCATCCGATATGATAAAATCAGTATCTTCAATTCCATCATAATAGTGCGCTACTGGGGAGAAATCCTTTATTGGGTTATCGCGCAGGTTCAAACGAACGGTTAAATTCTCTAAATTGCTCAATGGGCTAATGTCCGTAATGTTATTATCTCGCATGTTCAAATCTTCAAGTAAAACTAAATGTTTTAACACCGATATATCAGAAATGTTGTTTCTTCTTATGATAAGCCTTTCTATTTTCGTTAAGTTTTCTAATGGCGTTATATCACTTATATGATTGGTATGGATGTTGAGTTCTTTCAAATTGGTTAAATTGGCGATAGGACTTAAATCAGAAATACCGTTATTTCTAGCACTTAATTCTTCCAGGTTAACTAAATTTTCTACCGCACGAATATCTGTTACACTATTATCACGAAAATCCAAAATTTTTAGGTTAATTAAGTTTCTAACAGGTTCCAGTGATTCAACATTATTCACGCGAAAGTCAAGCTCTTCTAAATGGCTTAATGATGCAAGATCTTCTATAGAATCGATCTCATTCTCTCGTAATTTCAGTATTTTTAAGTTAGTTAATTCTTTTAGTGGAGATAAATCAGAAATACGATTTTCATTTGCTGCTAGTTCTTCTAAATTGCTTAAATTTTCAAGGTATGTAATATCCGCTATACTGTTTTCTCTTATGTCCAACTCTTCCAGTTTTTGTAAACTAGCTACTGCTTCAAGTGATTCAATATCATTATCGCGAACATTCAATTCTTTCAAATTGGTTAATGCTTCAATCCCTTCTAAAGAAGAAATCGCGTTATCTCTTAAATCAAGTATTTCTAAGTCAGCTAATTCTGCTAATGGAGATAAATCAGAGATTTCATTCTCTCGCATCTCCAATTCTTCTAATGCTGTTAGTAGTTCAACCCCTTGTATACTTTCTATCCCTAACTCTCTCACATCTGTTAATTCTTTTATTTCCTTCAAAGCTTCATATGATAATTGTGCATGACCATTAGATTCAACTTCTTCTTGAATAACTTGCAAAAAGGCATCATCTTCAAATGCATTCTCAATAGCGGTGACTTCATCCACTATATTCTCGTCTTCACTTTGGGCTAAAAGCTCTTGGTTGGTAGTAAAGCCAAATACAAACATTATAAAAATCGTACTTAAAAATAATAGTCTCCTCATTTTTCCACTCCTCATAATCCGTTACCAGGACTATAATATCATTTTCTACAAATTCCCAGAGAGGATTTACAAAGAGTTTACTTAAATATTACATTGAATTAACGTTAATCGAGCTTAGATCTATTAAAAAAATCATTTCGAAAAAGCCTCTTCATCCACGACTAATTGAAAATCAGGATGTTTCCGTAAGATACTCACAGGGCATTGAGAGGATACACTTTCACGTTATGGGGATATTTTCACAAAAGAAATTCACTGAAGCTGGTACCATGAAGAAGACGGAGCCATATCTATTGATTTTAAAAAATAATCAAGAGAATGTTTATTTATGTACAAAGCAATGTTAATAGAAAGTAATCAATCATTAGCTTTAGAAAATGAGGAGGGCAGACAACTTAATGCAGAGAGCACATCCTATTCACTGAATCAATGTATATATATCAAAAGGTGTTCAATTTTATCAAGCGAAAACTGTTAAATTAACTTTAGCAAATTAAACTTTGATAGAAGAAAAAATGGTACTTAAAGCTATTTTAAGTACCAAAAACATAGAATGTAGAGGCTTTGATTGATTAAACCTCGATATTTAATTCTGCTACAGAATATAATACTGCTTTTCCAGCCATCTTGACTCGAGTATCCTCATGTTTACAATAAAGCGTTCCTCCTCTACTAGACAACTGTCTTGCTACCATTCTTACCGTACCAGTTGACAGCGATGGAATGCGAGTAGATTTACTTCACAATTTGTGTGATACATATAATCCTAAAATCATTTATACGGTCCCTACGTTTCATAATCCAACTGGTGCTGTCATGCCCACAAAACGCCGCAGACAAATTCTTGAGATTGCTAGAAGTACGCAGTGTTTAGTGATAGAGGATGATCCATGCAGTGAAATCTATTTTGAAAGAAAGCCTCCTGCATCAATAAAAAGTCTGGACAAAGACGGTCATGTTATTTACTTGAAAGGCTTAAGTAAAATATTAGCTCCAGGTTGTAGAATTGGAATATTAGCTGCTTCTGGTTCGATATTTAAACGTCTATTAGCTGCAAAGGCTAACGCTGACTTAGGAAGTCCTTTACTTACACAAAAAGCCATCATTCCAAAAAGAATGATGGATCACCTAAAAAAATTAAGAACAGCTTTAAAAATAAGGCGTGATCTTGTTATGGAGATTCTTACGCAACATTCACCTAAAGAAGTTACTTGGTTCATACCAAAAGGAGGATTAAACATATGGCTCACTCTTCCTTCTTGGATCGATACAGATCACTTCTTAATAGAAGTTAAAAACGAGCAAATCACTTTTTTACCTGGGTCAGCTTGTTACCCGACAGAGCAAGAAAATCATCATTTGCGATTGAGCTATTCTTATATGAATGAACAACAATTAACACAAGGAGTATCAACTATTTGCAACCTCCTTCAATCTTCAATTGATTTAAAAACAACTCGGGATAGCTCACCACATTTTTGATTATGGTTCAAATGGATTGTTTAGGAGCCTACCACTTTGTTAGTACAAACATTCAGACACTGTATGTATTATGGCTTTCCTACACAATCCGCTACATTTATTGAATGTATCTGGCTGTTTGTCATGCTATCAAACATATGGGAAACAAACAGCACCCTACAACTATCACCGTTATTAATGGTGAAGAAGTAAAGGTTACAACTTCGCTTTTGTATTGTATTTTGGTAATTTGCGGATAAATGAGAGACTATGATATAACCTTTTTTAAAACTATTTTAAATATCTAAAAAGCGACTAACTAGAAAAAGAAAAAGAAACCTATCTAAGTAATAAAGATAAGTTACTTCAATTAGTGTGTGATATTTATGCTTTCGATAAAATCTATGCTAAAATAAACTTACAATAGTTGGAACAGATTTGATTTCTCCATTACAATATCTTTAATTCTATTATTGGCAGGTAATAGAAGTTTTCTTAAAGAAGTTAATGGCTGAGCTGTTGAAAAAGTTTTATTAATTTCTTCAATATAGGATTTATTCAACTCTGTTCCAACATTTATTTTTTTCATCCCTTGTTTAACACATCTTCTCATATCTTGATCAGATACTCCTGTGCCTCCATGAAGTACTATTCCGACTTCTTTCATATTAGAAGATAACTCTTCAAGCAGTTCAAAATTAATGTTGGCTTTTGAAATGCTTCTAGAACAGGTACTAACTACCTCTCTTTTATTCAGTAGTTCCATTTTTCATTCAACCAAACAAGGTTACCAATTAAATAGTGACCTTTCCCAAATATAGTGAATAATTAGGCCCATTTACTTCCATTCTGCTCTTTAACATGATTCAATAAGAATATATCATCTTTTCTATCTAGTTTAGTGATAAATAACAGATACCCAAAAACGTTAGGGGGTTAATTATGAATAACATATTATTTGATATACCAGCAAACACTTACAAAACATTAAGCGATACAGAAAAATATTTACTAGAATATATTCACAAACACTTAGATGAGATTTCCTCTATGTCGATCGTCAAGCTAAGTGAACATGCTAATGTATCGACAGCTACCATTGTAAGACTCATGAAAAAAATAGGATATGACGGCTATACTTCATTTAAATACAGTCTAAAAGAAAAAGTGAAGCTGTCTGACGAAAACAATGAAATGGAAAATATTGATCAAAAGATTAAACAAGCAATTCAGAAGAATGAGCATGAAGTCATCAAAACGATTCAATTACAAAGTATTGGGCAAATTGAAGATGCTGTCCAAAAGATTAATGATGCCGAGAAAATTTTTGTGTTTGGACGTGGTTTCTCTGAAATGATAGCGAAAGAGATGACAATTAAGCTACAGTTAATGGGGAAAAACTGTGAAGAACATAATGATCCAAATATCATTAGAATAAAATCAAAAAACATACAACCTAATGAAATAGCTATCTTTGTTTCACTAAACGGGGAAACGGAGGAACTAGTAGAAGCTTGTAAAAACTTAAATATAAGGCAAATCACCACGATTACCCTCACCACCAGAATGGAATCTAGTCTCGGTCAGATGTCAGAAATGACCTTTGTTGGATACAAAGGAAGCCAGTCCTACTTTCCTGATTATGAAGTCCGATCTCGCCTTCCCTTGAGTGTTATCTCCAGAATTTTATTAGATGCTTATGCAATACGAACGCTGTAAAGAAGCTGGGACCCAACGAAAACATTCTATGCTTTAGACGAACGTTGACAAGAGATCTAACCTATTCAAATGTTGCTTATTTATTCATAGTAGATATCTACTACAAAATAATGAAAGCACTATTAGATGTGCGGTCACCTAAGACATAATTTTGAAAAATATAGTGATGATAACTACCACTCCGGCTGCCTACTTCCCTTCTCTGGGTATAGTCGATTATCCTCGAAAGAGAAAACTTTTTCCTCGGAACAGGACAGCGCTTCCGGAGATATCTCCTTCCCTTCCCTGGATATAGCCGTTTATCCCCGGAAGAGAAAACTTTTTCCTCGGAACAGGACAGCGCTTCCGGAGATATCTCCTTCCCTTCCCTGGATATAGCCGTTTATCCCCGGAAGAGAAAACTTTTTCCTCGGAACAGGACAAGCGCTTCCGGGGATATCTCCTTCCCTTCCCTGGATATAATCGTTTATCCCCGGAAGAGAAAGCTTTTTCCTCGGAACAGGACGGCGCTTCCGGGGATATCTCCTTCCGTGGGGTTTGAACGACGGCATAGAAAACACTACGAAAGTAATGTTTGTTTGAGTAGTTGTTGCATTTGTCTCCAACGAAGTATTCTGCCGGAGCGATTTGTCAGCATTCTCCGAGGAAGAATGGATGAAAGTAAATCCATGCACGTTACTGCACAGTTTATGTTTAAGCCGTTATAAAAATCATAAGCTTGCATTTAAAAAGACCCGAACTATTCCATTTGTTATGGAATTAAAGTTCGGGTCTTTATTTGACTTAGATACTTGTGTCCCAGCTTCTTTTTATTTTTACAACAAACGAAAACCTTTACATATCCTGAAAACATTTACAGCTAAACATGTGCCATAATGAAAATACCAAGACAACAAGGCAGGTGAGCACATGATTTATACATTAACACCAAATCCAGCGATTGATCTGTATGTTGGATTAGACCAGTTAAAACCAAACGTCGTGAATCGAACATCTGAAGAAGACTATCAGCCAAACGGCAAAGCAATTAATGTATCGTTTATGCTTAGTAAGTTTGGAATCACTAATACTGCAATGGGCTTTATCGGTGGTTTTACTGGAGAATTTATCAAACAAGAATTACAGAAGTTTTCCATTAACACAACAATGGTTTATGTAGAGGGGATTACGAGAATCAATCTATTCGCTAACGCAGATCAAGAATACAAAATTGTAAACAAAGGACCACTGATATCTAGGATTAAAAGGATAGAAATGCTCAACAACATCAAGGCGTTACCAGCTAACAGTATACTATTTGTCTCAGGCAGTTTACCGAGAGGTATTGAAGATGATTTTTATATTAATATCGCCGACATATGTCATCAAAAAGAAATCAAACTGATTTTAGATATTAGTTCACATGCATTACTAGATTGCTTGAAATATAAACCCTTACTAATTAAACCTAACGAAGATGAGCTTGCTTTCTTTTTCCAAATACCACCATCGGAGCTTACTGAAGAGAAAATCATCGAACTAAGTAACAAACTCTTGAAAATGGGAGCTCAGCAAGTACTCGTTTCTAGAGGAGAAAAAGGAGCCATTTACACATCTTCTCAACGAATCGTGAAAGTAAGTTCAGCTAAAGGACAAGTAGTAAATACCGCTTGTGCAGGTGATGCTATGCTAAGTACTTTCATTGGAAAGTTAGAACTTCATCATTCGTTAGAAGACGCTTTAATCTATGCCTCTGCTGCAGGAGCAGCTACAGCTTTTAGTAAAGGACTTTGTAGTCTTTCACATATGGAAGCACTTATACCAGATATTGAAATAGAAGAATTAAAGGAGGAGAGTTTATATGACAAATATTAAAATTGTTGCAGCTACAGGTTGTCCGACAGGTATAGCACATACTTTTATGGCAGAAGAAGCTTTAAAGAAAGCAGCAAAGAAGCTTGGTGTCGACATTAAAGTAGAAACACATGGCCAAGTCGGAGTTGAAAATGAACTTACCAAAAAAGATATTGCTGAAGCTGACGGGGTCATTGTTGCAGCTGATAAAGATGTCTATACGTATCGTTTCCATGGAAAACCAACAGTAGAAGTAACAGTTGCAAAAGGTATTCATGAAGCTGAACAATTAATTCAAACAATTATTGACGGGAAAGCAACCGTATTCAAAGCAAAGAAAAGTAATACCACTGAAGAAGACGAAAATGTATCACAAAAAAGTAATCATTCATTAGCTCATTCCATTTACAAACATCTGATGAATGGAGTTTCCCACATGCTTCCATTTGTCGTAGGTGGCGGGGTTTTGATCGCACTATCATTTTTATTCGGTATACATTCTGCTGAACCAGACCATCAGAGTTATAGCCCTATTGCAGCCACTTTAAATGATATCGGGGGGCTTGCCTTTCAAATGATGGTGCCAATACTGGCAGCATTTATCGCCGAATCTATTGCTAAGCGACCAGGGATGGTAGTTGGTTTTATCGGTGGTCTGATTGCAAGTAATGGCGGAGCTGGGTTCTTAGGGGGTATTGCCGCTGGTTTCCTTGGTGGTTTCATTATTGTCGTACTAGGAAAACTACTAGAAAAGATGCCAAAATCACTAAATGGATTGAAATCAATCTTTTTATATCCTTTAATTGGTATCTTGTTAGTCGGTGCGATAATGACTTTACTAGTAGAACCAATGACAACAATAAATGAAGGCATGATATCTTTCTTAAGCAATTTCCAGAATGCAAACCCTATTTTACTTGGTGTAATTGTTGGCGCTATGAGTGCCTTTGACATGGGTGGCCCTGTCAATAAAGCAGCCTATGTAACAGGTACGGCTTTACTCGGAGAAGGTAATTACTACTTTATGGCTGGTGTATCTGCTGCTTGTATTACACCACCACTTATTACAGCATTTGCAACGCTATTTTTTAAAAAGTATTTTAATCAAGCCGAGCGCAATGCTGGTGGAGTTAACTTTATTCTTGGATCTACTCATATTACAGAAGGTGCCATCCCATTTGCAGCCAAAAACCCTATTGTTGTAATCCCAATATTAATGATAGGTTCCTCTGTATCCGCTATCCTGACGTATATGATGAACATTGAAGTCCCAGCTCCACATGGTGGATTCCTTGTATTACCAGTCGTAACAGGAGCTATACAATGGGTGATTGCTATATTAGCTGGTTCACTAGTTGGAGCATTTATTTATGGTTTTTATAAAAAACGTAGTTATTTAAAAGATCAACAAGCGAAAGGTGATGAAGAAGATGGACAACACATTGCTTGATATCAATCAAATCAAACTAAAACAAAAACTGACAACACAAGAAGAAGTATTCCAACTAATCTCAACGATTGCTGTTGAACAAGGGGTTGCTTCAGACCCTGATGAGGTAATAGATGGATTACTGAAACGTGAACAAGAGAGTACAACAGGCTTTCAAGATGGATTCGCAATTCCACATGCGCAAGTCGATACCATTAAACGGCCTGCGATCATTATTGTATCTTCAAGCGTCGGAATAGAATGGAATGCTTTAGATGGAAAGCCAGCTACCTTCTTTATCGCGCTATTAATCCCAAAACAAGAAGCAGGTACGACACACATTCAAGCACTTGCTTCTATTTCAAGAATGTTAATTCATGAAGAAAAACGCGAAGCACTAGCACAAGCTGAAAACACAACAACTGTAATGGAAGAGCTCTTAGGAGCCTTTGCATAATAATTTTACCTAGGGGGAGAATCATATGACACTCGTATCATCCACACCAATGCTACAAGAAGCTAGAAAGTCCGGTTATGGAATTGTCGCTTTTAATGTTCACTCATTCGATATGCTTTACTCAGTTGCCGAAGCAGCAGCGGAGATAGATGCACCTGTTATTATTCAAACAACTGTTGGAACAGTTCAAAATTTAGGACCTGATAGTATTGTAAAAACAGCACTTGCTGCCTCTGAAAAATATGATATTCCAATGGCACTTCACTTAGATCATTGTACAGATCTAGAAGTAATCATTCAGTGTATTCGGGCAGGTTACACTTCTGTCATGATTGATGCTTCCATGTATCCTTTTGAAGAAAATGTACGTCTTACAAACCAAGTGATGGATATTGCAAAACATATTGATATAAATGTAGAAGCTGAACTTGGAAAAGTAGGTGGTGTAGAAGACAATATAGTCGTTTCCGAGAAAAATGCAGAAAAAGCAGTACCAACTGAATGCAAGGAATTTATTCATAGAACAGGTGTACCAACATTAGCCCCAGCAATCGGAACAGCACACGGCATTTACAGTGGTGATCCAGATATCGACTTCGACCGTATTGAAGAAATCGCTAACCTTGTCGATGAACCACTTGTTCTACATGGTGGATCTGCTATACCTGAAGATGATGTAAAACAATGCATATTATTAGGAATGGCAAAAATGAATGTATCGACAGAATTAAAGAATGCATATTCGGAAGCTATTAAAGAACATTTTTCAGAAATGCCAGATTCTTTGGATCCTAGAAAATATCTAGCAAAGGCAAAAAATGTTGCGAAAGAATTAGCCAAGAAGAAAATGATACTAGTTGGGGCCGCTGGAAAAGCATCAGAAATAAAAGGAAAGGCATTTCCGAATCGATATAAATTAGATTCAGTACGGGTATAACGATTAACATCGAACATTGAATGATGTACTGATTCCCACCAAAACAAGAACATCTACTTTGATGTTCTTGTTTTTTGTTTCATTCTTTACGTGAACATGTAAAAATTTTGAGACTACTTAGATTCGGACCTTCCTAAAACACATTAACTTATGTAGATTAGAAGTTTTTTCTATCTCTTATAAATGTAACGAAGAAATGAGGTGGTTCCATATTGTTATTTCATTTCAAGATGGGGTTTACTGCAATTAGTTAGTACCTGTTTCAACAATCATATCATGAGCTTTAGCTAATTCTTCATCTGGCACAATATAATAGTAAATACTATCAATTCTTTTGCCACTTCCTTGTAACATATATTCTTCCGTGTTATGGCGAACATTAGCATAATTAGCTAATAAATCTTGCATATCATCAAAATCCATATTAGTCTCCATATTATTACCTAATATGTCTATGAAACTATTAATTTTACCTACGGAAGCAATATTTGCTCCTTTATCGATTGCTGCCTCTATTACTTGTCGTTGTCTACCAGTTCTACCAAAATCTCCACTTGAATCTTGTTTTCGCATTCTTACATATCCTAATGTCTGTTTTCCGTCTAGATTTAGCTCACCTTCTGCATAGTGGAATCCTTTATCTACCCAGTCTAGATCATTTTGAACTGTTATTCCACCTAGTTCATCAATAAATTCAACCAGGCCTTCCATATTCATTTCAACATAATAATCAAGTTCAATATCTAGTAAGTTTTCCACCGTATTAATTGCCATATCAGCTCCACCGAATGCATAGGCGTGATTTATCTTATCTTCCGTTCCTCGACCAATAATCGTTGTTCGAGTGTCACGAGGAATACTAAGAATTTGCATTTGATCTTGCTTTGGATTCAAGGTTAATACCATTAAAGAATCCGAACGACCACGTTCACCAGGTCGCTTATCAACACCCAATAACAAAATATTCAATGGATCAAGATCACTTACTTTCTCCTTGGTCACTTTACGATCAATGCTCTCTACATCAATGTGCATCTGATCATTTACTGTTTTCTTGGCATTATCATAAACAGAATAAGCATAAATAGCAAATCCAATCACTGCGACGAAAATGGCGATTAATACGCCGAAAAGAACTTTTAGCCATAACGGCTTTCTTTTTTTAGATTGTTTGATTTCCGCTGACATTTTTATCGCTTCTTTCCTATTAAATTTGATCCATATGCATTATATCATATTTTGGTAATTTGTGGATGAAAGACTTTCAATAACTTGAACATTTCCTTCAAGCAAATTAATACTCTTCCATAACAGTTATTGTTACGATAGAACAGTAAGTTATTGAAGAAAGGAAATGAAGTATGACAAATATAAATATACCTGTTTCTGTCCTTAACTTAGTCCCGATTCGCAAGGGAAATGGACCGAAAGAAGCAATTGACCAAATGGTAGAACTGGCACAAGCTGTTGATCAAATGGGCTATGAAAGATATTGGATAGCCGAGCATCATAATACAACAACATTAGTGAGTTCTGCGACAACCATGTTAATGAAACATACACTTGAGAATACGAAGAAAATCCGCGTTGGATCAGGTGGTGTAATGCTGCCAAATCACGCTCCCTTAGCAGTAGCTGAGCAATTTGGTACGATGGCGACAATCTATCCAGAACGTTTAGATTTAGGATTAGGTAGAGCTCCGGGAACAGACCAGTTAACCGCTAGTGCCTTAAGAAGATCGAAAGATGATCCAGTTTATACATTTCCACAAGATGTACAATCATTGTTAACCTATTTTGGACCTGAAGAAGAGCAAGGATATGTCAAAGCATTTCCTGGCTTCGACACAAATATTCCAATTTATATTCTTGGTTCATCACCTGATTCTGCTCATTTAGCTGCAAAGCTGGGCTTGCCTTATGTGTTTGCATCCCATTTTGCCCCAAGACATATGGAAGAGGCTATTTCGATTTATCGCAAAGAGTTTCAAGCCTCCCAATATTTAGATAAACCATATATGATGGTTTGTTTGAACGTGATTGCAGCAGAAACGGATGAAGAAGCGAAATTTGAATCAACTACGATGCAACAATTTTTCTTAAATGTTGTTCGAGGTTCAAAAAATCCTTTAAGCCCGCCTGTAGAAGATATGGATGAGTTATGGACCATGCAAGAGAAGCAAGTCGCTTCGTCTATGTCTAGCGCTACACTTCTAGGTAGTAAAGAATCGATTCGCAAACAATTAACAAATTTCCAGGAGAAATACCAAGTAGATGAACTAATGGCTGTTTCTTATATATTTGATACAGAGAAACAAAAAAAATCTTATCAAATATTAAAAGAAGTTGTAGATGGTGAATAATAAATGAATTAAAAAAGCGCAGAGTTGGAATGGTGGTTTGATATGCTCCCTTCTAAGTAGACAGAT
>NZ_WJEB01000052.1:0-18919 GCF_010994085.1 Gracilibacillus saliphilus | reverse complement strand
GTTTGCATGCACTCTCTAAGTGAAGAATGACAGAGAGCAATTCCTTTTCCTCGTTACTGCGCAGTTTATGGATTTTGCCTAAGCAGAAAAAGCTCCAAGTTCAGAAATATACTAAACTTGGAGCTTTTGGTTTAGTTGGATAATAAGGAGTGTAAGTCTTCGAAAAAAGTTGGATAAGAAATAGCAATACATTCGTCATCATGTAATTCTACTTTTTCATCTGTTAAAAGAGAGGCAACTGCAATCATCATACCAATCCGATGATCACCAAATGATTCGGTTACACCGCCATGTAGCTTGATATTGCCTTCGATGATCATTCCATCCTTTGTTCCAGTAATGGTCGCACCTAACTTTGATAATGTATGGACCACTGATTCAATCCGGTCTGTTTCTTTAAAACGTAATTCTTCAGCATCCTTTATAACGGTTTGACCAGCTGCTTGTGTGGCCAACAATGCAATAATGGGAATTTCATCAATGATTCGAGGGATAATATCCCCTTCTATAACAGTAGCTTTTGGTTTTGAAGCCCGTACCGTAATATCACCAATAGGCTCCCCACCAATCGTTCTTTTTTCCACAACATCGATGGAAATGCCCATCATGTTCAAGACATCTATGATACCTGTTCTAGTTTGATTCAGACCAACATTTTCTATAGTCACATGACTTCCTTCTGTAATAGCAGCAGCTACCAAGAAAAAAGCAGCTGATGAAATATCTCCAGGTACTTCGATATCACAACCTGTTAAGTTTTTATTACCTGTTATTTTTATTTTTGTACCTTCCACATTAATATCAGCACCAAACGCTTGTAGCATATTTTCCGTGTGATCACGTGTTTTTGTTACTTCTTCAACAGTTGTTATACCATTTGTTAAAAGACCAGCTAATAAAACACCTGATTTAACCTGTGCACTTTTTACAGGTGGTTTGAAATCAATCGGTGACAAGCGCCCACCTCTTATTGCAATTGGAAGTAACCTACCTTGTTCACGACCATCGATTTTCGCTCCCATTTCGCGTAACGGATGGACAATCCGGTCCATCGGTCGTTTCGATAGTGAATCATCACCATACAAGGTAAAGTGGAAAGGTAAGCCTGCTAAAATTCCCATCAACAGTCGAGCGGTGGTTCCAGAGTTACCAAGATTAATCGGTTGAACTGGTTCTTGCAAACCATTAACCCCTTCTGATTTAACCAACACAGTATTATCTTCACGCTTAATAGAAACCCCCATTGCTTGAAAAGCTTCGATGGTTGACAAGCAATCCTCACCAGCTAAAAAGTTCGTTATCTTTGTTGTTCCTTCTGCAAGAGAACCAAACATAACCGCTCGATGAGAAATAGATTTATCTCCAGGAACCGTAATGTGACCCGTTAGCGACTTTTGTTCAAATGCTAATACTTTTTGTGACAAGATATTCCTCTCCTATTCTTCAATCACTGTATCATAGTGATTTTTCTTCAAAATAGCCTGACTTAGTTCTTGATCATTTTTATTTTGGAAGCTTAAGCGTAGCACACCAGTAATTCCTTCTCTAATTTCCAATATTTCAATATTATTAATACTAATATCGTGATTAGCTAATAACTCAATTACTTTCAATATAGCACCTGGTTGGTCAAAAATATCCACATATATATCATAATAGGATGGAATAGCTCCCTGTTTTCTACTATCCAATCCATCACGATATTCGCGTGCTTGCTCTAAATATTGCTGGATTTGAGTTTTTTCTCCCGTGTCAATCAACTCTTTTAATTGTTTCATCTCTTCTATCCAATCAGCTAATAATCGACTCATTTTGGATCGGTTCTGAAAAATAATATCTCTCCACATTAAGGGGTTACTAGAAGCAATTCTTGTAATATCTCGAAAACCCCCTGCAGCGAGCTTATGTATATATGGATGCGTTTTTTGCCAATTTCTAGCTTGATGAACAAGTGATGAAGCAATTAAGTGCGGAAAATGGGAAATGACACTTGTCATTTCATCATGTTCTTCTGGTTCTAAAATTAAAAATTTACTATTTGTAGGTGTTAATAGTGCTTGCAATCGTTCTACATCTTCTTCACTGCTGCTTTCTGTCGGGGATAGAACATAGATCGCATTTTCAAACAAATGTTTTTTTGCTGCTTGAATTCCTTTCTTGTGTGAACCTGCCATCGGGTGACCACCGATAAAAGCGATGTGAGGTGAATTAATTTTACTTGCCGCATCTATAATCGGCCCTTTAACAGATCCAACATCAGTCACGATGAGCGATTTCTTTAACGAAATAGTATTCAAATGGTTAATCAGGTCTATTGTTACAGAAACTGGAGCAGCTAAAATACAAATATCTGCCTGCAGCAAGGCCTCAGTAAAATCACTGTAGACTTCATCTACGATTTTATTCATTTTAGCATATTCCAGAGTACTATAATTGGAATCATATCCTATCAATCGTACTTCTTTTGTTTCACGTATACTTAAAGCAAGCGAGCCTCCTATTAATCCGAGACCCGCTATCAAAACCGTTTGCTTCACGATTTATTCTCCTTTTATATTAATGCTAAATATTCTTTCATGTTTGTTACTAATTCACTCATTTGTTCTTTGGAACCTATGGTAATTCGTACGCCATTAGGATGACCTAATGCCTCACCAGAGCGAACGATGAAACCTTTTCTTAATAAATAATCAAATAAGGCATCACCTGAAGTCGGTAATTTCACAAATAGGAAATTTGCTTCTGAATCATAATAGCTTAATCCCATCTCATCACAACTTTTCATAAACGCTTTTTTATTCACGAGATTTTCTTCATAAGTACGTTGTAAGAAAGCTTCATCTTCAAGTGCTGTTAGAGCGGATAATTGTGAAATCGAAGTTGTATTAAACGGTCCACGCGCGATATTTAAATAGGTGGCAACCTCTTCTGATGCAATACCATAACCTACACGTAGATTAGCTATACCATAAGCTTTTGAAAAGGTACGCAAAATTACTAAATTCGAATATTTTTTTAATAACCCCAGACTTTTCGGGTTTTGATTAGCTTCGATGTATTCATAGTAAGCTTCGTCCAATACAACCATAACATCTGAAGAACATCTATCTAAAAAATCTGTTAACTTCTCACCACTGATTAATGAACCAGTAGGATTGTTAGGTGAACAAAGCCACACAACTTTTGTTTGGCTATTGATTTTATCTAGCATTGTTTCTAAATCATGATAACCATTGATTAAGGGGACTTCTACAATATTTGCCCCTTGAATTAAAGCATTATGTTTATACTGAGGAAACGTTGGAGTTGCCATTACTGTATTTGTTCCTTCTTCTAAATAAGTGCGACAAATGAGATCGACAACTTCATCTGATCCGCAGCCAAAAATAAGCTGCTTCTCTCCTACATTTAATTTCCTAGCTAATGTTTCTCTTAACGCAGTCGCATACCCATCAGGATAAATCTCCAAGTGATCAATCATATTTGGAATAGCTTCTTTTATTTTATCTGAATAGCCGAATGGATTTTCATTTGAAGCTAATTTAACTATTCTAGTTAAGCCATATTCCTTTTTGACATCTTCTATTTGTTTTCCAGGTGTATATGGTGACATATTTTGAAATACTTGTTTTGCTTGCAATGACATAACTCCTTTCACATGTACTTACTTTTCTTCTAGTAAGTCGGGCCTTAGCTTTACTGCATCGTTTAGATAGATATGTTCAATTTCTTTTTGAGATTTTGATGTATTCACCGTCATCATTACACGAATACATTTCGGCAAACTACCAGGAACATCAATTTCTGGCATACACATTACCGGTACATACTTCCAACCATCAATAAGACGTAGTGCTTTAGCTGGAAAAGTGGCATTTAAATCAGAAGTTACTGAGATCATTACTGAAGCAATTGTTTCAGGATCTATTTCGTTTACTCTAGCCATCACTTCAATCATCTCTTTTGTTGTCTGGACTATTTCTTCAGCATCATTGTTCTTGACAGTTGTTGCTCCTCGTATTCCTCTTATCATTAAGAATCCAACTCTCTCATAAAGTTTTCAAGAAGATTGGTGAGGTCTTGATCTGGTATATCTTCTGTTACCGGCACACCTATTTCTTGTAATAATACCATTTGAACAGTGGCATTCTCTGACTTTTTATCTATTTTCATACGATCAACAAGTTGTTTAGTTGATATCACTGGCAAATCTAACGGATAATGATTTTTGGATAGCCAATTATATAATGTTTCATATGGTAACGTACTACTTAATCTTTGTTCACTTACTTTTATAGCAAATAACATGCCAATCGCAACTGCTTCACCATGCGTAATTTGCCCATAGCCTAGCTCCGATTCAATGGCATGACCCAACGTATGTCCAAAATTCAGAAATTTCCGAATATTTGACTCCTTCTCATCCTGTTCCACGATCTTTGCTTTGACAGCGATCCCTTTCTGCAGATGATCGGTCAGCACATTTGAATCAATCTCTTGTGTTAGGTCTACCTTCCAAATATCTTCCAGATAAGTACGGTTACTTATAAATCCATGTTTCACTACTTCTGCATAACCTGATCGCTTTTCTTTAGCTGGTAGCGAATATAACGTATCAATATCATAAAGAACTGCCTGCGGTGGATAAAAACTCCCGATTAAATTCTTACCCTTAGGATGATTAATCGCAACTTTGCCACCTACACTACTATCATGAGCTAAGATAGTAGTAGGAACTTGTATAAAGTCAATTCCTCTCATATAAGTAGCTGCAACAAATCCCGCCAAATCGCCAATCATCCCTCCACCAAGTGCGATAATCAGCGATTTACGATCTAACTGATTGTGAATCGCTTCTGTCAGCAATTGATAATAGTTCTCCATACTTTTGGAAGCTTCTCCAGTTGGAACTACACTTATAGATACCTTGGCATCATTTGGCAGGTTGGCTACAACTTTTTCCGTATAAAGCTCGTTCACCACCGAATCCGTAATAATCATTATATTTCGATACGGTTTAGGTAGATAGTCTTTCAAATTTCCCAAAATATCATTACCGACAAAAACATCATATTGATTGGTACTAGTTGTTATTGTCTGCCTATGCATTAAAAGCACCTTATTTCCTCACGATAGTTATCAATTGCTTCTTTTAATTTCGGAAATTGATCGTTCGGGAATTGTTCCAATATCGCTTTTGCAATTTCAAATGCAACTACATGTTCCATTACCACAGCTGCGGCCGGAACAGCACAGGAATCAGATCTTTCAATACTTGCATTAAAAGCTTCTTTTGTCTCAATATCCACACTTTGAAGTGGTTTGTATAGTGTAGGAATTGGTTTCATAACTCCTTTTACGATCACTGGCATACCGGTTGTCATTCCACCTTCAAAACCGCCTAAACGATTCGTTCTTCGGTAATAGCCTCGTTCTTCAGACCAAAGAATTTCATCATGTACCTCACTACCATTTTTACGAGCAGCTTCAAACCCAATCCCAAACTCAACACCTTTAAAGGCATTAATACTTTGCACTGCTCCGGCTATACGACCATCTAATTTCCGATCATAATGTACATAGGATCCAATTCCTGCGGGTAATCCTTCAATAGCAACTTCACAAACACCACCAATGGAATCCCCATCTTTTTTCGCTTGATCGATTGCATCCATCATTTGTTTACCAGCTGTCTCATCTAAACAGCGAACAGGTGATTCTTCTGAAAGACGTATCTTGTCATCGATTGATAATTCCGGTTTTTCTTCTGCTTTAATTCCTGCAATTTCTTTCACATAACCACTAATTTTGATATCTAATTGTTTTAATAATGTTTTTGCAACTGCACCAGCTGCAACTCGAGCAGTTGTTTCTCTGGCAGACGAACGTTCTAAAATATTTCGCATATCTCGATGGCCATATTTCAGTGCGCCATTTAAATCAGCATGACCTGGACGTGGACGAGTTACCACCCGACGAATATTTTGGTCTTGTGGTACAGGATCTTCTCCCATTATATCAATCCAGTGTTTAAAATCATCATTATGTACAACTAGAGCGATAGGAGATCCTAAAGTATAACCATGACGTACGCCACCAACTATATCTACTAAATCTTTCTCTATTTGCATTCTCTTCCCTCTGCCGTGGCCTTTCTGGCGGCGCAGTAGCGAATCATTAATATCATCTTGTGTAATCGGCATTCTCGCTGGTAAACCCTCGATAATCGTTGTTTGTTGTTTACCATGCGATTCACCTGCAGTTAAATATCGCATTGTTCTCCCCCTCAAAATTATTTTTTGTATTACTATAACACAGCATGGGAAAAATGTGTGTGGAAATATTCCGATTTTTAAGTATTTTATTTTTTTCCATAAAAAAAGGTGTCCAAAACTTTGAACCCGTATTTATCTGGTGAAAATATTTGTTCAGTGCTTCCTACAAAAAAAATACCATCATCAGCTAATGCATCACTAAACTTATGATAAATCGAATTTTTGGCTTCTTCCGTAAAATAAATGAGTACATTACGGCAAACAATCAAATCTACTTGAGTTGGATAAGGATCTGCTAGTAGGTTATGTTCCTTAAAGGTGATAGCCTGTTTTAATTTATCATCTACTTTAAATGTACCACCTTCTTGATGAAAATATTTCTTTTTAATATCAGAAGGTACTTCTTGCAGTGCTCTTTCATTATAAATACCTTGCTTGGCTCTAGCTAACACATTAGGGTCTATATCAGTTGCCAGAATATCAATGTCTGCTAGGTTCCAGAATTGATTGGCAATAATCGCTAATGTATATGGCTCCTCCCCTGTAGAACAAGCTGCACTCCAAATTTTTATTTTCTTCTTTGTTTTTTTTAATGTCGGAACAATTTTGCTTTCCAGCACTCTCCACCTTGCTGGATTACGATAAAATTCTGAAACATTGATGGTAACCTTATCTAAAAATTCCTGAAGTAATTGCTGGTCTTTGTTGATTGCTTGAAAATAACTGCTAAAAGATTGATAACCTCGTTTATTTCTTAAAGATGTTAAACGCCTTTTCATTTGTACCTCTTTGTATAAAGATAAGTCGAGGCCGGTCTTCTTGTATATCTGACCTATAAAAGTTTGATAATCCGTCATGTCTCTTCTCCCTCAATATTGCTGTTCAGATGCAACTATGAAAGCCAGTAGTCAACATTTTTTCCATAGCTCTGTATTTCTTCTTTCCTAAAAAAGAGATTGATTTCTCTTGTTGCGCTTTCTGGTGAATCAGAACCATGAATAATATTACGATGCATCACTAGTCCGAAATCACCTCTGATTGTACCTGTTTCAGCTTCTTGAGGATTCGTTTTCCCCATCATCTTTCTAGAAGATTCAATTACATTTTCGCCTTCCCATACCATAGCAAACACAGGTCCAGATGTAATAAAGGAAACTAAATCATGGAAGAAAGGTTTCCCGTCATGTTCAGCATAGTGCTTTTTTGCTAGAGGTTCCGAAATGGTCATAAGTTTCGCAGCAACTAATTTGAACCCTTTTCTTTCAAATCTAGTCACTATTTCACCAATTAAATTACGTTGTACAGCATCTGGTTTGATCATTAAAAATGTCTGTTCCATCATATTCACCTCGTTATATTTTTCTGTTTCCTATGTAATTAGCAATATTAGCTAAAGCTTCTTTTGCTTGATTATCTGGTAATAAGTTAAGAGAATCATATGCTTTCTTAAGATATTGGTCACTCACTTCTCTAGCTCTTGTAATGGCGTCAGATTTTGATATTTTTGAGATGATAGGGCTCAATAGTTTAGGACTTATATTACTGCTATCTGCAAAGACATCTTGCAACTCTCGTCGAATAGCCGGATTTTCCATAGCATATAATACAGGTAGTGTAATATTTCCTTGAATCAAATCGCTACCAGCTGGTTTTCCCAATTCTTTCTCGGAAGCAGTAAAATCTAATATATCATCGATAATTTGATAAGACATTCCCATAAAATACCCATAACGAAATAGAGCTTTCTCTGTTTCACTATCCGTGTTTGCCACAATAGCACCTAACTGACAGCTAGAGGATATTAACAGAGCTGTCTTTCTTTTTATTCGTCTTAAATAGGTCCTGAAATTTTGATCTAGGTTATATTTATCTTTAATTTGTTCAATTTCACCAACTGTCAATTCCATCATCGTTTTAGCCAGTATTTGATGGGCTCTAGGCTTATCTATCTCAGTAAATTGTTGTAATGCCTTAGCGAATATATAATCACCTGTGAGCATCGCTACCTGATTGTCCCATTTCGCTTTTACTGTTGGTTTACCACGCCTTATATCAGAATTATCAATGACATCATCATGTACAAGTGATGCCATATGAATTAACTCTAGTGAACTGGCGACATTTTTGATTCTGTTTAGGTTATAATCACCAAATTTAGATGCTAATAATACAAAAACCGGTCTTAGCCTTTTCCCTCCAGCCTTTAATAACTGGGTAGACGCTTCGTGCAAAACCGGTTGGTCTGCATACACCGTTTCTTCCAATGCATCTTCAATTATTGATAAATCCTTTTTTAAAAAAGCATATGTTTTTGCAAGCTTCATTTGACTTCACCTTTATTTCTTCACTTGTTTTTCACCTAGATGCATGGCCGCTACACCGCCTGTATAGCTTTTATATTGGACATTTACAAGTCCAGCATCTTCAAATAAACGCTTTAACGCATCCTTTCCTGGAAAGTCTTTCGCAGACTCGTGTAACCACACATATTCTTGATAACTCTTCGCGAAAAGCTTACCGAATAAAGGCATAATATTTTTAAAATAAAAATAATATAATTTCCGAAAGATGATTCCAGTTGGTTGCGAAGTTTCGAGACATACAACTATACCTCCTGGTTTAACTACACGGTGCATTTCTTTTAAAGTTTGCAAGTAATCTGGAACATTTCGCAAACCAAATCCAATAGTTACATAATCAAAATAATTATCTTCAAACGGTAGTTCCATTGCGTTACCATGTATAAAGGTTAGATTGTTAAGTGAATGATCAGATTGCCTTTCTCTAGCAACAGATAACATGTTTTGACTAAAGTCTAGACCAATCACTTCACCATTTTCTCCTACAGCTTCTGATAATGAAAAAGCCCAATCTCCTGTCCCACAACATACATCTAAAGCTTTATTTCCTGGTTGTACTTGCATTCTTTTCATTACATCGTTTCGCCATTTTTTATGTTTTTGGAATGAAATAATCGAATTCATAAAATCATAATTATTATAAATCTTTTCAAATACTTGATGTACTTTTTCTTCTTTTGTTTGTTTTGTCATTGTGATAATCCTTCTTCCAACACCATATTCCACTTTTTCTGTAACGTATAATAATTAAAAAAATTTAAATCTTTTGGAAATGTTAAGTTTTTCTTATTATCAGCTATTATTTTATCTAAATCGTGATTAATTTTCATTAATTGTTGGCGCATTTCTTTCTCCAATTGCTCATTCTTATGTATGCTTTGTACATTTCCTATAATTAATTTATGGAAAAAGGTTCGCTTATCGTTTCGTAATTGTATTAATTCAAATTCTAGACGTTTTGCCATAAGCCAAGTAGTTATATACGGTAGCTGTTCTGTTTTATTAACAAACTCAGCTACTTTCTCTATCAGTTTACTCTCAATTTCTTTATATTCGGCAAGAAAATTATCTAGATCATTAAAATAGGTATAATAAAAAGCAATTTTAGCTTGGGTCATTTCATTAATCCCATCTGCAAGCAAACGAATGAACGGTAAATTATTATGGTTTGCTAATAAATGATAATAGATACCTGAATAGTAATCTCCTGCCAATACTGTAAGTTGCTGTTCCCTTATATTTTCTTCTTCAAAATCAACGCTGATTTTATCATGTGTATTCAACGCTATTTGAACTAACATGGTTGTCTGAACTAATTCCTCGTAATTTGGTTTATCTTGGACTAATTCATGAAGAGTAATCAATTTATGTACTTCTATCTCTGGTTCATCTAAATGTTTATTCAAGAAGCTTTGGTTAATGGTTTGCGTTATTAAGTTTGTATAATAATTAATTGTGTCTATGTATGTCATCAAATTCACCACAATTCTTCAAAATCCTATTCTATATTAACATAGTATATCATAAGTTTACATCTTACAGGATAGATAAAACTTGTGTTTTATGAAAGGGAATAATTTCAGAGGAAAAATTAGGATAGTTGGTATGAAAAAAGGGTGCAATCTGCACCCTCTCTTGCCCATATGTAATACCATATTATTTTACGATATCTTTAAGGGCTTTACCTGGTTTAAAAGCAGGCACTTTGCTTGCTGGAATTTCGATTTCATCCCCAGTTTGTGGATTACGCCCTTTACGTGCAGCACGCTCGCGTACCTCAAAATTACCAAAACCAATTAATTGAACTTTGTCTCCATCTTTAAGTGAATCCATGATAGATTCAAAAACTGCATCTACAGCTTTTGTTGCATCTTTTTTAGAAAGTTCACTTTTTTCTGCAACTGCATTAATTAGATCTGTTTTGTTCATGATATTCACCTCCTCCCAATAAAAGCTATAAACTTCTTTCAAAGAATTACTTATAGCTAATTGTCATCCATCAAATGATGACAAGGCTTATAATAACTGAGAATGAAAGATAATTCAACAATTATTCGCATTTCATAGAGAAAAAATTATTATTTTCTCCATTTCGTGCTAAGTTATCAAGAATGTTATCATATGTTTTTTCGGGATGCAAGTGTTTTCAAACGTTGATATTATAATATTTTTAGTAATTAGGACGTAAGTTTCATCCACATTACCTATTATTACCATAAAATTTGAATTTAAACAAAATAAAAAAGCGTAATGTTGATACATTAACGCTTTTTCAATCTTCTTTATAAAATGATAGCGATCAATCCACCTGAACCTTCATTGATGATTCGTTCTAGAGTCTCTTTTAATTTAAACCTAGCGTTTTCAGGCATAAGTGATAGCTTTGCTTGAATACCTTCTCTAACGATTGAACTTAATGATCTTCCAAAAATATCGGATTGCCAAATAGATAATGGATCTTCTTCAAAATCTTGCATTAAATATCTGACTAATTCTTCACTTTGTTTTTCGGTACCGATAATCGGCGCAAATTCTGACTCCACATCTACTTTTATCATGTGAATCGACGGTGCTACAGCTTTCAAACGAACTCCAAATCTTGAACCTTGTCTAATAATTTCAGGCTCTTCCAATGCCATATCCGTTAAAGCCGGAGCTGCTACCCCATATCCAGTTTGTTTTACCATTTTTAATGCTTCAGCGATTTGATCATACTCTTTTTTAGCATTGGTAAATTCTTGCATCAATTGTAGTAAGTGATCTTTCCCTCTAATCTCTTCACCAACGATTTCTTTTAATACTTGATCGTATAATTCATCTGGAGCATGAAGGTCAATATCTGCTATTCCTTCCCCCATCTCAATTCCTGCTAAAGAAGCTTGCTGAATATAATCAAATTGATCAAATTGACCGATTACATGGTCAACATCTCTTAACCTTCTTATATCTTTAACCGTTTCCTCGATAGCGAGTTGATAATTTTGTCTTAACCAATGTGACTCATCTAAAACTAATACCCAACTAGGTAAGTTAACATTGACTTCAAGCACTGGAAACTCGTAAAGTACTTCTCTTAATACATTATTAACATCATGCTCAGTCATGCTTTCCACACTCATGGATAGAACTGGAATATCATACTTTTCTGTAAGGTCTTGCCTTAACAATTCCGTTTCTTGATTATAAGGTTGTACGGAATTAATAATCATAATAAATGGTTTACCGACTTCTTTTAATTCATCTACAATACGTGATTCTGCGTCTTCATAGTCTTCTCTTGGTATTTCACCAATACTACCGTCAGTTGTTACGACAATTCCCATTGTAGAGTGTTCTTGAATTACTTTCCTTGTTCCGATTTCGGCTGCATCATGAAAAGGTATAGGTTCTTCGTACCAAGGTGTATGAATCATGCGTGGACCATTTTCATCTTCAAAACCTTGTGCGCCATTAACAGTATATCCTACACAATCTACTAATCGGACATTAACATCTAATCCCTCCTCAACTGTTAACGACACTGCCTGATTAGGAACAAATTTCGGTTCAGTTGTCATAATTGTTTTTCCAGCTGCACTTTGTGGTAATTCATCCTGCGCTCTCAATCGATCACTTTCATTCGGCATGTTTGGTAAGACTGTCTTTTCCATAAATTTCTTAATGAAAGTAGACTTACCGGTCCGAACTGCTCCAACAACTCCTAAATAAATATCACCATTCGTCCGTTTTGAAATATCCTTGAAGATATCTACCCTTTCCAAATGATCCCCTCCCGATCTATTCGACCTCATCATTCCTTCGAATCTTTGACAATTCTATTCTATGATGTTGTCCTATTAATTTATGCTAAATATTCGCATAATAAATAAACTTTTCCTGATATAGCGCCTATGGATTATCCAGTTCTAACTTCAACATATGAGGTAAAGAACTAGTTTATTCACAAAAATTAGAAAAGCTTTCATAGAAGAGAATCTTTTCAACAATAATGCCCTTTTGACACAACTGCTTAATAACCCAGTTAAAAAGCAAAATTCTGGTCACAGAGGGCTTTGTTTGCGTTTTTAGAGAAAAAAGTAACAATTAACCATACAACAGCGTACAGCTTATCTGAATCAAGGCAGATAACTACTGTAAACTACTGAAAATTTCTTCGATGATAACGTTTGTTGAAGGAACGTTTAGTGCGTTATTTGAGAGAATAAAACAAGTATTTCGGTGTTTGCGGACATATCTAATCCCTTATTCAGTTACTTTTGGTGAAAATCAGCTTTATTATCGTTGAATAACGGAACAAATGTCCTAAATCCATCCCCGATTTACTGGACGCGTTATTTCGCAGTTTAAGCGTTTTCTTTAAGACATAGAAAAAACTTATCCTAGGATAAGTTTTTTTCTAACATATGCTCATTTACCATCCTTCTTCTATTTCTGGTGCAAATACTGGCTCATTATCTTCTACTGTAAATGGAATACTGTATGCAGGAACAACGGGATGATCCTCAATAAGGATAGGTCTGATATCATCCCCGTTTTTATAGGTGTGATTTTTTTCTTGTAAAGCTTGGTACAGCTCCATTCGGTAATCAATTAATAGATTACCGTCCGTACTAATATAAACTGGTAAACGATTCTCAGAATACGGACTGTTTACACTTGGTGCCGCATCTAAATTAAGCTCCTCATAATCTAGTTCGTATACACCACCTTCAACTTTGTCTCCAAATGGTGGATATGTATGTTCATCTCGGTATATCGTTAACCGTTGTTGGATGGATCTTAGCTCATCTGTTAAATGTAAATCAATTACTTTAACTGTTGGATTTTCTTCCACATCAACTAAGACATATTGATAACTCCCGGCATTTTCAAAAGCTGTTCCAGGAATAGATTGAATAAGTCCTTGTTGCTTTAACAAACTAAAATCAATAAGGTATTTTTGATATAAGGGTGTATCACTTTCTTTGGTTACAATCGGTAGAATACCATTATTTTGTTCTGCGTAGAGATCTATTGCATTTTGAACTAACTGTAGTTGAGTATCATTTGAAATTTGATTTTCGCTGAGATTTTCTGATGGATACATGCAACCTGTCAGCAAAATCAAACTAAAAGTAAATACGATAAGTTTATGTACCATTGTTATTTGTCTTTCCTCCTTATCAGGATGATGGCCCGCTAATAACTACTAACGTAATGATAATGCCACCTATAATTAAACAGCTATAGGCAACAAATGCCACAATACCTGATAAAATCCCTTTTAATTTATATCTGCTAAGTACAATTAATACCATGGATAATATAAGTGCGCCCATGCCTCCAAACGATATCCACATTTTCATTAATGGATCTGACAACTGACATTCATCCTTTCTTACGATTTCTACATAATTATATACATCGTTACATATTATAACATAATTTTTTAAAAAAGAGGAAAGCCCGAATACAAACACGGTTATTTTAGCAACAACAGAGACTAAGGAATATTTAATATTTTCCTAAAGTACAAAAAAACCGAAGTAGTAGGGGCAAAATCTACTCCGGTTGTGACTAAATAAATACCCATCATCACCCTGAAAGTGAATGCTTGTGCGATTTATTGTATGCGAAGCAATAAGACCTTGCATCCTCATGTGCCTATAATGTTAGTTTTTAAACAATTTACTTAACGAATTCATATCTTTAGGCATATTATTGCTTGTGATTGCTTTCACAATTTTTTCTTCTTTTTGTTTTGACACAGGTTTTCCAGAAAGTTTGGCTAATTGCTTGACTAATTTTCTTACTGTCTTTTCATCAGAAAAATCCGCATTTTGAACAGATTGTGCCACTTTCATAATTTGATCAGGCTGGACATTGGAATTTTTTTGAATCTGATCAAACATGTTTTGTTTAAAGTCACTCAAATTAACTCCTCCTAACTACTATAGTCATTCTTATAGTATGCACGGAGGAGTTAAACAGTTAATCCATATACCTATTTAGAAGTAAGGATGAAATATCATCTACTTCATTTGTTCGGTTTCTAGTCATGAGATCGTCAACTACTTCTTTTGGTGATCTTATTTCATAAATTACGTCATATATACCAGTAGTTATCGGCATTTCGATATTTTCTTTCTTCGCCAACTGGTAGACTGCTTCAGTCGTACGAATTCCCTCTACGATCATGCCCATTTTACGCAAAATATCATGTAATGGAATTCCTTTACCTAACATATTACCCGCTCGCCAATTACGACTGTGCGCACTTGTACAAGTAACAATAAGGTCACCAACTCCTGATAAACCGATAAATGTTAATGGATTCGCACCCTTAATGGTCGCTAACCGTGAAATTTCGGCTAAACCTCTGGTGATAAGCGCTGCTTTTGCATTGTCACCATAACCTAGTCCGTCGGATATTCCGGCACCTAAAGCGATAATATTTTTTAGTGCACCACCTAGTTCTACCCCAATAATATCTTTACTTGTGTACACTCGAAAATACTGATTGATAAATAAATCTTGTGTAAATGCGGCCAATTCACCATTTTCTGAAGCAGCTGTCAATGTCGTAGGATGCTTCACACTCACCTCTTCAGCATGACTTGGTCCTGAAAGTGCCACAACATCATCGTATAAACTTTGGGACAGCTCTTCTTTAATCATTTGTGAAATACGATAATGACTATCAGGTTCAATCCCTTTACTGCCGTGAATGATAACTACTTTATGATTTAAGACATGATTCAGTTTTTGGCAAATTTCTCGTATTGCTTTTGTTGGCACAACTAATACAATTGCTTCTACTTGTTCAATTGCTTGACTGAGATCATCATAAATTGCTAATGATGCTGGGAGTTCAATATTAGGTAAATATTTTTTGTTTTTTCTTTCGAGTTCCATCGCTTTTTTTTGATCTGGGTTATGTGTCCAGAGCCTTACATTATGATGGTTATCACATAAAACCATTGCAAGTGCTGTACCCCAGCTACCTGCACCTAGAACAGCTACTTTTGACATCTCATTCACCTCTAACTTCGCTTGCGAGCATAAATTTTTATCGGAGTACCCTCAAAACCAAACGCTTCACGTATTTGATTTTCTAGGAATCGTTCATATGAAAAGTGCATGAGTTCCGGCTCATTAACAAACACAACAAAAGTTGGTGGCTTAACCGCGACTTGAGTTGCATATAACACTTTCAACCTTTTCCCATGTTTTGTTGGTGTTGGATTTATTGCTAGTGCATCCATTATGACATCATTTAAAACATTCGTTTCAACACGTTTTGTATGGTTTTCGCTGGCTTGTACCACATTTGGTAAAAGCGTGTGAATCCTTTTTTTCGTTTTCGCTGACAAGTACACAATTGGTGCATAATCTAAAAATGGAAAATGGGCTCTTACGTTATCCTCAAATTCTTTTATTGCTTGATCATGCTGTTCTATCGTATCCCATTTGTTAACAACAATCACAACTGCTTTTCCTGCTTCATGTGCATAGCCTGCAATTTTTTTATCTTGTTCAATAATACCTGTTTCAGCATCAATTAAGGTTAGAACAACATCCGATCGTTCAATAGCTTTTAATGCCCTTAAAATACTGTATTTTTCGGTAGTTTCATAGATTTTTCCTCTTTTTCTCATGCCGGCTGTATCAATAATGACAAAGTCACGATCGTCTTTACTGAAATTGGTATCAATCGCATCACGCGTTGTACCAGCAATATCACTAACTATAACCCGTTCTTCATTTAAAATGGCATTAACCAAAGAGGATTTCCCTACATTTGGTCGACCAATCAGGCTGAAATGAATAACATCTTCATCTACTGGTTCATTCTCTCTTTCAGGAAAAAGGTTAACAACACTGTCCAGTAAATCCCCTAATCCTAATCCATGTGTTCCTGAAATGGGATGAGGCTCTCCAAATCCTAAAGCATAAAATTCGTAGATCTGCTCCCGCATATCCGGATTATCTACTTTATTTACTGCTAATACGACAGGTTTATTTGATTTGTACAGAATCTTAGCAACCTCTTCATCAGCCGCTGTAATCCCTTCTCTTCCATTTGCGAGAAATATAATAACATCAGCCTCTCTGATAGCGACTTCTGCTTGCTCACGCATTTGAATTAATAACGGTTCATCGCCAATTTCAATACCACCAGTGTCTATTAAACGAAAAGTGGTGTTTAACCACTCTGCTTCTGCATAAATTCGATCTCGGGTTACTCCAGGAACATCTTCCACAATTGATATTCTTTCCCCGACTAATCGATTAAAAATAGTTGATTTTCCAACATTTGGCCTTCCAACTATTGCTACAACTGAACTTCTCATGAAGGCACATCCTTCCTATTATTGATTTCTAAAATGTTCCTCTATCGTTTCACTTTACTAAATTACCACAATTAATATAAATAAAACAAGTTAATATATATTTGTTAACATAATAAAATTACCGTTCACCCGTCAATGTTTCACGATAATATATAATTCATCACTAAGTGCATGACTAATCCCGTCTAAAATTGCTTCTAAATTGGCAGCTACCTTGTCCATTTCTTCCTTATTCTCGCAAATAAAGATCGATGCACCTGCTGTTACCTTATTTGAATTAGTAGTGATTGTGGCTAGAATCGCTTTTTCTAATTCCATCAACTTCACTCCTTACTTTGCGTATTAGCTTCAGATGGCATTCGAACGGCATTTTCTAAAACTGGAACTGAATGAAGCACCTTTATAGCCTGATTTAAGTCTTTGTTTTGAGGCAAGATAAATACCCCAATACGGCCATCATCTAAATCACGTTTAATAAGCGGAACTAAAGCAGGCGTACCAGAATCTCGAAAAACTCCTAATGAAACGGAAATATCATGTAGTATCGCCTGACGTTGACCTAAATTTGCAATAGAAGAACGAACATCAAATGTTTTCGGTTTTATCACGAAACCCATGCCATATTTTAAAATTTCTTCTTGGCGCTCTGGTAAACCGATATTCATAATGTAAATATTATCCACATACAACCCTGCACCATCAAATGATACTGGAGCATGCTCTATATCCACAATCTCTCCGAGTGTTGATCCACTCATATACTTACGAATAATGAGGTAGCACAATATAGAAACTACAATGGCGACATATATATTCCACACTAAATACGCTAGCGTTCCCAATAATGAAGTGAAAATCACTAAGTAATTTCTACTTTCAAACGCAATCGCTATTCCCTCAATATATGTATTACCTCTCGGAACTAACTCATAACTGTCCATTTCTGTAAGCGTCTCTCTTTCCATATTGCGGACTTCTCTAAACTGAGATGCCGCAATGGTTAAAAACGTAACTGCGGTAAACTCTTTTTCCATTAACGCTGGAACAGCAACTGCTCCAAGGCTTGCCGCTATAAACCCAAGCGCCAAATGAATTATTTTTCCATGTAAATAGGTGGGGTATTGTCGGTAATCAGTTTTTAACATAATAAATCGAGCAATTGTACCAATCGTAATTCCAAATAAAATCGGATATGTATATTCATTCACGAATTCCACCTCTTTTTAAATTCCACTATTCTTACTATGTTTTCTATTTTATTAATTAAATATTCCCAGCTATGTTGGATAGCAATGAGTAATAGGATAGATAATAAGATACTGAAAAAATGTGTTTCATTAATCGTATATTGTAAGTAATAACTTCGGCATATAATGCTGTACATAAATTGACCAAAGCTGACACCTGCAATTAGAATGATTATTTGTTGATGAATATTTTTGGATGAAAGTTGCAACAATAAAAATCCACTTATAACTGCAATGGTAATAAAAGCAAAGTCATTTAGAATCGGACTTGTAATTCGCCAAATAAAATAAATAGCATATAAATAACTGAAAAATAGAATCAAAAAATACTTTTTAAAGCTCAATTTGCTTTGAATAGTAGTAAAAACACTATAAATTAATAGAAACAGGAAAGAAACATTCATTGGCAAATCAATGATAATAATTTCATAAGGTAGAAATATTAAAAATAACAGTAATACAATCGAATAGGTGGTGCGCTTTCCTTGTTTCGACATAAAAAAAGTAACAAAACACCACAACACCCAGCATAAATAGATCGTTAAATATTGATACATGGACATCACCTTTAACAGTATGTACGGATTTCCTAGTTTTTAATCTTTTTTCAAGTACATAGTAGAAGAATTTACAAGGAGTGTGTTTATAGCCCTTGCAATTATACATGTTATCCAGATCCGAAAAATTTATAATTTCCTGGTGTA
>NZ_WJEB01000051.1:0-20189 GCF_010994085.1 Gracilibacillus saliphilus | reverse complement strand
AGTAAAACGAGGGTTATATCGGACCAAAGAGAACACTTATATCCACGCTGATGTGAATGCAGCGGGAAATATCATAAGAAAAGTAGTCCCTAACGCTTTTGCCGAGGGGATAGAGGGCGTCGTGTCCCGCCCACTAATGTTAAGCATCGGTTGAAGTTGATACATTAGAAACTCGTCACTTTAGTGATGAGAGGTTCATTAGGCAATGAGAAAAACGTGGTGTTTAGAAAACAATTAGACCACTTCATAGAGAAAAATATTTTCCCCGAAGCAAAAATGCAAGGATTGAATGATCTAGAAATAATAGCACACCATCCGGAATGGAACCCAGTGATAGAAAACATCTTTAAGCACCGAAAATTAGAAAGTTGGAATCAACGAGTATATCAGCTCTCCCAAGCGAACTATAGAGCAGACAATGAGCCAATCATGGATCACCAATATCAAATGATGAAAATAGATAAGGAGCTTTATGAAAATAATGCGATTGAAAATATGGAATTCTTACAAACCAATATTTCAGAGTTTTGGACTTCATCTTCACGTTTTTTTGAAATAGGTATTGGTTATTGTATGGTTTATGATTATCAGATCGTCAGTATTTGTTTTTCTGGTTTTGTTGCTAACAAACTTCAGTGCATAAATATCGAAACAGTAGAAGAGCATCAAGGCCAAAAGTTAGCACAAAAGGCTGCTCATCTTTTTGTGCAAGAATGTTTCGAGAAAAATGAAATACCATATTGGGATTGCATGGTAGACAATAGTCCATCTGTTGCGGTTGCTGAGAAGTTAGGGTTTACTAAAAAATTTGAATATAGAGGATATTGTTTTCCGATTGGATAAACGGAGAAATACAAGATAATGAGAGGTCAGAAAATTTTTGATGGCATGATACATAAATTCAGTGAAACGAGTGGAGAGAAATATGTCACAACGTACAGTTGGTATTTTACTATTTAATGAAGTAGAGGTATTGGATTTTGCAGGGCCATTTGAAGTTTTTTCATTAACAACGAAAACGGATTTAGATACAAAGGCTCTTAACGTGATCACTATTTCAGAAGATGGAGAAATGATTAAAGCCAAAAATGGTCTGAAGGTGAGCCCGGATTATAATTTTCATAATCATCCTGCATTAGATATTTTGGTTGTGCCAGGAGGTTACGGTGCAGAAGAAATTGAAATAAATAATTCTAACCTGATTGAGTGGATTAATCAGCGATACTCACAAGTCGAATGTATCGCATCTGTATGCACAGGAGCATTACTCTTAGCTAAAGCAGGATTATTAAATGGAAGGAAGGCAACGACACATTGGATGGACCAAGACAGATTGGCAAAGGAGTTTCCATTGGTAGCTGTTCAGCGTAATGTAAAGTTTATAGATGAGGGGAAGGTTATTACTTCTGGAGGGATCTCAGCAGGAATTGATATGTCTTTTTATCTTATTTCGCGTATTTATGGAAGAAACGTTGCAGCGGAAATAGCGAAGAGGATGGAATATGATAGCTTTTTCCAAGATAGACCTTAGTAATGCTTTGATCAAAATCTCCTAATAGTAGGTTCACTACTATTAGGAGATTTTTCTTATTTTTCGACCTGCTCCTCTTCAGAATCCTCTGTTTCCGGACTTAACTCTTCTTCGATTTCTTCAGGTGCTTCATTTCCTCCTGGGCTGTCAAAGGATCCAGGATCAGCGTCTTTATTGTTGCTTACGCGAATTTCTACGGTGTAGTCCATGGAAACAAAGGAATTAAAGTTGCTCATCCCGACAATTGTACCCTTCACTTCAGGTGCATCGACATATTTAACTATGTAGGAGATATCTGCTCCTTTAGATTGATAGTCCTCATAGAACAGACGTGGTAAATCTCCTTCTAATTGTCCGCGGTAATCTCTTAAATATGGTTTGCCCTCTGAGTAAGTGACAGTAATACTTTTATTATCCTGATCGGTTAATTCTGTTCCTGGTTCAATAGATTGGGCGATTAAATTTCCGTACTTTACTTTATTATGGAATCGTTGTCTCACTGTTACGGATAGACCTTCATAGCTTGCCGCCTCTTCCATGGAGAGCGACGCAAAATTCGGTACTTCAACAGATTTTCCAAGTGAAATCGTGACTTCCATTTCGTCCTTTTTGGCAATCATTGTTTCAGGATCAATATTTTGCTTACTAACTAAACCAGCTTCAATGTCATTGGATGCTTCTTCTTTGTAGGTTATTTCAATTTCGTTGGTATCAGCCCATTGCTCTACTTCTTCTTTACCTTTATTAACAAAATCAGGTACTTCTATATCTTCTTCAAAGACTTCTTCCCCTTTGGAGAAATAAACACTTGCATTATCTTGGCGTCGATACTCTTCTTCGCTTATATCTTCATCTCTCATAACGAAGCGGGTGAATTCTCCTTCTTCCACTTCCTCACTGAACTCCGTAACAATTTGTAAGTTTTCTGCTCTGTTTTCTTCCTTCCAAGCCTCGACTTCGCTTCTAGTCATTTCGGAAAATTCAGGTAATTCGATATGCTCTTCTGGATCTGCGCCAATACTACTGGTTAGGGTAATCGTTGATCCTTTTTTAACCTTTTTTCCTTTTGCTAAGCCTTGTTCGATAATTTGATTAGCATCATATTCCATACTGTGTTCCTGCGTTAATTCTATCTCCATATCGTTCTCATCTGCCCATGCTCTTGCATCGGCAACTGGCCCGCCAACAAAATCCTCCATATCGACATAGCGAATGCTGTAGTATAAGAAGGCAATTAACAATAATGCAAGAACTCCAAGAGCAATATAAATAATTAATTTCTTGCGTTTCTTCCATTGGTAATCTGGATCGATTTCAATATGTTCATGGTTGTCACGCGAAGGATTTCTCACGCTTTTTTGCTCAGTAGGAAACGATTCTTCCTTAGGCAGCTCTTGGTCTGGTTTCTCATTACTGGTTGATGGCTCTTTTTTTTCTTTAGGCAGTTTATCGTAATTATCTTTGTCAAAATTAGAAAGAAAATCACTCATTGGTATTCAAGACGCCTTTCTTTAAATAAAATGTTTGGTCAGACTGTTCCGCAATATCATTGGAATGCGTAACCATAATCACACACTTCTCATGCTCATGCGCCAATTTCTTAAAAATATCGATGATTTCCTGTTCCATTTCTTCATCTAGATTTCCGGTAGGCTCATCGGCAAGAATTAGTTCAACGTTAGTAGATAGCGCCCGTGCAATTGCCACACGTTGCTGCTCTCCACCTGACAGTTTATTAACCGTACGATTTGCTTTATCTTGGGAAATGCCAATATAATCTAACAAATTATATGCAACAGTTTTGTGGTCATCCGGTAATTCATTTTCGGTAATGGACATAGAAACTAATACATTCTCAACAGCGGTAAAGGTTGGTATCAGGTTGTAGCTTTGAAAAATAATACCCACTTTATTTCTGCGATAATTATCATGTCCAATTTCTAGAATGTTTTTTCCGTCGAAAACAACTTCTCCGTTGTGTGGCGTATCCATTGCACTAAGTAAAGACAACAGCGTTGTTTTTCCAGACCCGGATTGTCCTAATATCGTGTAAAATTTTCCTTTGTCAAAGGAAACATTAGTATTCTTTAAGACAAAACGACGACTTTCACCGTCTTGGTAGTAATAATTCAAGTCTTTTGCTTCTAAGATCATCTGTTTAACCTCCTCTTACATCATTATTTTTTTAGGATTTAATCGAATAATATAAATTAAAGGAATCACGGTTGATAGAAGAATCGTGATAATTCCCACGGCATAAAATAGTAAAATAAAGTCTCCTGTTAAGCTCACTTCATAAGCGTCTATTACATCTTCTGTTGTGAGATCTGTTTGCATTTCTGTGTAGTAATAAATCTCATCTTCTCTTTGATTATTGTCATTATCAATCAAAGAATCAGAAACGGTTTGCGCTAATAGATTTCCAGTAAATAAAGATAGTGTCATCCCAATAATGGAAATAATCAATACTTCCGTAATAATTTGCCCTACCACTCGCATACGAGCTTCACCAAGTGAAAGATAGATGCCTAATTCGCGTTTGCGATCTCTAAGGAATAGTAAGACTACTAAACCGATAATAAGAATGGTCGTGATAACGGAAGCAATCAAAACATATTTCGATAAGTTAGACATAGATTCAATTGGTGCAGCAATCGAATCATACGAATCACTTGCATGGCGAACAATAAATAGTTCTGGTAGTAATGGACTTACTTCTTCTTCAAAAGCTTCTGCATCTTCCGGTTCATTTAATACAAAGAATGGTACGTAATAATCTTCATATTCTGGCATGTCGCCAACTGCAAATTCCATTTCTTGTGAAACAAGTGCATTGGCTACATAGATCGTATTTTGAAAATCCATATCCATGTAATCGAATTCTTCAGGGTTTTCGGAATCACTATTCACGGTTTTAGGTTCAAAAATACCAATCACTTCTAATGGTACGTCTCGAGAATCTAACACTTCTTCTTCGCCAGATTCACTAAATTCATATATTTGGTTCGATAAGGAAAAGGTATCACCAACCTGAAGGTTATTCAAATCTGCTAGTTTTTTAGAAATAATTGCTACAGGCGTTCCATTTTCAATCTCTTCATCTGTGAAGACGCGCCCATCGACAAGTTCACTTTTACCTTCTTCAATATCAAGTAGTGGGGCATAATTGACTCCTTTTAGTTGAAATTGTGGCCCCATCCCTGCCATTTCGACTTCTCCTTCTGCTTCTTCCATCATCGGATTATAGCTTTCGATTTCCTCAGAAGCTAAGAAGGTTGTGGTATTATAATCATAGTATTTAACATAAGGAAGTTCACCAATTTGATTAATTAATTCCTCACCTAAATTTGGAATCTCGAAATTCATCATTTCTGATTCATCCATACTATCAAGTGCTTCATAATCTAGCTCAAGTGTTGCACCTGTTCCGAGTCGTTCTTTAATAGATTCTTCGACATTAGCTGTCGCTTGTGAAATGGAGATGGCTCCTGCTATCACATTTCCTAAAATAAATAGGACAGCAAGTAAAATTAGAGATTTTCCCTTTCTTCTAGTAATACTTAATAAACCACGTTTGAAAAAATTCATTTCCTTCCCCCTGTTCTTGTTTCTTATTGAATCAATGATTGAGTCATGATGAAGATAATTGCAAAAAAAAGAAGTGTGGATTTATCTTGGTGTGTTTTTGCACATAATCCCTCATTACTGTTAGACGAATTCCTGCTGTAAAAAGTTTCATATAATAGCAAATTTTTATGTATTATTAGGATAAAAAGAGGAGGGGAGTGACAAAAAACGATGCTGAAAACCTACATTTGTGCATTTTTCTACAAATATATCTATTACTATTCAACTATTCTAGCCTTATTCAAACATTTCAAAAGGCAGGTTTCCAATTAATGGAGATAATGGTATACTAAGTTTGTTAAAGGCAATGGAACGCTCGTGTGAGACTAGACAAGAAAAAGGCTGATGGACAATGATATGGAAAGAAGAAATACAAATAGCTAGAAAAATAGTGGCCGCTTCTGTTTCCGGATCCTTATATGCGATCATTCTAGCCATCTTTGTACCTACTCCACTTGGTGGAAACATGCAAACGGTTGGCGAATATATAGAAGCCTTCACTATAGTTATACCAGCTTACTTGATGTACAGTTTTCCTGTCATTTTAGTTTATGGAACGGTCACTTCTATCATCAGTGATGTAGTGGCACGTTTAATAGCGAAATGCACGAGAGAACATCTAAAAATATATTACTCGTTTATTTTACACATTCTTTTTGGGCTGATCTTGCTTTGGTATAGTTTGCTGGCAGCTGGTATATTTTTTATAACAGATTATTTAATACGAGGAAAGAATCTAAATAAATGGAGTCATGCGCTAAAAAGTTTAGGGTTACCTATTTTAGTTTGGGTAGTGTTTATGGGATTAGCATATCTAGTAGGTTTCTTTGATTAGAACTGGAGGGATCCAAAATAAATATCTCACATTCAACTTATAATTCAAACCAAGAAAACATTGGAGTGGGAATTTCTGATATCGTTTTAGAGGCATTTAGTTGGTTTAGAAGGCTTTCAGCAGCAATTTCATCCAAAGAGATTTGAAGCCTTTTACAAACATGGTATCTTAACGGACGATGAATTTCAAAGCATTGAAAAAGCCTATGAAAAGTTAATACATGATTCTGATTCATATGCTATAATGATTTTTCTTTTAGCTTGTGGAACAAAAACTTATTTTCAGGAGGAATTGAAATGATTCTAGGATTACATCATGCACAAATTACGATTCCAAAAGGTGCAGAAGAAGAAGGGAAAAACTTTTATTGTAGTGTACTAGGTTTACCTGAAGTTGAAAAGCCTGAAGCCTTAAAAGGCCGTGGAGGATTCTGGTTAAAAGTTGGTGATAGAGATGTACATGTAGGAACGGAAGATGGGGTGGACAGAACTAAAACCAAAGCACATTTGGCTTACCAAGTAGAAGATGTTGATTATTGGCGAGAGGTTCTGGGACAGCATCATATTGAAATATTTGATTCCGTACCAATTCCAAATTTCAAACGTTTTGAATTTAGAGATCCTTTTGGTAATCGGGTAGAGATGATACAAGAAATTTAATGAATATTTGTTTGGAGGAGAACAATGGATAAATGGAAAACATTAAAAACAGAGTATTTACATAAAAGTCGATTTGGGAATATTAGAAAAGATAGCTGCGAACTTCCAAATGGGATAGTGATTGATGAATATTATGTGAATGAATACTCCGATTGGGTGAATGGGGTTGTCATAACGAATGAGAATCAGATTGTACTGGTAGAGCAATATCGTCATGCAGGAGGAGACTTCTTCTTAGAAGTACCTGCTGGAAAAAGAGAGGGGAAAGAAACACATGAGGAAGGTTTGATCAGAGAAGTGAAGGAGGAAACGGGATACTCTTCGTTGCAAAAACCTATTTTCTTAGGTGAATATTATGTTAATCCAGCTACACAAAATAATAAAATAAAAACTTTTCTAATATTGGAAGCGTTTAAATCACAAGAACAAGACCTAGATGATACGGAGAACATGAAAGTTAGGGTGTTGGATTTCGATCATTTTGGTAATCAATTATTAGGAAATGAAGTGAAAAGTCAGCTATTTACTGTAACAGCTTACCTAATGGCGAAAAATTATATGATGGATTCCTTTTTTCAATCTAGTGAAAGGCTAAAATAACAAGTGGTGATGGAACAGAAAAGAGATAAGGATAATAAGATGACAAAACCAACTGTTACTATTCGTGATTATAACCCTAAATGGGTAGAAAAGTTTACTAAAGAGAGAAATAGGATTATAGAAGTCTTAGGTGATAAAGTTGTTGCAATTGAGCACATAGGAAGCACTTCCATAAAAGGATTAGCAGCAAAACCAATCATCGATATTCTAGTAGGTATACAAAAATTAGAGGAGATAGATCAATTGGTGAATCCTTTGAAGGAAATTGAGTATGAGTATGTTCTTAAACCAGAGCTTAAAAATAGAAAATTTTTTAGAAAGGGCGAGTGGGGAAAGGGCACTTCCCATTTGCATATTTGTGAATATGATAGTAGGGAATGGATTGAAAAGCTATTATTTCGAGATTATCTTAGATTACACCCAGAAGCAGCTCAAGAATATGAGGTCTTAAAGAAAAGTCTTGCTTCAGTATATAAGCATGATCGACAGACATATACAAAGAAAAAAGAACCTTTCATCAAAAATATTGTGGAAAGAGCAAAGAAGGAGAGATAATTTTGCCACAAGCAGTTTTTATTGATAGAGATGGAACAATTGGAGGAAATGACACGGTTATTTTTCCTGGAGAATTTCAATTGTATCCATATGTAAAGGAATCATTAATTGAATTAAAGGAATCAGGTAACCTTATTCTTTCTTTTACCAATCAACCAGTTATCTCAAAAGGGGAAGTAGCAAAAGAAAAATATGATGCAGAATTGAAGCAATTTGGCTTTGATAAAGTGTATCTTTGTCCACACCAACATCACGAGAGATGTCAATGTCGAAAACCATCAATAGGCATGTTATTACAAGCAGCAAAAGATAACAATTTGGATTTAAAAGAGTGTGTAGTTATAGGGGATCGGTGGACAGACATGGTTGCAGCACATGATGCAGGATGTATCAAAATCTTAGTGAAAACAGGTGCAGGAGAAAAAGCGTTTCATCAATATCAAAATCAAGCTTTTTTTGGAAAATGGGCTGAAGTTTCGCCAGAATTCATTGCTAATGATTTTCGTGAAGCAGTAGATTGGCTATTGTCAAAGCAGAGCTAACATACATAAAATAATATAAGGTATTTTTAGAACTGGAGTGCATTTGATGGTAAAATACGTTATTTTTGATTTTGATGGGACACTGGCAGATTCACGCAGAGTGCTTTTGAAAAGTTGGAATATCCTAGCGAAACAGTATTATTTTAGAGAAATAAACTTGAATGAAATGGAAAAGATGAAGAAACTGTCTATCAAGGAAAGAGGTAGATATTTGCAGTTTCCGATGTTTAAAATGCCAATCGTGATGCCTAAGTTCTATCAATTATATCGAGAATCCATAAATGAAGTGAAGCTATATGATGGTATTGCTGAAATGTTAGCTGAATTAGAGAGAAAAGGCTATAAGACTATCATTATATCATCTAATTCAAAAGAAAATATTATGACTTTTCTAAAAAGCAACAAGTTAACGAGTATAACAAATGTTATCTGTTCAAGCAGTATATTTGGAAAAAACAAGTTAATCCACAGATTTTTAAGAGGAAATAACTTGAAGCCCTCAGAAGTAATTTATGTAGGAGATGAAAGAAGAGATATCCTAGCTTGTAAAAAAACTGGCGTTAAAATAATCTGGGTTAGCTGGGGGTATGACTCTTTTGAAGTGGTAAAAAAATGAAACCAGATTTTCGAGTAAATACTCCAGCCGAGATATTGAAAGTGATTTAAAAGGTAAAGCAGTAATAAATCTTTGATGAGGTACTCTGTGTAAGTCGATGTTGATTCTAGGATGTGATAAAAATAAGGTAATTCTTTTAGCGATTCTATTTCCTGGAGAAAATAAGTAAGTAGCCTATTACATTCAAACCAAACACCATTTTCCTTCACAACAGAACATTCGTTTGCTATAATCTATGGTAAAATAGACGTGAAGATAGAGAAAGTAGGTGTTTTCTTTGTTGCGATTTTTAATTGGAAGTGCAACGGTGAATAAAAGTGAGCAATGCTTACAAGAGATAAGACAAGAACTCAAGCAAAATCCTCAAGGACCCCCGATTATCTATTTAGTTCCAGATCAAATGACCTTTCAACAGGAATATGCGTTATTAAATGATCCTGATATAAATGGCTCAATTCGCGGACAAGTCTATAGTTTTTCGCGGTTAGCTTGGCGTGTTATGCAGCTGACTGGCGGAGCAACAAAGAAATACATTACATCAACAGGGATGCAAATGATGCTTCGTAAAATTGTCGAGGAGCGGACTGATGAATGGAAAGTATTCCAGAAGGCCATTGAAAAGCAAGGTTTTATCGAACAACTAGAGGATATGATCACCGAATTCAAACGCTATTGTGTTACACCAGAATTAATTAGTGAACAGTTACAAGAAATGAATCGATTCCAGCATAAGACAATTAGTGAAACAGCGTTACAACATAAATTAGATGATTTAGTTTATATTTATCAGCAGTTGACTACTGCTTTACAAGGTCATTACATGGATAGTGAGGATCAGTTACAACTGTTAGTAGAAAAACTAGAAATGACTAACTTTTTAGAAGGCGCATCTGTTTACATAGATGGCTTTCACCAATTTACGCCACAAGAATTATTAGTGATAGAAGCAATGCTCAAAAAGTGCGAAAATGTCACAGTGACGTTAACGGTTGATGATGTACACGATCCTGAGGTAGTACCGTTAGACCTTTTCTATCAAACAAAGGAAACCTATCATCAATTAGAGCAATTAGCAGAACAAACGATGGTGGAAACAGAAGTCACTCCTCTAACAACAAATGAAAATGCGACAACACCATTTGTTCATTTAGACCGTTATTTTGATAGTCGTCCTGTTCAGAGCTATTCGGAACAAGCACCCGTTCGGATCGCGGAAGCGGTGCACCCACGTGCTGAAGTTGAAGGAACAGCACAGGAAATTGTTCGGTTAGTACGGGATGAAGGGTATCGTTATCGTGATCTTGCTATTCTGATTCGCGAGCCGGATGTTTATCATGATCTCATTATTACTGTTTTTGATGATTATCAGATTCCGACGTTTGTTGATGAAAAAAGGACGATGCTCAATCATCCGTTAATTGAAACGATCAGATCATTGCTTGATGTCATTGAAGGAAACTGGCGATATGATGCAGTCTTTCGCTTGTTAAAAGCAGGGTTTATTCCAAAAGGAGAAGGTAAGCATCGCTTAGATCAAGAGGCAATTGATGAGTTAGAAAATTATGTGTTGGAGTATGGTGTAAGAGGTAGGAACAGATGGTTAAGTGATAAGCCTTGGATATTCCAACGTTTTAAAGGTTTTGATCAATCAGCACAAACAGACCGTGAGCGATCAACACAAGAACGAATTAATGCTTATCGGGAGAAAGTAACAGCAGCACTTGCGGATATTGATCAATTGCTACGGGAATTACCGACGATTAAAGAAAAAGCAATTGCTCTATTTGAATGGTTAGAAACAATTGGAGCACCTGGACGATTGGAGAATATGCGTGATCAATATGATGAAGAAGGAAGAGTCGAAAAAGGACGTGAGCAAGACCAGGTGTGGGATGCGGTGATTCAATTGTTAGAAGAGATTACGGAAGTCGCTGGTGAAGAAACAATGGACTTGCAGACATTCCGTAACGTGTTAGAGTCTGGCTTTGATTCACTAAGATTTTCTCACGTGCCACCGAGTATTGATCATGTTGTGGTAGGTTCAATTGACCGTTCGCGTATGCATGGCATTAAGGTTGCCTTTTTGTTAGGAGTGAATGAAGGAACCTGGCCGATGAAACCTGGTGGAGATGGCCTTATATCAGAAGAAGAACGTGCCTTACTGCATACGCATGGCTTACAATTAGCAGAAGGAAGTAAACGTCAATTGTTAGATGATTGGTTTTATGTTTACTTAGCGTTTACGCTGCCGTCTGATTATTTATGGGTGAGTTATCCAATAAGTAATGAGGAAGGAAAACAAAAAGTTGCCTCTCCATTAATCAAAAGAATCGAAGAAATTTTTCCGGTTCAAAAAGAGCGGTTATTTTTACAAGATCCAGAAGAGATGACAGAAGCAACTCGTTTTGTAACGACACCAAATAAAACAAGGGGGGCGTTAACTGCCCAACTCGCAAGGAAGTTAAGAGGCTATCCAATCGATGATATCTGGGACTATGTCTTAAACTGGTTTATTGAAAAATCTGATCAACCATCGATTGATCAACGTGTATTAAAAAGTCTCTTTTACCAAAATAAGCCGACAGATTTAGCAGAAGACACGGTCGATGCATTATACCAGAAAGAAATCAATGCAAGTGTTTCGAGGCTGGAAATGTATCATCGCTGTTCCTATCAGCATTTTGCCAAATATAGCTTAGGACTTAAGGAACGACCAACATATAAGCTTGATGCACCAGATATCGGCCAACTTTTCCACGAAGCATTAAAGCAAATTACCGAATGGGTTCAAAAAGAAGGGCTTGGTTTTTCTGATATATATGATCAAGAAGCGAAGAAATATGCCCATCGTGCAGTTGGAAAGTTAGCACCAGTATTACAGCATCAGATTTTACACAGTTCGAATCGTTATCAATACATTCAACGTAAATTGGAAAATGTCATCGCGAGGGCAACGTATGTGTTAAGTGAACAGGCTCGAAAAACCAACTTTTCGCCTGTTGGTTTAGAAGTCGGATTTGGGTACCCAGATCAATTGGAACCACTGACTGTCAACCTGCCAAATGATTATACGTTAATGTTAAGAGGCAGGATTGACCGTGTTGACCAAGCAATCGAGAATGAGCAATTATATTTGCGAATCATAGATTATAAATCTAGTTCAAAAGGGTTGAATTTAACAGAAATTTATTATGGACTAGCTCTACAAATGTTAGCTTATTTAGATGTTGTCTTACAAAATGCAGAAAATTGGTTAGGCCAAAAGGCATCACCAGCTGGTGTACTCTATTTCCACGTTCATAATCCAATGATCTCAGCTAGTGATTTTCTAACAGAAGATAAAATCGAACAGGAAATATTTAAAAAGTTTAAAATGAAAGGACTTTTAGTAGATCAGGAAGATGTTGTCCGCATGATGGATACATCACTGGATTCAGGAAGAAGTAATATTATTCCGGCAGGATTTAGTAAGAATGGTTCCTTTTATAAAGGTTCCGATGTAGCAGAACGGGATATTTTTGATCAGTTGCAAGGATATATCCATCAATTAATGGAAAATGCGGGACTTGCAATTACGGAAGGAAAAGTTGATCTGAATCCATATCAACAGCAACAATTAACAGCTTGTACATTCTGTGAATTCCGTTCGGTCTGTCAATTTGATCCGACACTGGCAGAAAATAATTATCGCAGGCTCAAAGAGATGAAAGATGAAGAAGTAATCGAAGCAATCAAGCGGGGTGAAGGGTAATGCCGCAATGGACTAAAGAACAGGAAGAAGCGATCTATCAATCAGGTCAAAATATTTTAGTAGCAGCTGCCGCGGGATCAGGGAAAACGGCTGTACTTGTAGAACGAATCATTCAAAAATTATTAAATAAAGAACAGCCAGTCGATATCGACACTTTGCTTGTCGTAACTTTCACAAATGCAGCAGCACAGGAAATGCGAAATCGGGTTGGATCCGCCATCGAATCAGCACTAGAGAATAATCCGACTTCTAATCATTTGAAAAAACAATTGTCATTATTACAAAATGCGTCGATTTCTACCCTTCATGCCTTTTGTATGGAGCTTGTACGAAAATACGCTTATCAAATCGACATTGATCCGAATTTCCGCATCGCAGACAGCATCGAAGCAGATTTAATTCGGCAAGATGTGTTAGAACAATTATTTGAAACATGGTATGGGGAAGCCGATGAAGCAGAGCAGGAGGCTTTTTTTGCTGTTGTGGATCGTTTCAGTAATGACCGAAATGATTTAGAAGTGGAATCGTTAATTTTAAAAATGTATGAATTCGCCATCCAGCACCCGAATCCCGATTACTGGTTGGATCAGATGGCGACCATTTATCAGGTAGATGACGAGATGACAGAGTCGGAGATTCCATGGCTACAATTATTGAAGCAAGAAGTAGTCGATCAACTGGACGTAATGGAGACGTTAGTAGAACAAGCACTTGAAGTTACTCGTGAAAGTGATGGACCTTACCATTATGCAGAAGCAATTGACGCTGACAAGGAAATGATCCAGCAAGCTAAAGGTGCGATTAATATATCGTGGGAAGAAGCACGTACCATTTTTGCTAGTGGGAAATTTAAAGCATTATCTCGTAAAAAAGTGGAATGTGCAGAAGACAAAAAAGATAAGGTTAAAACAATTCGTGATCAAATCAAAAAAAGGTGGAGCAATATTGCCAAGGATTGGTTCACAAGAAGTTTAGTAGATCATCTTCACGATATGCAGGAGCTTCATCCAACTATCGTCCAATTAACGAAAATGATTAAACAGTTTAAGGCTGGCTATCAAGAAGCAAAGAAAGAAAAAGGACTTGTCGATTTTGCTGACTTAGAGCATTTTGCTTTAGATATTTTGCTAGAAGATAAAGAAAGTAGCACACCATCGTCTGTTGCATTAGACTTGCAACGGAAGTTTACAGAGGTAATGGTCGATGAATATCAGGATACCAATATTGTGCAAGAAACGATCTTGTCGCTAGTATCCAATCAAGAGGATGGCGGCAATATGTTTATGGTTGGTGATGTCAAACAAAGTATTTATCGCTTTCGCCATGCCGAACCAACTCTTTTTATTGATAAATATAAACGATTTGCGAAAGATGAAGATCCAGGCTATCGCATTGATCTGGCACGAAATTTCCGTAGTCGAGAACAAGTATTAACGGCTGCAAATTATATTTTTAGACAGTTATTTGATCAGAAAGTTGGAGATATTGACTATGATGAGGATGCCGAATTAATCTATGGCAACAAAGATTATGAGAATGTTCCTTTTCCAGACATTGATACCGAATTGCTTATCATTGATCAGGAATCCAATGAAAATGACCAACCTGATGAAGAGATCGAGAATGAAGAAGACTTAGAAAAAGCTCAACTGGAAGCACGTGCTTACGCAGCCAAGATTAAACAGTGGATTGGTGCAAATGGAGATGCGCCAACAGAAATTATGGACAAAGGTACTGGTCAGCCACGAAACGTAGAATATCGTGATATTGTTATTTTATTGCGCTCTATGACGTGGGCACCAACGATTATGGAAGAGTTTAAGAAACAGGGAATTCCAGTTTACGCAGAACTTTCAACAGGATATCTTGAAGCAATCGAAATTCAAGTAATGATCAGTTTACTAAAAGTAATTGATAATCCAAGACAAGATATTCCACTTGCGTCAGTATTGAAATCACCAATTGTTGGACTAAATGAAGATCAACTGGCGCAAATCCGTCTCGCTAAAAAGGGTGCAACTTATTACGAAGCACTTAAAGAATATGTTAAAACAACGGATCATGAGACCGTTGCATATTTTATGGAACAGTTGAAACAGTGGCGTAAAGAAGCACGACAAGGAGCGTTGTCGCATTTAATCTGGGATATTTTTCAGGAAACAGGCTATTATGATTTTGTTGGTGGTATTCCAGGAGGACGCCAACGTCAAGCAAATTTACGCGCATTATATGATCGTGCCAAAAGTTATGAATCTACTTCTTTCCGCGGATTATTTCGTTTCTTACGCTTTATCGAACGAATGGAAGAGAAAGGCGATGATTTAGGAGCTGCGAAAGCATTAGGAGAACAGGAAGATGTTGTGCGGATTATGACGATTCACAAGAGTAAAGGGTTGGAATTCCCGTTAGTAATAGTCGGTGCAATGGATAAGCAATTTAATCAACAAGATTTACGTGCCAAATATTTGTTACACAAAGAACTAGGTTTTGCTACGAAATATATTGATCCTGTCAAACGGATTATGTATCCGACGTTGATATATCATGGGATAAAAAAACAAATGCAACGAGAAATGCTAGCTGAGGAAATGCGAGTGCTTTATGTTGCGTTAACACGTGCGAAGGAAAAAGTAGTAATGATTGGTACAGTAGGGTCATTAGAAAAGAAGAAAAAGAAATGGACAAATATTATCACACACCAGGACTGGGTTCTCCCATCCTATTATCGATTAGAATCGCTATCTTATCTAGACTGGGTAGGTGCGAGCTTAGTCCGTCATCAAAAAGGTGAGTTATTAAGAGAGGACGATCAACCGTTAAACATCCCACAAGAAATAATGGAGGATGTTTCGGTTTGGAGGGTGGATCGTGTCCATCAAAGTGAATACCAGGACATTGATGAAACAAATCGTGAACAGATCGAATCATTAGAAACAGCCATTCACGAGTGGGAAGGTTTAGCACTTGAAGATCAAGAATTAGAGCAAAAAGTGGCCAATCATTTAGAATTTCAGTATCCATACCAAGATTCTATCTTTTACCGTGCAAAACAAACGGTAACAGAAATGAAACGACAGCATGAAATGATCGACAGCTATAGTGATCAGAAAATCATTGAACCTTTTCGTGCTCCGATCCGTAAAAGACCACGTTTTATGCAGAAAGAGCAGAAGTTGACACGTGCAGAAATTGGTACAGCCATGCATACAGTCATGCAGCATTTACCATTAAGAAAGGATTGGACAGAAATAGCGTTAGTTGAATTTATTGCTCAATTAGAGGCGAAAGAAATGATCACATCAGATGAGGCAAGTTTTATTGATACGGAGGCAATCCTTTCCTTTATGGAGACTGATATCGGCAAGAGGTTGGTAGAAGCAGAACAAGTGGAAAGAGAAATTCCATTCAGTTTAACCTTGCCAGCACAAGAAGTATATCCACAGTGGAAGGAAGAGCGTCAGGAACGAATCTTTCTACAAGGTGTGATTGATTGTGTCCTTAAAACAGATCAAGGTCTGATTTTGCTTGATTATAAAACAGATCAGATTCATGAGGAGATTAGTCCGCAAGTAGAAGAAAAACTAAAAAACCGATATCTAATCCAAATTGACCTTTATGCGAAAGCATTAGAACAAATTTGGAAGCAACCGGTCATTGAAAAATATTTATATTTCTTTGATAAAAGTTTGCTTATAAATGTATAGCATAAGGAGAGTCATTCTCCTTATGCATTTCCACCTACAACTTGATCTGCTAAATCTGGATCAATGGTATTCGTAATATTAAAGCCGGTATTAGTATTTAAGAAATCTCCAGTGTTATTGGCACCAGCACCAGCAGCAGATTTTTCAGCACTTTTTGGTGCTAAATAAAAGCTGTCACCAAAATTGATTACGCCACCGCCTACACTATTAATTTTGATTGGTCCTACAATCGAAGGCAAAACTATCACAACCTTTCTGTTTATCGATAGGAAACTTGTTTCTAGCACATAAAGCAATCCTTAGTTCTCTTCTTCATTTTCATCCTTTAAAATCCGAATATGCTTTAGTCGAGCAAGTGAATTAATTTTTTTACTACTTCCTAATTGTGTAATAGCGGATGTTGATATTGCCGTAACATCAATGTTAGAGACATATATATTCTGATGATGATGGCAATGATTACTGACTACTATTTCAGGGTCAGGGATCGATGGGATTGTTGTGTTGAAGATTCGATATTGATTTAATTCAAATCCTTTGTCAGAGGAAATGCCTCCTTCTTTTTGTACTGCGAGAACATCTGCTTGAGGTTTTAACTCTTTTGTATCACCAATTTGAAATAAGGAACTATGCGATATACTGTTTATTCTGGTTTGCTTGACATTAGTCGTGCGTGGCATCATGATCAATTATTTCCTCTTCTCTGTTAATAGTACCAGCACCAACGATAAAAGATTCAGGAGGTGTGTCAAAAAGCGAGGATAGTTCGATTTCATGACTGTCACCGACAATAAAGAGAGAGGAACTTGAAACACCGACAACCGATATGTTTCCAACTCCTAGGTTCCAATTATTGACTGTATAATACATGATGATTTACTCCTTTTGCTTGTTTTCAAACCATTTTCTAAGACCTATTTGAAATTCGTTTTTTACATTAGAAAGTATGTGCTGATTCATTTGTTCAGGAGGAACATTGGCTTGTTGATAGTGAGCAATTCTACTAGTAATCTGTTGTTTAATATCGTCTAGTAATGTTTGTCGATAACCTGAATCTAATGGATAATGGAATTGCTGTTCCAATGATAGTAAATAACTAGGTAATTCTTGGTCAACATACTGTTCTAATGCTTGGTGTACAGGTGGTAATGGTCCGCCGTTATGATTAGGCAAAGAAAATTCATCCATAGATTGTAAATCTTCAGGGGTCACCCCGATATGAAGCGTTCCGTCTAATCGTTCAATTTTTAATTGGTCAAAGTGGTATTCCAACTTTTCAATCGTTGTATTTTTATTTGAAGATTTTTGTTGTTCTAATTGTTGGATACGATTCTCTAAGGAGTTGATGTGATTATATAATTGCTGGACCTGCTGTTGTAATTGGGTAATATAATATACCATCATCTGATAATCCATCAGAAATCACTCCTTACGAGAATATTAATAAGGTGATAAAGGGACTAGTGGTGGTTCTGTTACACCTTGTGGAACTGCTTCCTCTGCAGGTTCTTCAAATTCTCCTGTATTGTATAATTGAGAGATTGCTTGCATTTTTCCGGTACTGCCAATTTGTAATACGGACGAATTCGTGACACTTCCAACTTTTAAGAAATGAATATAGATCGATTGGTTTACTGTTAAATTCACATGATCACCTACTAAATTCCCGATATATTTTGATCAAATTCGTCATCGTCTACCATTGTTGTCTGTGCATTTTGCAGCTGTACACGTATGCCATCCCCTGTATTAAAGGAACCACCACCAGCGAAGGTTTTGGATACTGTATATGGCTGCACTTTGTAAATATCACCAATATGAAAAATGCTGGAATTACCGATGTTGATCACTTTTACAGCACCAACAATTGCGGGCATAGACATCATCCTAACGTTGATACATCATTCCATAATTATTTTATGAATTGTTCAGCAGTATGTGAAAATAGTGTACCGATTTTCCTAATAATGCTAGTTTATTTTTGCGAAATAAAGTAAAATAAATGCAGACAGTAACTAGGGAGAGTGGAAAATTGTGAATAATGCTACGCCATTAGCAGATGCAAAAAGATTACCATGGATTGATACTGCAAGAGGATTCGCAATATTTGGTATTTTTATGGTGAATTTACCAACCTTTCATGCACCGTATATGATTTATGGCAATGGTATTAACTTTTGGGGAACAGGCGAACCGGGATTTTGGCAAATGATTATCGATATATTTTTTCAAGCAAGTTTTTATTCCTTATTTTCCTTTTTGTTTGGCTTTGGTATGCAAATCATTAATGAAAATCTGCATGCGAAAAATGTGGAAGCACCTCAAAAATGGATGGCCCGGCGTTTGTTTATCTTGCTTGGATTCGGTCTGATTCATGCCTTTTTAGTGTGGTATGGTGATATTCTCATTACATATGCAATTACCGGATTTTTGTTACTTTTATTTATGAATCGTAAAAATGTTACATTAGTCGTCTGGAGTATCTGCCTTTTACTAATTCCGACACTTATGTTGACGGGTTTATTATTTTTAGCAAGTTTATTAGAAGATATCAGTAATTTAACCGATATGAGAGCAATTGAAAGTGCATTCCAGCATTATGGTCAAGGTAGTTGGGGCGAGATAATAACACAAAATGCTAATGATTGGCTGTATGGTAATAATCCATTTACTTTTATTTTGGGATTGTTAAATATTTTGCCGATATTTTTAATAGGTTTCCTTTTTGCCCGAAAAAAATGGCTGCATGACCTACAAGAACATAAACAAACATTGCGGATATGGTGGATTTTCTCCTTGATTTTGTTTATGGTGTTCAAGGCTGGACCCTATACATTTGGAAATCCATTTTGGTTTTCAAGATTACAAGATGCAATTGGTGGTAGTGCTTCCGCTATTTTTTACGTCATTACGATTGCTTTTCTTTATGATAAACTTACCAAATTTTTTAGAATGGTTGGTTATGTCGGCAAAATGGCATTATCGAATTATATTCTGCAATCGATTATCGGTATAACTGTATTTTATTCGATAGGATTTGGATTATACGGTCAGCTGACCCCTTTTCAAACGATATTAATTGGACTTATCGTCTATCCGGTCCAAATGATACTCAGTTATTTATGGTTGAAAAAATATAAACGTGGTCCACTGGAATGGATATGGAGAAGTTTGACTTATCAAAAAAAGCTGTCAAACCAACGGAACGATTAACAAATAGAAAAAGATATCTTTACAATATTGTGAAGGTACTCTTGATTAATGAAATCTGTGACATTTCATGATATGATACAGTCATGAGAATATAATTGGGGGTGTACTTAAGATGACACACATGCACATAACGGCATGGGTAGTAGGACTAATTCTATTATTAGTGTCCTATGCCATGTACAAAAATGGAAACAAGTCCGGAAAAATAGTACATATGATCTTGCGGTTAGTTTATTTATTGATTATTATTACTGGTTTCCTATTATTTATCAACAATACTGGAGTATATACAAATTCAGCTGGCATACTAGGTGAAGTAATAGTCAAAATGATTGCTGGAATCTGGGTAATCGGTGCAATGGAAATGGTGTTAAACAAGACAAATAAAGCAAAACCTGCTAAAAGTGCTTGGATTCAACTCATTGTAGCCTTTTTAATCGTACTTATTCTAGGTTTTGGCAGACTACCATTTGGAGTACAATTTATGGGGTAAATTCGGTCACGGAGAAAATTCCGTGATCTTTTTTTTGTCTAGCGTACAATGTCAAATACTTTT
>NZ_WJEB01000050.1:0-22295 GCF_010994085.1 Gracilibacillus saliphilus | reverse complement strand
TATTTGACATTGTACGCTAGACAACAAAACAGCGTTTAGTCAAGACTAAACGCTTTCGAAATAATATGCTTAGAGTATATACCGTGAAGTAAGGTAATCAGGGTTTGCATCTCCTCTAAACCGTTTAATTATATCTTTATTACCCCAATTAGCCAGTTGTCAACCGTTGACAGGAGCGATTATTACCTATACCAACCACGATTAAACACGTTAAGAAAGCCACAAATGAAACAAAAATAGCCATCATTAACCCGATACCCGCCATAAATAAATCCTCTCCTGGATATGAAGGCTCTAATGTCACATACCAATAACTGAAGAAAATGATCATCACGGCGTAAAAACTACTACCAATGAGAGCAAACTTCCATTGATTCAGCTTCGATCCACTCCAGGAACGTGCAAATTTAATCCAAACAATAATACTGATAATTACAGCACCAATCATAATAAATATATGTAGATATGGAATTAGTAAATAGCTTAGGCCAATCAATATCAATATCGTACAAGAAAAAAGAAGCGCATTTACTCCAAATAATATCCCTCCTGCCTTCCAATGACTGTTTAACCATTTATGTTTTTCACTGTCTAGCTGTAAGGATCCGAAAGACTCTAATTTTCTGACAATTGGTTTTCGCAAGAATAAAAAAAGAATAATTGCTAAAACTCCAACTATTAGAAATATACTCATCATCATTACCTCCTATACTTTTTATTCGGAGATGGTATTATGCCTTATACAAATAATCATCCTGCAATTTATTATCAAAAAGTTGGCAGTGGAACAGCAATCATATTTATCGCTCCGCCAGGAATGGGACACTTAACATTCCGTTATCAAACAATGCTTCAACATAGCTTTTCCGTTATTACATTTGACAACAGAGGGGATTGTCGTAGTGGCCATTCCAATACAAAACTAACTTTTTCTCAGTATGTAGATGACGTGAAAAGTGTGTTAGACGAAAATGAAATCTCTAAAGCCATTGTTTGTGGTTATTCTAACGGCGGCTTAATCGCACAACAATTCGCTATATCTTATCCAGAGCATACATTAGCACTTATTATGATTGGGGCTTACCACGCACCGAAAAGCTTAATGCTTCGTACCGAATATAAAATAGGCATAACAGTTGCCAGAAATAATTGGATTCCTTTACTAGCAAAAGCACTTTCTTTCAATCATTTTTCAGATAAAAAAGCAGCAAAGGAAATAGAAATGGAAATAAAGAAAACGAACGCTGATATGTTACGACAACAATATCAATTAGGCTTGGATTATGACAATGAGCAGCAACTATCTAATATTGATGTACCGCTATTAATTATTTATGGTGCTAACGATCATTATGTACATTCCTATCAAAACATCTTTCGCAAAAGGTTACATGATGTAGAAGTTGCCTATGTTCATCGTTCTAAACATCAAGTACCAACCAAGTATTTTCATGAGTGTAATGCCATCATTTATGAATGGGTGAAGCGGAAACAAATAAAATAACATTCGTTCAACACAAAATCATACCAAATATTATCTGTGATTAGAAGTAAAAATGCAATCATTTAATAAGGCTGCCTCGGCTGAATGAGACAGCCTTATAAAAACAGCTAGATAAAATCCCATGATAATGGGGTCCCTTTTTCAATTGGCTGATTAACAGTTTTACCTAGACACATTTCATAGTATTTTGGCGCTAAACCAAATCCAGGACGAATAACACGGATATTATCACGGGTTAATGGTTCCCCTTTTTTTACATTTTCCGTAACATAAATAGACCGACGATATTTTTTAGATTGGTGCTCTGCTTTCGTCGGTCCGTATTGGACTTGCCCCATTGCCTGCCAGGCTCTTTTCGTTTCTTGGACTAGTAAGTGGAATTCCTCTGGTTCCAATGAAAAGGGTGCGTCCACTCCTCCATCCTGTCGAGAAAGGGTAAAATGCTTTTCGATTACTGATGCACCTAATGCTACACTTGCAACCGCTACACCGCTACCTAACGTGTGATCTGATAAACCGATTGGACATTGAAATAATTCTTTCATATGTGGAATTGTTTTAATATGACTATTTTCTGGGGTTGCTGGATACGTACTTGTGCATTTTAGTAAAATGAGCTCCTTACAGCCTTCTTCTTTGGCTGCTTGGACTGTTTCTTCAATTTCTGCCACAGTACACATACCAGTTGAAATAATCATCGGTTTTTTGGTTCTGGCTACTTTACGAATCAATTGAATATCCGTACATTCAAAAGAAGCGATTTTATAACAAGGTACATGTAAGCTTTCCAAAAAGTCAACAGCTGTTTCATCAAATGGTGAGCTGAACGCGATCATCCCTAACTCTTGGCAACGGTCAAAAATCGATTGGTGCCATTCCCAAGGTGTATAAGCTTCCTGATATAAATTGTATAAAGATTTGTTTGCCCAGGGACTATTTGGATCTGAAATAACAAAGTCTCCTTTCTCGACTTCTAATGTCATCGTGTCTGCAGTATAAGTTTGAATCTTGAGTGCATCTGCGCCAGCCTCCGCAGCTGCTTCTACTATTTCCAGAGCACGCTCTAGCGATTGGTTATGGTTTCCTGACATTTCTGCAATGACAAACGGCTCATAACCTGTACCAATTTTTCGGTTGTCGATCGTTACTTCCTTCATGAAAATCCTCCTTTCCACTCTTCTTTAAGCAAACCTAATGTCCACACATCATAATATTGACCATCTTTCATAACATGTTGACGTAAGGTACCTTCTACTTTAAAACCTAGCTTTTGATGAAAGTGAAAGCTAGGTTGATTAGTTTCTATTACTTCTGCACAGACTTTTCGTATCCCCTGACTAAAAATGTGAGTAAATGCTATAGAAGCCATTTTTGTACCAGAACCTTTAGGTGCATCAAGTTCTCCAATGTAGAACCCCCAGTAACACCGCTGATGTTGCTTTTGTTTATCAAAAAATTGTACAAGTCCAAGTGGTTTGTCATGTTGAACATAAATGAAAACATCATGATGGGGATTAGTCGACACTCTCTCATACCACTTTACATGTTCCTGCCAAGTAATCTCTCTATCAGTATACATATATTGTTTAATATGGTCACTATTTCGCCAAGCTAGCACTTGTTCCAGATCATTTTCTTCTAGCTTTCTCAAGAAACTATCAGTCATCAGTACCCTCCTTCAGCATAAAACGTGAAACATAACGATGATCAACATTTTCTCTGAAGTAAGCTAACCGATCTGCCATCCGCTGTAATAGTGAAGGTGTACCGCTTAATCGACATATTGCTTCTTTAATGTCTACAGTTTTTACCTTACTATTTTTCCCTAAGTGATATACAAACCCTTTAGCATGCAAATGATTTAATATTTCAGATTGGTTATCCGCTACTTCAAGGGTGATGGCAGGTAATTGCATAAAACACCTTTCCCAAGTTGTTGTTCCTCCTGCACCAATTGCAAGATCCGCTTCCGCCATTAACTCTGACATACGATTGGTTTGTTCATATAACTGAATATTTTCGTGCAGTTCTACCAAATGTCGTAGCTCTTTTATTTGCTGGTTGGACGTGCCTGTAACTACATCCACCTGCCAATGTTGATCTTGAAGCTGAGTAATAGCTCTTAAAGCTTTATACGTTTCATTAGTTGGGTCGCTCCCACCAAAAGAAACAAGAATACGAGCTATGGTATTTCTCTTCCTCTCATATAGCTTCGTCATCACAAATTCTTCTCTTAATAAAAGGTATCGGGGACCCAAAAGCAAAACCGTATCTGGCCGAACTAATGATTGATAGCGTTTCTGCTTGTTTGGAAGCAAATTTTGATCTAGCAAAATGTCACAGTAATGTCTGCGGTTTGCTAGATCATCAATTACCATCAATTGGTCTGCAAATGGTTTTACTGCAGCCTCCCACCGATAATCTAAATCATAATGATCTACTACAATGTAATCAAAACAAGGATATTGTCGAATGAACTCAATCGTTTCTTCTGCATCCTTTCGCCAATTGGAACGCAAATTGGCGATCATCGTCGAATGAGATAAAACATGGACTGGGAATCCTTTTTCTTCAATGTAACTAATTAAATTTCCTGGGAAATGGTAACAAAAGAAAATAACCTCTACACCCTGTGTTCGTAACTGCTCTGCTAACACTAAACAACGTCTTACATGACCAGTACCAATTTGGTTAGATGCATCAGAACGAATCCCGACTCGCATAAGTTATCACCAGTCCTTTTGTTTAATGTTCGCATTGATTGTTTGCCAATCTGGATGATGTTCTAATAATTTTATTACATCTTCTAACATATAATATTGATTCTTTGGTTCTAGTGATTGGATGATTTTTTCGATTAATTGAAAGTCTTCTATGGTGTCGACCGTTAAACGATAGTTACTATAATCAGTATGATGAAGGACATTAACGATATCAAATTGATCTGGATGATCTCTGATATAGGTAGTAACATGTTCACGATCACTATTACGGCATGCTATTTTGTTTAGTTTCTCTAATGTTTGCCTTGTAAACACTTCGATATCATAGCCTCTCGGATATGTCCTCTCGAGAACATTAGCAGCATAATCTGCATGCTTACTTGTTATAAAAGCTTGGATAACATGGTCGATTGTTTGTGCATCTATGACTGGACAATCAGCAGTTAAACGAACAATTACATCAGCTTCTGCTTCTTTTGCTGCTTGATGATAACGGCTTAACACATCTTTTTCCGACCCTCGGATATAATGCAGTTTCTCTAATTTGCAAAATTCTACAATAACATCATCTTTTCTGTTGTCTGTTGTCGCAATCACGATTTCGTCCAAATAAGAAGCATGCCGAATCCGGTCTACCTGATACTTGACCAACGGCTTTCCAAGCACTGTTCGTAACACCTTTCCAGGTAGTCGAGTAGAACCCATTCTAGCTTGAATGATCGCTACAATTTTCATGATAACACCTCATAATGAGAGAGGACTTTCTTTACAGCAGCAATCACATCATCTGCATCCGCTTCCGTCATTTTGGGAAACAGTGGTAAAGTTATCATGGCTTGATACAATGTTTCTGCATGCGGACACAGACCTTTATGATAGCCTAACTGTTGATAATAGGGGTGAAAGTATACCGGTATATAATGAACATTCACCCCGATATTTTCCTTTTGTAATGCTTGAAAAACTTCTGTTCGAGTCGCATTTAACTTATCCAATTGTAGGTTTATGACATATAGATGCCAGCTCGAGTTAGTATCAGAAAGCTGGTAAGGTAAAGTAATCTGATCAAACTCACGAAAAGCTTCATTATATTTCTCTGCAATAGCTCTTCTTCTTGCTAAAAAGTTTTCGATTTTATTTGCCTGGCTTAACCCAAGGGCTGCTTGCAAATCAGTCATACGGTAATTATATCCAAGTGACTGCATTTCATAGTACCAAGGTTGACCTGAAACAGCTAATCGCTCCTCACCCCGTGTTATGCCATGATTTCTGAATTCTCGTAGTTTCTGATAATAATTAAGATTATCCGTCGTAATCATACCACCTTCACCTGCTGTAATATGCTTCACTGGATGAAAGCTAAACATCGTCATATCTGCTAAAGATCCTACCTGTCGTTCATGGTAGGTTGCACCAAGAGCATGAGCAGCATCTGAGATCAAAGGAATAGAGTGCTTTGCTGCAATCGTACGTATTCGGTCATAGTCTACTGGCTGACCGGTAAAGTCCACTGTTATAATCGCTTTTGTTTTCTCTGTAATGTGTGCCTCAATTTCCTTTGGGGAAATGTTGTAGGTATTGGGATCAACATCAGCAAATATGACATTGCCACCCTGATAGAGAATGGAATTAGCTGTAGCAGCAAAGGTAAGAGGTGTTGTGATTACTTGATCATTCTCTTGAATCCCTGCTGCAAAACATGCTCCATGAAGTGCTGCCGTGCCACTCGAAAAAGCAACGGCATATTTAGCACCAACATAGTCTGCAATCTTTTGTTCAAATAGCTCAATCGTTGGACCAGTTGTAAGATAGTCGCTCTTCAACACGTTAAGAACTGCCTGTGTATCAGTGCTATCTATCCACTGTGTTCCATAAGGTAAATACCTTTCTCTTACTGGTTTCCCACCATGAATTGCTAACGTATGCTCAGACATAAATCATCCTTCCTTTTAAATAAGATTTGTCGATTGAATCCATGCTTCTGTTTTCTGAATCCCCTCTTCCAAACTGAACATTGGCTGCCAACCTAATAATTTCTTCGCCTTCTCATAGTTACATAATAATTTTGGAATCTCGCTTTGCGGATGGATATGTGTTACGTGTTGTATGCGATTTTTATCTTTAGCTATTAATAATGCGAGCTCATTGATACTGATATCTTTGCCTAATCCTGCATTGATAATTTCACCATTCGTTTCATCTGCATAACCAGATTCCACTACAAATCGGGCACAATCTTCGACGTAGAGTAAATCGCGTGTTTGTGTTCCATCTCCGTAAATGGATAATGACTTACCAGTTAATTTATTTTTGATAAAAATCGCAACAACCCCACCTTCGCCGCCTGTTTTTTGGTAGGGGCCATACGTGTTAAACGGACGAATCACTGTTACTGGTAGACTGTAGGCGTAATAATAAGAAAGCACCATATTCTCAGCAGCTAATTTGGAGCCTGCGTATGGTGAAGCTGGCTTTACTCGGTTGGTTTCACTAATACCGTTATCATCACTCGCTTTATCATATACCATACATGTGCTCATAAACACCATCTTCACGGAATGTTTTCGGCATGCTTCCAAAACATGAAATGTGCCTATTACATCATTATGAAAAGTCGTTTCTGGATTATCGATACTGTCCTGTACATTGATACTTGCACCTAAGTGATAACATATATCAAATTGTTCCTTAAACAATTCCTCCAATAGTTGCTTATCTTTGATATCGCCTGCTATTAATCCATGAAAAAATGGATGTTGTTCAAACTCTATTACATTTTCCTTTCGGCCATTAGATAAATCATCTAACACCCACACATGATGTTGATCCTCTAATAGTTTGGCTACAACCCAACGTCCGATAAAACCTGCTCCGCCTGTAACGAGAATATTCAAATTCATCACCCTTCCTTCAACATTTAAGGAATCAAAACCAACGTTGGCTTCATTTTTTTGCCATAAAGCATCGATTTTTGTTAAGGAATGTTTTGTTACTTTAAAACCTGAAGTGATTTCATCTTCTAATAATTGATACATTGCTTACATACTTCCATCATTACTTCAATAGATCAATTCAGATCGTATGAAACTAATTCTTTTTGAAAATACGCAGTGTATACTTAGGTAGTTTGATGCTTTCACCGGTTGATTGCTCCACTTGTTTAAAACCTAATCCTTCAAATATGTCACGATAATTACGTGGAAAAATACGCCAATGTTCATCGGTCTCCGCTTCAAGTGTGAGCAAGTAAGATTTGGTTATCCTCGCAATATGATTAAATATCCATTCACTGTCTGGATGAATATGTTCCAGAACCGCCATCGTAAAAACAAGGTCATAATGATCCTTCTCCATATGCTTTAGAACCGCTTCTACAGGAGCATGAATGATATCGGTATTTTCCGCTAATTCTGGATAAACTTTATGAAGCTGTTCTACTGCTTCCTGGCTAATTTCAATTCCTGTTAATTCTTTATAATCATTTTGATATAAATGATGCAGGTTTCTCCCTACATTACATCCAATTTCCAAAACACGTTCGTTTGGTTGTATATATTTCTCCACATAACTTAATAAATAGCTACTTCGCTCTGTTTTTAAATTGTACTTTTCTGGATGACTATTCTGCTTCCAGTACTCGTGAATTTCACTTAATGATTTTTTCACTTTATATCTCCTCTCCTTAATTCATCCACTAAATCTCGCAGACGTTGACTAGAAGAACTCTGATCAGGATAAGCATGAGCCAGAAATCGAGTTTGATTCTTTTGGACAAATTTTCGCCATTTAACCTGTTTGAAATACAATTGAATCATGTCTGCTAATTTCATTGGATCACGATGGACTTGCGAATTTATCTCGTTGTAATATCCCGTATAACTTGGTAGTTTCGTATGCAAAATAAAGACTGGCTTCCCAACAAGCATTGCTTCTAATGCAACCGTTGATGCATAAGAAACAATGGCATCAACATGTGGCAAAATATCGTACAGTGTAAGTTTTTTAGTAGATTTTATTGAGGAATAATCAAGTAATAGTGGATGCCGTTCATCATTTGGATAATCTCGCAGTATGATATTGAGGTTTAATGTTTTTTCTACTTGATCTATTACTATTTTCCAATCATCTAGATCGCGTTGACCTCGAACAATTAACAGCAATGTTTTTTTTCGTTTATCTAAGTTTAAATGTTTCATCCATTGCGCTTTTGTGATGGTCGTTTTTTGTAGACTTTGATCAAATCTAGGATGTCCAACTATTTTTACTTCGTCTTCTGGAACTCCACATTCCATATACCAGTCTTTTTCAAATTGACCATAAACAGCATCAATGGTTGCTACTTTTGGTAAATAACCGAACTCATTGCCAATGATGCCATGTTGCATTGAGATTGTAGGAATTCCATGCTTTTTCGCCACAAAAGCCATCACTCTGCCAAAATGATTCGGACTTGACATAACTACAACGGAAATAGCAGTTTTTCTTATCCATTTCTCCATCCTATCTATTTGATCGATGACAAAGTTAATTTTTTTATGGAACATATATTGAAATACCTGATTCTGATAGAGATGATGAGCCGGGAATTGCTGTAATAACGTTTGTATTTGCTGTTTAATTTTTGCTTTTGGTTTATCTATATGACGTGATGCATAATCTTGTAAATAATAGACATTTGACTGAGCTTGATCATGTGGATGTTTATAGGTTTTGATAAAAATAGTTTTGTCTGTATCAAAATAATTTTGATAGGCTTGCGGTGGTATCCGCAGCAGAGAATCTTCTAAGAAAGCGACCTGCCCATTTCTCACCTTCTGTGGTGTATGCCATGTTGCTAAATAATTAGTGAAAACAGCTTGCACTTGCTCTCGATGTGTGACATTGTGATGCAATACTTGTTTGAAAGATTGCTTTGTCATTTCTCCCCAAATATTCGGGTGATGACGGATAAGACTAGGAAAATGAACGAGATAGGATAGACGATAACCTCGATAGACAATATCTTTAAAATCCTCGACAAAATCTAAATATAGTGACCAATAATTTTCCCTGTAAACATTCATCCATTATCCTTCCTTTACTATTAACCGATTAACTAATTCATGCAATCGAACGATCGATTTTTGCGTACTTGGATAGGCATGGTGAAGAAACTCGATTCGCTTTTTCTCTGCGTAATGCCGGGATTCAGCTTTTGTAAAATACGCAATCACTTTCTCAGCTAACTGTTGAGGCTCATATTGCATAAGGTCTCCTAGTCCTTGAAAATAACCAGTTGCTCCAGGGAAATCTTTGTTCAGCACAAATGTTATCTTATTACTTAACATTGCTTCCAACCCTACCGTTGAAGAATAAGTTATTACTGCATTCGCATGTGGAAACAAGTCGTAAATTCCAAAACCTTTCGTATCCAATACATTATAAAACTCTTTTGTTAACTGATGTGGTTGCTTACTTGGATAGTTTTTAATGAGAATATTAAACGTTTGCTTATTATTCAAGGTTTGAATGAATTTCCGCCATCGAGCAATATCTTCATTTCCCCTGACAGCAATCATAATTGTTTTTCGATTATGATTTAAACCTAACCGTTGATAAAACGAATTACGGTTCATTCTAGGTTGTCTGTATTTTTGATCAAAGCGGGGGTGGCCAATGATCTCGAGAGCATTTTCATCTATTCCAAGTTGTTGATACCAATCTTTCTCATACTGACCATATAGCGCATCTACCGTAGCGATTTTAGGAATATAACCTAACTCGCTTGATATAATACCATGCTGCATACAAATCGAAGGTATGCCCTTGCTTGCACCAACAACCGCCAGAATCCGACTGATGAAACTATGCGTAGTCGATACGACAATACATGAGATTTTCACCTGTTCCAACAACTTTTCTATCTTTTCCATATAGATAATGACTGATGAAATGTTTTGCAGTAACCATTTTTGAAAAGTAGATCTACTATACAATGGATGGTCGTTATGGTTAGCTAATATCTCTCTAGCTTTTTGTTGAACTTGTTTGATTTCCAACTCTACATCTACTGCCATTTCACCAAAATAATATAGCGGGATGTATTGAATTTGAGTTAATTTGTTTCTTTGTTTTGTCGTTACTACTGTTTGATTGAGAGGTCGAGCACGAGTCTTCTTTTTTACTGAACGTTTGTTATTTTTTTGGTTGGATCCATTGGTTATCATAATTGTATTAGCAGCTGAAAATTTTTTTTGTAAACTCAATTTAGGAAATCGGAGTAATTTATCTACATGTATGGCAACTTTACCACCTGATCTAGGTTGATTGATTTGATGCTTTGCTGTAAAAGCATTAAATTTATCTTGAATATCTTTCGATGACATCACTTCTCGTTTCGCATATTTTGTATAGAAGCCCTCTTTCAATTGATACATTAAATAGTCGTTAGGCAAGACAAAGGCTGGCAAATGACAAAAATGAACAATCTCATAATCTCGGTAAGTTAAGGATTCAAAATCATGAAGAAAATCGAGATACATTGACCAATAATTCTTTAGGAATTTGTCCATGATTTCCTCCTCTTAAATCAGGTTTGCTCCAGTTAATAGTTGATAAAGCTCCTCTTTACTTACTGCCTGCTGCTCTGCAGAACTGTAGGTGCCTGGTTTTGCATTTTTGGCATGCACATAGCTGACGCCTGTATCTACTGGAATCACAAACATATTAGAAAACTCCCATGCATGTAACGATTCTTCATGGGTCATCAGTTCTTCATACATTTTTTCACCTGGCTTTAAGCCAATAATTTCGGTAGTCACTTGTTGCTGCGATTGTTTGATTAATATTTCAGCTAAATCGCCTAATCGAATAACAGGCATTTTCAGTACAAAGATTTCTCCTCCTTTTGCTTCTTTTAATGCCTTGATGGTCAGTTTCGTTGCTTGTGATACAGTCATCATAAACCTTGTCATATCAGGATCAGTTACAGTTATTTTCTGATGTGACCGTATTTGTTCCTGAAAAAGTGGAATAACAGAACCTCTTGATCCCATTACATTACCGAAACGGACACTTGCAAAAACGGTGTTATTTTCTCCTGCTGCTGCTATTAAACGTTCACCGATTAGTTTCGTTGCACCATATGCATTTGTGGGAGAGATCGCCTTATCTGAACTGGTGAAAACGACTTTTTTCACTTTATTTGCTATCGCTGCTTTCATAACATTGTAATTTCCAATAATATTGGTTTGAACAGCTTCGATTGGATTTTGCTCACAGGCATCAACTCTTTTCATTGCAGCTAGTTGCAGCACATAATCGACATTTGTCATTACCTCTTCTACTCGATCTTCATCTCGAACATCTCCGATTACAAATTCAAGTGTGTTATGATGGTTGAATTGTTCTTTTACAACATTTTGCTTATATTCATCGCGACTAAATACCTTTATTTTTTTAGGTTGGTCTTTTAACAGTTCTGCAATTATACTTGTTCCAATTGTGCCAGTACCTCCAATAACTAAAATCGTCCTGTCTTTAAAAAACACAGCTGTCCCTCTTTCCTATTTACATAAGGCTTTATTAAATGGTACTTGTATATGTATATTGAATAGTCGGAAAACAGGAACGACCGCAGCCTATTAAGAGCTACCCATTTAAATAATAGGTAGAACAAGAAAAGCGCAGAGCGCCCGCTTAGAAACGTAGCGACTGGAACGCATTAACTGAGATAAAGGAATCGCGGTGAGTTTACGAACCGATGATGACTTATCGTAGGGCAATTCGTGAAGTCGCCTAGTTTCTGGGCGCTCAGAGCTAGACATCTGTGCAAAATTTATACTTTCCCACCTAACAAAAAAGAGAGGATTATTCCTCTCCTTTTGTCTCTGTTGCTTCTTCATTTGTTGGGTCTTCTGAGTGAGTTGCTTCATTTAATGGTTCTTCATTTAATACTAATTCCTGATTTGTTTGTTCCTGTGGCTCTTCTTCGACAGCCGTTATTTCGTTTGTTTCTTGAACGATATGTGGCGTTTCTTCTACTGGTTGTTGTTCGGTATTCATTACTCCGAACGATTTTTTCTTACTTGGTACATGTTTTTTCTTCTTTTTACTTATTTCAGGTTCTCCATTAGGAAAAATAACTGGGCATTGTGCCGGGATCGTTGGTGATGGACAAGGTGGAACAGGTAACATATCACGTGGCTGACAAAAATCAGCTTCTAACTCAATTGTAACCTCATGTGTAGATTGAATGCTTTGACATATCCGGACTGTTATTGCCAAATTTAATTCATCGATTTCCGTCGTTGTACCTGTATCACAATTTACCGAACACACAAAACAATTTAAATCTGTATAGGATACATTAATATCTGTTCCTTCTGGTGCACATAATATCACTTGCTCACAACGTGAAAAGGTAACCGCACCAATTTCAATGGAACCCCCGCCAAGCTCTGGTATCAGTTGTGCATAAACGATGACATCAAAGCTTTTGCGGATGTTCACAACTTGTAAGGTGACTTCTTCTCCGTCTATTATAAATACCTGATCTTCGCGATCTAACACAACAATCGAATCTTCTTCTGCTGGAATAACCTCACATGTTACGGTATCTAGATCAATATCGTCGCATTCTAATTGGGCACCAGTCACCGTATTAATCGGCAACTCCAATCCATCTATATTTAAATCAAATGTTGCCTCATTTAGAACCCAGTCATATACTTTTTCGGTATTGACACACAATAACTCCTGCCCACCTGTTATGTGGTTAATTGCCATTTCACTTACACACCTCCATTATGATCGTCATCTCCCTATAGACTATGAAACTAATAGGTAAAACGTTAATGTTATTTCACGGTTTATCGAAAGCTTCATACATTAGGTAGTAGGCGATAATCACGAAAGGGGATTTCAAAAAATGAACGAAAAAAATGATCAATTAGATATCGAAAATCTTAACGAGGTGCTCGCGGAATTACAACAAGAGGTACAATCCATAAAAGGGGACGTGGAAAAATTACGAATAGCGAAATTGATTGATAGGTTAGAGCTATTTATTAATGAAATGAATGGTGTCAAACAGGATGTCGATCAACTACAGCAAGGATTAACACAGTTGAGAACACCGACAACATCTAAAAAAACAAATTATCAACCGTCAGAATACAGCAAGTTGCAAAGAATGCTCCAGTCGGTTCAAACAGATAGCTCTAACACTACGAGTAAAAAGTGGAATAACTCAACGACTGAGGTAACAGCAATTCACCATAACAAATGATAAATACCTAGTTTTTCGACAACACTTCCATTCGTCCAAACCTTTTTTAAAAAATACCAATATACTAAAATGGACAATAATTAAAGGAGATGGCTCAATGAAAGCTAAACAAATCACAAAAAAAGTAGGCAATTATTTTAAATCATCAAATGAACCAATCGTTATCACTTCTAAGATTAAAAGAAAAGCTATAAGAAGAAGCAAAGGCGGCTGCTGTATGAAATAATTCATACTGGTTTAATATGGAAGAGATTTTGCGAAATTTGCTTAATCGTTCGTTGGGGAGATTGCTCCTCTACATCATCTAATTTTTGATAAAAAGATGTAATTTCTTCTGCAGACAATGAAAATTTCCGCTTTTGCTTTCGAAGGTTTTTTTTCTGCTCAATTTTAAGATTCAGAAGGCTACGAGGTGGTGATGGCAACGAAATCGTATTACATAAATCCAAGATATGATCAACAGCATAACTATTTTTTTCCCAGCTACAGTAATGATACAACCTATCATCACCTGGAATAACAGCTTGATGATGTAATAGCTGATCAATGGTATCACGTAATTCCGTCAAACTTGTTGCTTTAAAACCTAATAGATTTGGCAGTTCTATTTCCTTTGTTTCCAAAGGTTGATAGACAATAACTGGCTGATCTAGAAGAAAGGCTTCAATTCCTGATGTACAACCATTATGAATCACGATTTTTGCTGCTAATATCCATTTATTAATGACGCCTTCATGGACTACATGGACATTTGATATATTTTTGAACAGTCTTCGATAAGAATTAAAATTTTCAGCTGGATGTGGGCGAATAACTATGTTGACCTGGGGAAAATGGCTTGCCGTCACTTTAATCATTTCTAAAAAAGATTCATAAAGTGCTTTAATATGTTGGACAAAGACCGTATCCTTTTTTCCCTTTGCCGCATTATATAAAGAGAACCTAGTATTAATTAAAATAAAATCGTGATATTGTTGCTGCAGGCTCTTAACCTCATCCTGATACAAATTTCGAAATTTAGGCTTTAGTAAATCAAATCGTGGATTACCTACAACATAACATTTGTTAGCCATATCAGGATATGTATCACGAATTATCTGTTTTTGGTGCTCACCCCAACAATATTCATGTTCGACCAGCTTTAAAGTATCTTTTCTCATTCGGTCACGTATATATTGATTTTTTTCAATTAATAATCCTTCTTCATCCAGTTCAACAATCGTTTGACCCTGTTCAACAGCATTGGTAACCATGCGTTTTCGAAAGCCTTTTGGTCCGCCTTTTGCGAAATATATACCCGAAGGATAATGAGCTGCAGCTTCTGCCACTAAAGCAAGATCGCCAATTATTACTTGATAGCCTCTACGAATCGCATAATAAGCAAGAAGCAATTTAGCATCTAGTTCACGTACTTTCACTTCAATCGGCAAATATAACCAACGATTAGTCATTTTCGGTACTTCCTTCAGCTCTAGACTTTAATAGATGAATTACTTCTTCATAACCTTGACGGTTGTTTTCAATATGACGATCTAGTACCTCCGCTAGTTCTGATAAATTAACTTGACTACTGTCGGTATTATTACTAGTATTTTTCATAAATAAATACATGAGCAGCATATGCAATGTTTCGTTTTCCAAATATACAAAACTATTATTCTTTTTATAATCCTCCTTATGGATACGGTCGATATAGTCTTTCATATATTGGCTTATCATTTGATTGATATCAAATGATTGTTGATCTCTTTTACTTTTTTTCATGTAGATCGCCCTCCTGTTGCCGATCTGCTACCGAACCGTTCAGGTTAATCTGATTCAATGCATTCACACCATTAGGTAATTCATTGCCATAGGTGAATCCTTGAATCGTACCGGAGTATTTAGCGGTTGGAATCCATTTAATTTGGAAATTGGAAAATGTTAATGTCTCACCTGGTTCAATTGTCTGTTGTTGGGTCGGCCTTAACCAAATCTCATTTTTGTCAGATGGTTCATTAATTCGCTCCCATGCATTTGATAACATTCTTGTTTGTTTGGAATTTTGATAGAGGTATTTTCCTGAAAATTGAAAGTCAATGTTGGCGGTGATCTTCAGCCCTATATGTGGATTAGTTAAGGCTTTGTTTCCAACATTCTGAACATGAAAGGAACCAATGCCATAATTCTCCCGATCTTCTTGATGTGCCAGTTGAAAAGAAGAAGTAAAATAGCAAATTATCTTTAAATCATCGGTAACACCTAAATCTTGAATTAATCCTTTGATTTGGTCTAAATAAGACGACTGCTCCTCTTGCCAGTCAATTAGTTTTTGTTGTATTTCCTGATGATCAGACATAAATACACCTCTTTCGTATGTCTTTCTAGATGAAAAAAAAAAGAAAGAGAGGATTTTCCCTCTCTTTATCCCTATGTCGTTGAATTATCCGTTATTCCCGTTACTAGGGAAAACTACAGGGCATTGTGCTGGAATAGTTGGTGCTGGGCATGGTGGGAATGGTAAAATGTCTCGTGGTTGACAGAACTCAGCTACAAGTTCTAATGTTACATCAAAAGTAGATTGGATGCTTTGGCATAGACGTACAGTTACTGTAACATCTAATTCATCAGCTTCTGTAGTAGTACCTGCATCACATGCAGCAGTACACACAAAGCAATCTAGGTCCGTATACGATACATCTATGTCCGTTCCTTCTGGTGCACAAAGAATGACTTGCTCACAACGAGTAAATTCTGCCGTACCAACTTCTACCTGAGTACCACCAAGTGCCGGTACCAAATTAACGAAAACAGTTACCTCGAAATTTTTACGAATGTTAACAATTTGTAATGTTACTTCTTCATCATCCACGATAAACACTTGATCTTCACGGTCCAATACAACGATTGGATCCGTTTCAGCAGGAGCAACTTCACAAGTTACTGAGTCTAAATCAATATCATCACATTCTAGCTGATCACCAGTTACAGGGTTGATCGGTAATTCTAGGTCTGGTAAATTCAAATCGAAAGTTGCTTCGTTTAAGATCCAGTCATATACCTTCTCTGTATTAATACACAGAAGCTCCTGCCCTCCTGTTAGATTATCCATTTGCATCGAGCAAACACCTCCAAATAAGATTACTGTCCATATAGCCTATGACAACACACCAAAAAATGTTTTAGTGAATTTGCGGAAATATCATGATATTTGGGAAGTTAGGCGAATATCATATGATAAAGAGAGTCCGCAATCGCAAAACAAGTGTGAGTTTCATCAGTAACAGTTATAAAATCTGAATAAAACAGCACATTTGTCACGAATTGGTGTTTCACCAATATTATATTAATGTGCAGTAAAAAGGGTGAATCGTCATGTATCAATATAGGCTCTATAATTATGAAGAAATTGAAAAATTAAATCGTGATCTAGAAGTTTATAAAAAAGCAATAGAAACATGGAATCAGAGTGAATCCGTTTTATATATGGAAGCCCAGCAAGAACTAGAAGCAACAAAGAAAGAATTAGCTAAATATAAAGGAGAAATGAAGGTTATGGAAAAAACCTATCAAAAGCAAATACAAAGTTATGACCAGAAGGAACAGAAAGTAGCTGCTCAAATCCATGCAATAAACCACTCGATCCAACAATTAAAGAAGGACGTTCACAGTATAAAGGATGATGTGAAAGAAATACGTATTAATGAATTACTCGAAAAAGTAGATCAAATAATCGGACATACAGATACAGAATTACATGAAGTAAAAAAACAAATTGATGAGCAGAAGCATGTATTTACTCAAGACAAAAATCAGCCTCAACCTGAAAAACAACAGCAGCGAACGAGAAGACGGACGAGTGAATACCGTCGATTGCATAACATGTTAAAAGCAGCAAAGCCTAAAAGCCATGTAACCCCACCCCCAACTAATAGTACGATGACAAACCCAAAACGGCGACGTCAATATGCTGATACAAATATGATCACTGTCCAGAATGGTAAGAAGGTATTTCATAACGCAAAATATGAACTCAACAAAAATATCATTGTCAAAAAGAAAACAGCAAATACGGAATCAAAAACGGAAAAGAAAAATATAGAAAAGGTTAGAGAAGAAAACTTGAATAAAAAGATAACTGAAAATGAAGAGAAAAACATCCAACAGGTGGAGCAAGTAGAAGAACCAAAAACGAGAGTATCCAATCTTCCTTCTGAACCAAAAGAGCAAGAATCAGCCGTTTCTCGAGAACCAAAAAAACAAGAGCCAATTGCTGAGCCTAAACCAAGTAAACCAGAACCAGCCACAGTTGAGCCAGATCAAAAAAGCGTTTCACACAAACAAGAAACAAAAACTACACAAGAGGAAAACACTTCTCCAAGTGGCATTAAAAAAACATGGTTATTAGCTAAATCATTATGGAAAAAATGATCACTTTACCAAATAATATCTATCAAGCCTTGATTATAGAAGGAGAAAGACAGTTGCCTTATGAGGCATGCGGACTATTAGCTGGTTTTTCAAAACAAGTCACGTCATTTTGGCCATTGCAAAACCAAGTAAAATCTAGCAGCCGTTTTTTTGTTCCTAAAGAAATCGTTATTTCAACAGTTGAGAAAATTCAAAACAGGAAGGAACAGGTTTTAGCTATTTACCATACCCACCCCTCAACGAAACCTGTCCCTTCACAATTTGATTTGAAACATCATCCAGATGAACAAGTGGATATGGTGATATTATCCTATAAATATGCGATACCACAAATAAAGTGGTATCAGATTCGACATAATACCTACACAGCATGTAAACTTGTTATAAGTTAATGACTAATTAGAAAGTATGTGCAAGTAAATCATCCTTTTTTTCAAAAAGGTAACCCCTATATACAGCGGATAAATAATGTAGATAGTTATTTAGTATCTGTTTGATTGATTTTAACTAATTCCTTCAGTACACGGTGGATATTTTGCAGGCTGATTAAAATTAAGCCTAACATCACAAAAGTTACTATTTCACCTGTTACAATCGATATGATTCCAAGCACCAAAGCGTACAAGACATATGGCCAATTACTCAATGGTATTCACCTTCCTTTTAACGCCTGTTAAGTTTTAATTTTAAGCCTTCATGTGTTGCATTGAAACCAAGGTTTTCATAGAACCTTAAAGCATCTGTTCTTATTTTGTCTGTTGTTAGTTGAACTAAGTGACAATTTCGGGTTTTAGCACGCTCAATTGCCCATGTAATCATCTTCGTTCCGATCCCTTTCCCTCTTACTGACTCATCAGTCCGCACCCCTTCAATCGTTGCTCGCCATCCCCCTTGATGCGTTATGTAAGGGGTAAATGTAATTTGTAGTACTCCAATAATATCTCCTTCCAAAGCAACCACCATTAACTCGTTATTGGGATCTGATTGTATCGCTTCAAACGCTTTAATATATTGCTTTGGTAGAGGGTGGCTATAATTTTCACGTGTTTTACCTAGGGGATCATCCGCTAACATTTGCACAATTTTATCCAAATCTTTTGCTTCGGCTTGCCTGAATAGCAACTCATTTTCCAATACAAATCAAACTCCTTTTATTCAATTTCGTGTTGCTGTGCTTCGATATTCTTCACGTAAAAATTGCCCTTTCACTTAAGATAAATTTTAATTCTTTTTTCAACATCATGATCGCCTCTTCCGTTAACCACGCTTTATTTATATGCTCTTCTTTACCGTTATCCTGCACCAATAAAAACATATCGTCCATCTCAACTACACGCTCAATGTTACGAAATTCAATTTTTATTCTGGTTAACAAATTTGGTCGATACAATGAAATAGAGTTCTCTTCCAACCGTAAATATACTTTATTTGGCATTTTATAATAAAACATAACCCGAGTTATTCCGAATAAAATAATTAACAATTGCAAGATAAGGCCGATAATTAACTGGATAATACCTAACTCTAACATGTTAGAAAATGTGCTCACCATAGTCACAACAACAGCGATTACATATAGAAACCAATTGACACTGTATTTCTTCCATTTAACATCAGGATTAAATGTAAACTGCAACTAATCCCCCCTAAGCTTAAGTTTTGTTGGAATAGTCTCCCCCATTATTATACAGTTCTTCTATATTTTCAATAATCTCATATTAGATTATAATGAAGAGTATTGATTGAAATTTACATACTTATTGAGGTGCAGTAAAATGAAACAAATTTATACAGATGTGATCCAATTTCGTGGTTCGCATTATGATCTAGGCTATATACAAGGTCAAAAATTAAAAAACTCTTTTCTTGTGCAAAATCGAAATAGACAATGGAAAGTAAGAATTCCTCGATTTCGGATTGACGAGAATGCAACAAAAGCAATATTTAGACGTTTTAATTCTTCTATCTGGGATGAAATGGAAGGGTTAAGAGATGGACTGGGCTGGCCAATGGAACGTGTTTTGTTAGAGTTTGGCGGCTATCGCTTGAAAGTACAGCAATCCGGTTGTTCTATTTTTGTCGGAAATGATTATATGATTCGTAATTATGATTATCACCCGAAAACCTATGATGGACGTTACGTACTATATCAACCAACAGATCCTGGTTATGCGACAATCGGTGTCAGTCAACGTGTTTCAGGAAGATCGGACGGAATGAACGAAAAGGGACTTACTTTAGGCTATACATTTATTAACCGAAAACGCCCTGGTGACGGATTTGTTTGTCACATGGTTGGAAGACTTGTTCTAGAATTATGCGCTAATGTGGAAGAAGCAGTTTCCTTATTAAAAGAACTTCCGCATCGTGGTTCATTTAGTTACATACTCTTCGATGGAAAAAGTAATACGGCTTCGATTGTAGAAACGTCACCTCGAGGTGTAAAAGTACGTCAAGGAAATACTTGTACCAATCATTTTGAAATGATGACTCAAGAAAACCGGCATTTTTTAGATGATTCCAACAAAAGGTTAAAAGCAATGAATAACAAACAAAATCATGATTTATCCGGACTAGAAGCTTTCCGGATGTTGAACAATTCTGATCAAGAGCTGTTTTCGAATCAATATCGTAATTGGGCTGGAACGATTCATACATCAGCATACTTCCCTCAGTCATTAGCTTCATGGCTTGCATTAGGTGGTGATCAAAAGCCGACTGAGTTTGATTTTGCTGAATGGTTAGCTGGAACAGATTTTTCCAAGGGACGAATTGAAGGAAAGGTTGATACGGATATTCCGTTTCTACATATGGAAAAAGCGGATTGGTTTAAAAATTAGCATGAATAAAACCAGTTACTCCTTATGCCGGGTAACTGGTTTTAATTTAACACGTTAAAAGAATAATTCGACATAGTGAAATATCTTGATTATCAACAGCCATGTCCTTCTTTTTTTGTCACTTTGATAAATTCAATACATTTTTGTAACTTAATCAAACTATCAGACGACTAAGTTAATAATGGAGGTTTGGATAATGGGAAAAAATAATCTACTTGTTTTATCCACTATTCTTTTGTTTGGACTGTTTGCGTGTTCTAATCCACAAAATGCAAATGATTATGCTAACCAACATATGGGTAAACACAACAAACAATGGAGTAAAACCAACTTAGTTGAAGTTAAAAAGAGTGTTTGGAGTCAACTATCAGCTGAGCAGAAAGAATGGGTTAATGGCACTTGGGAAGATGGTGACGTATCTAAAATTACTTTAAACCAAAATATAGATGATCAATCATATCAAGGGAAGGAAGTTTATTTGATTGATTATCCTACAAAAAATACAGGTATGCCTAATAATATGATTGTATATGCTGATTTAAAAACTCTAAACTATATTGGAAATGGACTTGTTGATTGATGATTCTTTAACTCTTTTACCATACATAAAAATCAATAATTAATCTTTCCAGGGTTACTTTTCATCGCTAAAAAAAGTGCAGCTATCCAACCGAGTAGAGTCCAACCTAAGAAAAGGTTAATAATATATACAGTTATTTTGTTAGGTTTATTTTTTTTAGTAGCTAAAATACTTGGTATGAAATAAATAAAAACTTGTGCTGTAAATACAAATATGGTTAATAAAACCTCCATTTTAATGCTCCCCTAGTTTTCTATTTATAATTTCCCTTTAATTATACTTAAAAAATAGTTTACTTATAAAATATTGTATAATAGACTAGGTATTTCTTAACTGGTTTTCAGCGCAAGCTCATACTTGATTGATGAAAATAGTAGTAACATTTGATATAATTTAATACAATTATACCATTTTATTCAAAAAGGAGGGGTATTGGTGCGAGACATAATAAAATCAGTTATAGAGTTTCTTCTTATGTTTCTGCTTTTAATTGGGGTTGGTGCTTTTATTGAAGTAAGTTCTATTGCTTTAAAAATCAATTCTACATTCATGAACATCTTCTTGTATTCTGTTACATTTATATTATTAGGATTCTTTTTATTCCGTGTAGTAAAAAGACATCAATTAAATAAATGGATTCTATTAATAGCAGCTGCTGTATTTTTATTTCTATCAACGATCATACCGGATCAATCACCCACATTACTTCATACAACAAAATATACTTATACTTTTGGTGTTCCATTTCCATTTATTACAATCTACAGTGAGAATAATTCTGGCTTCCTTTTACAACATCTTTCTATAAACAATTCATATTCAGTTAACATCTTCGCATTCATTGCAAATATAATTTTAATGTATTTTGTCATAAAGTGGATTAGGAATATTTATCATAAACCACAAATACCAACTACTACTTCTCAAATGAATTCATAACCACAGAAAAACCAGTTATTCCTTTGTAGAA
>NZ_WJEB01000005.1:0-69802 GCF_010994085.1 Gracilibacillus saliphilus | reverse complement strand
GTGGTAAGTGGTGGGAGTAGTTCACTAGTTAGTCTTGTGTTTTCAAGTTATATCAACACCAGTTGACGATATCGCAAACAAATATTGTAATTATAATGGAATCACTTTTTCAAAAATTCAACAAATGCCCTCGCACTATTCTTACTGAAGCGTTGTTTTCTAGTAACAAGCCAAAGGTTCCGTTTGAATGCAACGTCTTTGATTTTCGTTTCGCATAATAACCCTAATTCTAGCTCACGCTTAACGGTTAAACTAGAGACAATGCTTACTCCTAGATTAGCCTCCACCGCACTTTTGATTGCCTGTGTACTTCCTAAATCCATGTAGCTTTCGATGCTATCTAATATGTCATATTCTCTTAAAAAGTTCTCGATGATAAGTCTTGTACCAGATGTAGGTTCACGCCAAAGCATTTTTTCGTTTGCTAGCTCTTGAAGAGTAATGGATTCACGATCCTTCCAAGCATGCTCAGGAGAATGAATGAGGATTAATTCATCCTCTGCAATACTTTCTACTTGTAAGTTTTTATCTGTAATAATGCCTTCTACCAAAGCAAGGTCGATAATGCCATTAGACAAAGCTTCCAGTACACGTGGTGTGTTCTCTACTAAGAGTGATATATTTATATTGGGATTTTTTTTATTGAATCTACCTAGAAACCCTGGTAATAAATACTCTCCTATCGTAAGACTTGCGCCGACCTTCAAGGATTCATGGTAATTTTTATTGTTCACTTCTATAGCATCCTTCGATCGTTTGAAATCTTCCACAATGGATTTAGCAAAAGGATACAAGATTTTACCGTTTTCCGTTAGGGTTAGTCTGCCATCTTTTCGATCAAAAAGTAAGGTGTTATACGTAGTTTCCAATTGGTGTATTTGCTTTGTCACTGCTGGCTGTGATACATAAGAAAGTTTGGCAGCCTGGCTAATGCTACCAACATCTACAACCAAACAGAACATCTGTAGGGTAGCGATATTCATTGGTATTTCCTCCTTAAGGACGTAGATAATTATAAACCAAATGAGAAGGTTAAACAATAAATGCTACTTTATATAAAAGCAGCAAGTCAGAACGGATGGATAGTTATCGCCATTAAGTAAGGGTAACCTTAATAATATTATATACATTCATACCAATAATAAAGAGAATACTAATATTAAATATTTTTTCCACATGCCTATTGTTCAGTCTTGTGACAATACTGGAACCAATTATACCGCCAAGAATTCCACCTGGAATCATATAGTAAAGCATGGATAAATCAGAACTTCCATAACCTGTTGTGAATGCAATTAATACTAGGGCTGCCAACTGGGAGAAGAAGATGATAAAAATAGAATTAATTCCTGCATTTTTGGTGTTCATCGAGAAAAACAATGATAAAATCGCTACATTAATTGGTCCCCCACCAATACCTAAGAATGCGGAAAGCAATCCGAGAGTAAAGCCAACTCCAAGTATAATCAACTTGTTTTCTAATACAAAGGTATTTAATTTGTGTTTCTTCTTAAAATAAATATAGATTAACAAGAGAAGACCAGCTAATACTGCTGATTGGATAATAGCTGTTATCGTTGGGATATTTAACGATATAGTGAGCAGATTAAATAATGCTTTTCCGGATCCTCCACCAATAATTGAACCTACAGCGATTATCGAACTAGTTGTTCTATCAACTTTCATTTCTTTGTTTTTCCTGCATTTCATTAATGATACAGATGCCATCGATAAGACAGTAGCAGCAGATAAAATTCCGATTGTTGCTAAATCAAAATGTCCAAGTAAATCTAGAGTAGGCTTAATAATGACTCCTCCGCCAAGACCAGCAACTGCTCCGAGGGTAGATGCAAAGAGTCCAACGATAAAATATATAATTAACATAAAATTTCAACTCCGATGTTCTATTTCTTTTGTTGTTTTGACGAAGTTAATAATAGCAGAGGTTTTCACATTTCGGTAATACCGTTCTTTAATAGCCTATAACTAAAAGCTATAGGGGTAGGAAAAAAGAATTAAGGAAAGGGTTTACAAGTTTATGTCGAATATGCTACTATTATTTCAACAACAAATTAATATTTTAGGATTGTTACTATAGTAATAGGCAAAACCTAAATTTGAATGAAAGCTTCTAAAAGGAGCAAATTATATTCAAATTTAGGTTTTTTTCGTTTTATAGCCGCAATATGATTGCTATAGTTTCTCGCGAGGGGGAGGATAGATGCGAGTTAGTAAAATCTTAAATAACAATGTCGTTATTTCTCATAATGAGCTTAACCAGCAAGTGATTGTAATGGGAAATGGATTAGCCTTCCAAAAAAAAGTTGGCGATGAAATTGATAAATCCAAGATCAAAAAAACCTTTGTCTTACAGACCAAAGGCATTTCAGATAAACTTGCCAAAGTATTGATGAATACGTCAGAGATATATTTAAATATTGCGGCACAGTTTTACGAATATGCCCAATCAAAGCTTTCCTATAAATTAGATGAATATCTTTATATCGCTTTAACAGATCATATAAGCTTTGCTGTAAGCAGATACAAAAAAGGTGTAGAACTAAAAAACCCACTTTCATGGGAAATTCGCAAATACTACAAACTTGAATTTCAGCTAGCACTCAAGTGTTTAGAGGTTATTGAAAAAAAGACAGGTGTACGCCTTGGGGAAGATGAGGCTGCATCTATTGCATTGCACTTAGTTAATAGTCAGCTTTCTGGTCAGAATGTCACCAATGCTGTTCAGATCACGGAAATGGTCGATACTATTTTGAGTATTGTAAAGTTTCATTTTAAAGTGGAGTTAGATGAAGAATCGGTTAACTATGAAAGGTTTTTAACACACCTTCGCTTTTTCGCTATTCGTTTTATCCGAAACGAAAAATTAGAAGATACAGCTGATCCATTTTTATATAACCAGATTAAAGAAACGTATACGGAAAGTTACCAGTGTACAGAAAAAATTGCTACCTATTTAAAGAATAATTTTGATTTGGATTTAACAAAGGATGAGGAAATTTATTTAACTGTTCATATTAACCGTGTGACTGACCGACAGCAAAAGGAGACATCTAGTTAAATGAGTTGAGCACTATTAAAACAACTAAATAGTAGGGAATGTTACCTTAATGGGCATTACCTGAGTTGATTCTACCATACGACACCTAGTTGTTGCGTGGTAAGGGTTATCTCAGGTTTTTTTTATATGTAAGGAATGTATAAAATTTGCGCAGATGTCTAGCTCCGAGCGCCCAAAAATTAGCGATTTCATTCATTGGTCCGAGCTACCGTGATTCCTTTATCTCGGTTGATTAGCTCCAACCGCTACGTTTTTAAGCGGGCGCTCTGCGCTTTTCTTATATCATCATAAAAAGAAAGAAGGGGAATTCTATGAAATACGAAGAATTGGCTAAAGACATAATAGAGCATGTCGGCGGTAAAGAAAACGTTAAAAGTGTCGTTCATTGTGTTACACGCTTACGTTTTAAGTTAAAAGATGAAGAAAAGGCTCATACTGAAATTTTGGAAGGTATGGATGATGTTGTAACCGTTATGAGAAGTGGTGGACAGTATCAAGTAGTTATTGGTAATCATGTACCAGATGTATATAAAGCAGTTCAACATGTTGGAGGGTTTGAATCACAGGAAGAACCAGAGGAAGAGGATGAAGGAGAAAAACAAAGTATCTTTAATAAATTTGTTGATGTTATTTCCGGTATTTTTGCTCCAACATTAGGCGTGTTAGCGGCTACCGGTATGATTAAAGGTTTCAATGCTTTATTTTTATCATTAGGATTATATCCTGATACAAGTGGAATCTATAATATTTTGCAAGCAGTGGGAGATTCTTTATTCTATTTCTTCCCAGTATTTTTAGGTTTGACAGCAATGAAGAAATTTAATGGAAACCAGTTTGTAGGGATGGCAATCGGCGCAGCGTTAGTGTACCCAGCAATGAGTAACTTAGATGCTGGTGATCCATTGTATACCTTGTTTACAGGAACGATGTTCGAGTCGCCTGTTCATATTACGTTTCTCGGTATCCCAGTTATTTTGATGACTTATTCATCTTCGGTTATTCCAATCATCCTTGCTACCTTTGTAGCATCAAAGCTGGAAAAATGGCTAACCAAAGTAATACCAGATGTTGTAAAAACATTTCTAGTACCATTTTTTACTTTATTAATCATTGTACCGTTAACTTTTATAGTGATTGGCCCAATTGCTACATGGTTAGGTTTATTTTTGGGTAATGCATCCAATTGGATATTCGGGGTAAGCCCCTTAATAGCAGGCATTATTCTTGGGGGATTATGGCAAGTGTTCGTGATGTTCGGTCTTCATTGGGGATTTGTACCGATTGGCATCAACAACTTAGCTGTGGCAGGTTCAGATTATATCTTAGCTTATATATCTGCTACATCTCTAGCAACAACTGGTGTCGTGCTTGGTATTATGGTAAAAACAAATCAACAAAAAATCAAAACATTAAGTATTCCAGCAGCGATTTCAAGTCTTTTCGGTGTATCTGAACCAGCCATTTATGGGATTACGCTTCCATTGAAAAGACCTTTCATTCTTACTTTAATTACTTCTGCAGTCGGTGGGGGTGTTATGGCTTTAATGAACACTAAAGTATATATGATGGGTGGATTAGGTGTTTTTGGTATCCCATCTAAAATTGGTCCAGATGGTCTTGATATCGGCTTCTGGGGTGGGATTGCTGCGATGATTATAAACCTCATCTTAGGTTTTATCCTTGCTTATTTCTTCGGCTTGAAGAAGGAAAGTGAAGAAGTATCTAATATGGATGAAATAACAAAAGACAATAATATGAACAAAGATAATTATGAGATAGCAAGCCCACTTACCGGAAAAGTGATTTCACTTTCAGATGTTGAAGATGCTGCTTTTTCATCCGGAGCATTAGGGAAGGGAATTGCGATTGATCCGACAGAAGGTAAGTTGGTTGCGCCAGTAACTGGTAAAGTATCAGCCCTTTTTCCGACTAATCATGCGATTGGTATTACGGACGAGCAAGGTACAGAAATTCTAATTCATATTGGTTTAGACACGGTGCAATTAGAGGGTGAATTCTTTGAAGCACATGTTGCACAAGAGGATAAGGTAGAAAAGGGGCAAGTCCTTATTGATTTTGATATAGATGAGATTAAGAAGGCAGGTTTTTCAGTCACAACTCCTATTGTCATAACCAATCTTGAGCGTCAGAGTGAGATTGAGACAGCGGAGTTAAAACAGCTGAATCGTGGTGAAAAACTAATAACTGTCGTCCACCAACCAGCTTCTGGTGCCGACAAGCTAGTGACACAGACGAACTAAAGATTGTAATGGAGGAAGGAAGTATTTTATACTTTCTTCCCTTTCTCATAAGTAATGTTCCAATCAGTGGATTAATATAGAAAGGATGAATGACAATGAAAGTAATTCAAGTCATGTTTGATACGTTAAAAAGAAATGCATTGAATGCATATGAGGCTTCAGATATTCAAACACCAAATTTTGACCGACTACAACAAAAAACAGTGCAATTTAATCAATTTTTTGCTGGCAGTTTACCATGTATGCCAGCAAGACGAGACATGCAAACAGGTCGTTACAATTTCTTACATCGCGGCTGGGGGCCAATGGAGCCATTTGATGATTCGATGCCAGAATTATTGAAACAGAATGGTATATATACACATCTTGTAACAGATCATAAGCATTATTGGCGAGATGGAGGAGCCACTTACCACCCACGTTATTCTTCTTATGAGTTGATTCGCGGACAAGAAGGGGATAGTTGGAAGGCAAAAGTGGACAAGGATATGAATATTGATGGGTTAGATAATATTCCAGATGAATTTAAGCAAAGAAAAATTGGTAGTATTGCTCAAGATTTATATAATCGAGAACATATGCCGAAAGAAGAAGACCATATGCTGTACCGCACAGTGGAAGCGGGTATGGAATTTTTAAGAGAGAATAAGGATGCGGACAATTGGTTCTTGCAAATTGAATGCTTTGATCCACATGAGCCGTTCTTCGTACCAGAAAAATATTTAAACATGTATGGTGTATCACAAGAGGAATTTAATGGCTGGCTCATGTACTCGCACGATGATTATACGAGTGAAAAAGCAGACCAGCTGAAAAACTTCTATAAAGCACTTGTTACGATGTGTGACGCCTACTTAGGAAAAGTTTTAGATTTTATGGATGAACATAATATGTGGGAAGATACAATGTTGATAGTGAACACGGATCATGGCTTACTCTTAGGTGAACATGACTGGTGGGGGAAAAACATAATGCCGGTCTATAATGAGATTGCTAATATTCCATTCTTTATCTGGTATCCGGATTTAGGCATTCAGAATGAATCTCGAAATCAATTGGCACAAAATATTGATGTTCCAGCTACCATTTTGGAATTCTTTGATATAGAGATCCCGGAATTTATGAAGGGCAAATCATTACGTAAGGTGGTAGAATCGCCTGGTGAAGTAAATCATGAAGCTATTTTGTTTGGCTACTTTGGAAGCAATATGAACGTTGCTGATCAAGAATACATTTATATGAGAGCCCCAATGCCTGGTAAGGAAGATTATCTGTATGAATATACATTGTCACCAATGCGTATGAATCGCCGTTTTACTCCAGAGGAATTACAAGGTGCAGAGCTAGATAACTCTTTTGCCTTTACTAAGGGAGTTAGCACACTGAAAATGCAAACGTCGGACTTTATGGGCAAAAACTATCAGCGCTTTGGCAATAAATTATTTAACTATAAAGAAGACCCTGCCCAAAAATCACCATTAACAGATGCAGAAAAAGAATTTGAAATGATTGAGAAGCTGAAGCGTTTAATGGAAGAGAATGAGGCACCAGAAACACTATATACGTACTATGGATTAGATCAAATCCATTCAGTTGAAGATGTAAGGAAGGAACATGAAGTATTAGATCGTGAGCAAGAAGCAGTGACGGAAGAGATAACATTTGTAAACTACCATGTAAAGGATGGCTATCTCACGTTGATCAATGCACTCAAAGATAAAACGAAGGCACAAGCCATGAAACAGCACGTGCAAGAAACAAAGGCCGCTGTAACAGAGGATGACATCAGAAATTGGATCAAAGACAATGTGGATAAAGAGGAACAGGCACGTCTTTTCTATCAATTAGATATGACCTTACGTGTGGACTAATTATACACTTGTACCCCCATGCTATAATGAACATATAGCATGGAAAAAGGAGTTTTTGAAGTGGAAAAGGAGAATCAGCAAGCTTCTTGTTGTTCAGTCAGCAGAGCAAGTTTTACAGATGCAAAAACAGAAACGTCACCTGTGACAAATCAAAAACAGCAAGCCATCAAATTTAAAGATAAAATGGTATTACTTGATGGTGGAGCATTTCTAATGGGGACAGAGGATGATGACGGTTTTCCAGCTGATCTGGAAGGTCCGGTAAGAAAAGAAGAGGTGAAGCCTTTTTATATCGATAGCCACACGGTTACTAATGCCGAATTCAAGGCATTCGTAGATGATACTGGCTACAAAACCGAAGCAGAAACATATGGTTGGTCATTCGTTTTTCATTTGTTTCTTCGAAAGGAACAGGTGATAGAAGAACGAAGGGTTCCAGGAACACCATGGTGGTTAGCAGTAGATGAGGCATTCTGGTATCAACCAGAAGGTCCCGGATCCTCGATTGACGAGCGGATGGACCACCCGGTTATCCATGTTTCCTGGAATGATGCGGTTGCTTTTTGTGACTGGGCAGGGAAGCGACTTCCAACTGAGAAAGAATGGGAGTATGCTGCTCGTGGTGGATTAGTACAAAAGAAATACGCATGGGGAGATGAATTGCACCCGAATGGTGAACATTACTGCAATATATGGCAGGGTGAATTTCCTACGAGTAATACGAAGGAGGATGGCTATATAGGTACTGCACCAGCTGTCTCGTTTCCGCCAAATGGTTATGGCTTATACAACGTCTCAGGAAATGTTTGGGAATGGTGTGCTGATCCATTTGAAAATGATAACACCAAACAATTAAAATACCCAGGAAACCAAATACCACGAGTGATGCGAGGTGGTTCCTACCTGTGTCACCATTCCTACTGTAATCGATACCGAGTAGCAGCACGTAGCGCGAATACAATGGACAGCTCAACAGGCAATTTGGGCTTTCGGTGTGTGGCGGATATATAATCATAGAATGAATAGGCCTAATAGATGAGTGCCAATATTTAGTGAAAGATGGATGGTTGGCATCGAAAAAAGAAAGAGTTTGTGTTTCAATGTCGAATATATTAAAAGCTGGAATTTTACAGTGAAAACAACCAAAAGGCATGTACCAAAATGGTAGATGCCTTTTAATATACATGAATTCGACATGGAATTGGATAGGGATAGAAACCTGAAACTTGAAATGGTTCTAATACGTATATAATGTAAGAGATAGAAGAGGCGGTGAAAATATGTATTTATCGGTTAATCTGTTGTTTATAGGTATTGTGATATATCATATATACCGAGTGGGGCGTACTTTGAAGGAATTAAAGAGTCGAAGTATTTTCCCAAGTTCGGAGATGGATTATCGCAATATAAGATTGGAGCCCCTTCGAACCATTGATTATCCAGAGATAACATATCACAAAAAGCGTCTTGTTATTTACGGTTGTCTTCTTGTGCTGATTTGGAGTGCGTTTTTCTATGCTTTATTTACAGAGGAATTGTTCCCAATTTATTTGTTCATCATTCCGTTCACTTTGTTTTCTTATCAGGTGTTAAATACGTTTGCTATAAAAGAAGAGGGGTTAATGATAGGTACCCAGTTCATCCCTTGGCAGAAGATCAAGTATTATCAATTTGTCCGTATTGATGTTAATCATAAATTCTATGGTCATACCAAAGAGGTAAATGATAGTTACGAATTGAAGGTAAAGCTAGGTTTTACTAGCGCAAGCTGTATTATAACATTGGATGAAACTAAAGATCAGATAGCTACGTTTCTTGCTTCTTATGCTCCTTATAAACAGAAGCTAACTCCTAAAGAGGAAGAAACAGAGAATGAATCAGTGTATGAATAATAACTGAAACTGTAGCTTTCTATTTAGTCAACTTATCTTAGGGATGAATAATTACTTAAACGTTATAGAGGAGTGTATGAACATGATTGAAAGCCTTAAAAAAAGATATAGAGAAAGAAATAAGCTATTTTTGACACTAGATATTACGTTCAGAATCGCTACTCTTTACTTTGCTGTTCAATTAATATTTTACTCTGTTTCAGGACTGATATCCTCCAATCCGTCAAGTTATTCGTCCGAGTTTTTAACGATAGGTATGCTCTTTTCACTTGGTTTAATGAATGCAGTTAATGTAGTGGAAATGATAGTTAGTGGAAAAAGAAAATATTTGACATCACTCGTTATATCTACCATCTTTGTTTTTGGTGTAGCTATATTTATATGGTTTTTAAGCTATATAAAGTGATTACTTAATAGGTAAGTCTCAGGTGTTGTATTAATGACCACAAGCCTTCTTATAAGATGAAAAGGGGAAATTCAATATACTAGCATTTGAGACAAAAATAAAAACGGATTAATTTATCAAAGAGAAAACCTCACTTTTAATTGGTTAGCTTTCCCGGTTAAATCGCTTTTGTAGGGAAATCTTGTAGTTGCATTTAATAGTTATCTTGATAACCTTTTTCTAATCTATTTATTGCAAAGCGTACTTAGCAATATGAAAAAGTAATCACCACCATACTTCTAACTTTTACATCTGTTTCAAAGCCTTCTATTCGTATTTTTTATCCTTCTCCCTACAAAATCGAATGAATCCATCTGTTTAATCGAACGAATTATCCACCATCATTTCAACTCTATTTTTAAGTACCAAAATAGCCTCGACATTCCATGTATTTGGTACTTAAATTCAGTTTAACTACCATTTTTCTTCTATCGAAGTTTAATTTGGTACTAAAATCGGATTTAAGTACCAAATTAGGTACATCAAGAAGTGAATTTGGTACTTAATCAATCATTTGTTTGGGAATTAATGATGTAGTTGCTCTGTAAAAGAATAACTTCTGAGTTAGAAAAAGATTAGTTATAGAGTTATAGAGAGTAGGTTCATTGTAAATGTCTGTTCTTTCATCATGTAAGAACGAAGAGAGCCAGTGCAAATTCTTTCTATCAACTGCCCATTATCTACAGATTTGAAATGAGCCGATATCATGAAAGGGATTAACTTTCATCGTAATGATGCTGTTTGCGATACTGGCTAGGTGTCATCCCAATATATTTCCTGAATGTTCTGTAGAAATGTGGTAAACTCTCAAATCCGCACTGGCTTGCTATATTAGCGTTATTCTCTTCTGTTTTAAGGAGTATGTCTTTTGCTAATAAAATTCTTTTTGTTACTATATATTCGGAAATATTCAATCCAGTCATTTGTTTAAAAACACGGCTCAGGTGAGCGATACTAACATTAGCGTGCAGGGATAAGTCTGTTAGCGTTATATCCTCTGTATAATGGTTTTCGATAAACGCAAATACTTCTTCCAACCATCTTTGAACATAGGAATTAGACGTTTTATGGTGATTCCTCTTAAGTAAAATGGTTCTATTAAAATATATTAGTAACAATTGCAGGTAATTGAGTATGGAATGTCTATAGCCATATTCCTTTTCGCTTGTTTCCGTATACATTCTTTCTAAAATATCTTCCATTTTCTGTTGATCGGAATGATTTAGTTCATGCTGGTAATGGTTAAACCGGACAGACTTTTCAAATATATCAAGAAAAGAGAAGGTGTCCCCTAAGTTTCTATTTTGTACGAGTACTGGATTAAAAAATATGGCGGTAGAAGTAACAGGATTACTCGAATCTGGGATGCTATAGTGAATGCTATTTCCAGGCAATGTAAATAAATCTCCTTTTTTCATCTGATAGATGCTTCCTTCAATAAAAAAACTACCAGTTCCACTATAAACATAGACGATCTCATACCAATCATGAAAGTGATTTGGTAGTTCCCTTTGGGGAGTTTTTGTATCCTGAAAAACAATTTCAAGCGGAAAAACACTTTTCGGATTAAAATTCTTTTTAATTGGTTGCACCACTTAAACCATCCTCCTGCAAGCTATTTAACTCATAATATCAAAATAGAGTATAAATTTGCAAAAATCCGCTATTTTAATTCCTTATATTGTTGGTATAATCGCATTAAGGAAAACGTTATCAATAAAGGTGTTGAATTTTATGGAAATGTAAGCGTTTGATAAATTTGACTTTAGGTAGTAATTTTAAAATTCTCAAAAAGGTGGTTTCAAACATGGAGAATAATCGTTACGTTCTTCTTAGTCTGTTATTGATACTTGTCGGGATGCTGGCGGCTTGTAATAGTGATCGTTCTTCTCTTGTTACAAGTGTTTTAGGGACATCAAGCGAGAATGCAGGTGATGAAGTGATTACCGTTAATATTGCATATGGTAATGAACCTGATGAATTTATTGATCAGGCTGCAAACAAATGGAAGGAGCTTGCAGAAGAGCGAAGTGATGGTAGGCTCCAACTAAACTTGTATCCTAGTTCTCAGTTAGGTTCAGAAAAAGATGTAACCGAGCAAGCGGTACTTGGAAGTAATGTAATCGTTTTAAGTGGGTATGATTACCTAATGGATTATGTGCCGGATATTGGAATACTAACTGCTCCATATTTAACAGACAATTTTGATGATTTGCTTTATTTAACGTCTACTGAATGGTTTAAGGATTTAGAAGATCAATTAGCTGAGTATGGGATTAGTATTGTCACGAAAAACACGATATATGGTGAACGGCATTTAATGACAACAGAAGAAGTGCTGACACCAGATGATCTAGCAGGTAAAAAAATTCGGGTGCCGAACAATAATATGTATATTGAAACCTTTGAGGCATTAGGTGCTTCACCTACTCCGATGCCATTATCAGATTTATACACCTCCTTACAGCAAGGATTGGTTGATGGTGCCGAGAATCCTTTACCAGTTCTTGAAGGATCAAAGACCCACGAGGTAGCTAATTATTTAGCACAAACAGGTCATACCAAAATTATTAGTCCTTGGCTTGCAGGAACACAATTTTTAGAGACATTGCCTGAAGATATAAAAGAGATATTAGTGGAAACTGGTGAAGAGGCTGCTACGTATGGTAATCAAATAGCTGAAGAGCAATCACAGGAAGTATTAGACCAATTTAAAGAACAAGGGATTACCATAAATGAAATAGACAAGACGGCATTTAAAGAAAAGACACAGAGTGTTTATCAATCATTTGAAAGCTGGACACCTGGTTTATATGAAAAAGTGCAAGAGTTAATAGAAGAACGATAAATATGAAAGCGTTAGTTAAAAATCAAAATAAATAGTAGGAGGAAACTATGTGGAAAAGATTATGGAAATATCTATTAAATATTGATGATTTCATAACGGTCACTGCTTTGTCAGGTGTACTCATTATTACGATTGTGAATGTATTTTTAAGGTTTGTCGTCAACAATCCACTAGTTTGGGCAGAAGAAGTAACGTTAGCTTTATTTGTATGGTTAATCTTTATTGGGGTCAGTTCCACTATGAAAAGAGATGCACATATAGGGATTGATTATTTTGTAAGAAGGTTACCTAGCTCCTTACGTTATATAGTAGATTTATTACGCTATTTCACTATATACTTTGTGCTAATTATCGTTTTCATCCTATTGGGATTAACTATCACTATCCAAGCAGAAATGAAAGTAACATCTGTCTTACGAATAAGCTACTCCTATATTTATATTTCTGTTTTCCTAGGAGGGCTTCTGTCTCTCGTACATCTTACCTCTGACTTTTTACTAACGTTTATTGGTAAGAAGAGAAAGGAGGAGATGTAATATGGCCTTAACGATGACACTCATTTTACTCGCAATATTTATTTTTATAAATGTACCGATAGCTTTTGCTTTAATTGCGAGTAGTTTTGTGTATTTTATGTTATCTGATAATTTTACAAACATTATTTTAATTCAACGAATAGTTGGTGGAGTAGAGTCGATCCCTTTATTAGCTATCGTGTTTTTTATCACAGCAGGCATTTTAATGAACTACACAGGTATTACACGACGTATGCTTACTTTTGCCGATGTGATAACAGGACATTTACCAGGTGGAATGGCAAAAGTAAATGTGGTTCTAAGTACTTTAATGGGAGGACTTTCCGGTTCAAACATAGCAGATGCAGCCATGCAGTCAAAAATTATTGTTCCTGAAATGGAGAAGAAGGGCTACTCTAAAGGGTTTGCAACTTCGTTAACAGCCGCATCTTCATTAATTACACCGATTATTCCTCCTGGTATAGCCCTAATTATGTATGGCTATGTAGGCGATGTGTCTATTGGTGATCTGTTTCTAGCTGGTATCATTCCAGGAATCGTCCTATGTATCCTTATGCTTGTATTAGTTGATTATATTTCAAAAAAGCGTGGCTATGAGGTACAAGAAGGAATAAAAAGACCAGAAACTAAAAAAGTAATAGGAGCTTCAAAGGATGCTGCTTTAGCCATTCTTTTACCCGTTATTATCATTGGTGGGATCAGATTTGGTGTGTTTAGTCCAACAGAAGCAGGTGCTGTTGCAGTATTTTATGCGTTGTTTTTAGGATTAATTGTATTTAGACAAATGAAAGTTAGTGAACTGCTTAAGCCTTTGATTGAAACGGTATATACTGCTGCTTCTATTTTAATTATTATTGCAGGTGCTTCTGCATTTGCCTGGGTATTGACAGTGGAGCAAGTTCCGCAAAGATTGACAGAAGTAGTAACAGGGTTTGTTGGAAATTCCTATATGTTTTTAATTATTATGATGATTTTTTTATTGATCGTCGGGATGTTTATTGAGGGGAATGTTGCCTTAATCATTCTAACACCTCTGTTCATGCCAATGTTAGAACAGTATGGAATTGATCCTGTGCATTTTGGTATCTTTTTTATCATTTGTTTGAGTATTGGAACGATCACACCTCCTTTAGGTACCGTCATGTTCTCGACTTGTTCGATAACTGGAGCAAAAATAGAAGAATTTATGAAGGAAGTGTTGCCATTCTATGCTGTGTTGATTGTAGGTGCTTTAATTATTGCCTTTTTTCCGATCATCACCTTGCTTTTACCGTCATGGCTATAAGTTATAAATATTAAAGATGGAAGGATGTTTACATATGCAAGTTATTCGTTGTGAAGAAGCCCACCAATTTAAAAAAGTAGAACAGGAAATGCCGAGTTTAGCAACAGATAAAGATGTGCTCATTAATATTAAATATATTGGTGTATGTGGGACAGATATTCATGCCTATAATGGCGTCCAGCCTTTTTTCAATTATCCGAGAATTTTAGGTCACGAATTGTCTGGCGAAGTGATAGAATTAGGTTCCCAAGTGGAAAATGTGAAGAATGGAGATAAAGTAGTTGTGATACCGTATATGGAATGCGGAGAATGTGTAGCATGCAGAAAAGGGAAAACGAACTGTTGTACAGACATGAAAGTGCTAGGTGTCCATATAGATGGGGGAATGAGAGAATACATATCTGTTCCAAGTGATCATGTGCTAAAGGTAAATAATATTGATCTTGCTGAGGCAGCGTTGGTGGAGCCGTTGAGTATTGGTGCCCATGCTGTTAGAAGGTCTAAGATTGGCGAAGGTGACACAGTATTAGTGATTGGAGCAGGTCCAATTGGTCTTGGAGTAATGAAATTTGCAAAATTAAAAGGAACAAAAGTAATTGCAATGGATGTCAATCAAGAACGTCTTCAATTCTGTGAAAAATGGGCTAATGTAGATGGGACAGTGGATGCTTTAGATAATGCTGAATCAGCGATTTCCGAGTTAACAAATGGTGACTATCCTGATGTCGTTTTTGATGCGACAGGAAATAAACAGTCCATGACAAACGCCTTTCAGTTGGTAAGTCATGGAGGACAGCTAGTATATGTGGGATTAGTAAAGGATGTTATTTCCTTTGAGGATCCTGAGTTTCATAAGCGAGAGATGAGTTTACTAGGTTCACGTAATGCTACTATTCAAGATTTTGATTATGTGATAACGCAAATGGAAAAAGGAAATGTAGATACAAAAGCCCTTATTACGCACAGACTTCAACTTGCTGATGTACCAGAAAAATTTGAGGACATCTTAGATCCACAGAAGAAAGTGATTAAGGCATTGGTGGATGTGGATTAGGGCTTGGTGACTAAAATATAAATTAGGAAAAAATAAACCAGAATGAGATTTCGATTATTTTCTTCTGGTTTATTTTTAAGGTTAGGGGAGTTTAAGATCACCCTTACTAGCCAGAATAAGTGCGTATAACATCCCCGTAGCTTATTGTTTTCCATGTTTCTACTTTTTAAAGAGCGGTAATTTTCCTAGATAGATGAAATCATCACGATCAGCAGCATCACCTTCAGCGAGGATTGCAGCCTTTGCCTCGACGATTGCTCCTGCTTTCTCCACAAGTTCTTCAAGTGCACGAATCGATTCGCCTGTACTGATGACATCATCGACAATTGCGATTTTTTTTCCTTTTAACAAAGCGGCATCTTTTCCATCTAAGCATAGCAATTGTTCATCGGTTGTCGTTATGGAATTCACTTTATAAATGTTCACCAGAAAACTCGTTACTTTCGTGATGAGATGAATGGTGAACGGTTTTGACAGATCGTTTGTTATAGTATCTTCATCTCTACTAGTAAAAAAAGCGACGATACTAGATAAGACAACTGAAATGGTGATCGTATATACCAAGTCTTGTGTAGCTAAATAAGTGATTAATCCTGTAGCAAAAGAAACCATTCCAGGAATTTTATCACCTTTTGCCATATCCCATGCAACTTTGGTAAGCATAATACCAACGCCCGCCATGATTCCATTGGTAATGACTGGCCCAATCCATTAAATGATCATTTCTAGTGCGCCAAATGCACCAATCACAAACATGATGAAGGCACCAAAAAAGATCATCGATTATCGTTCACGCATATTTTTCCCCATCGATCCTGCAACCGTAATGGTTTCTGCTTGGAATGAGATGACTGCGACGGATCCTGTTACACTATTTCCTAATGCACCTACAATAAAGGCCATTGCGGTTGGAACGGAAGCAAAGCCAAATGCTAATGCTAGAAGCCCTTGCGGTAAACCTTTCAGCACACCACTAAGTGCAGCTAAAATGTCTTTTAATATTTCCACTGTTCTCTTACCTTTCTGTTTTCTACGGAGCTTGCCTTATGTGCACTGCTACAGAAATTAGGAGAATAAATATAAAAAAACGCCTATGATTTCCATAGACGTTTGTATCTTAAAATATACAGAACTAAAGAATGATAGCACAATAATTTTAGATAAAGTGTTCTAACATCCAACGTCCATAGTAGAGCAATTATCGGTTGCTCCGTAGAAACTCCCAGACCATATTACTAGGATTATATGATATAGTTTTTATTTATTCATGTAATTTATCACATTATGTCGAATTAGACAAGGTATTCTTTTAATGTATTGAAGCAGCTAGATCTAAGCATGTTAAGCCAATTGTTAATTATTATTTTGTTCATACTAATAATGGTTTAAATTTGCATTCATAACATATATTGTCCGGTATTTGTCCACTATGATACGAATATTATAGGTTATCTTAAATCACTATTTTTAAGTATTAGGAAGACCTTTTAATTAGATAGTATCCATGTCTTTTGAAAAAATATTCCTACTACAACTCAGCATGTAATCGTGATATAATCAATGTGGATTTAGTTGTAATTCCACAAATTGTAGGAGGAGATCGATTATGCTGATGAAAGATCGCCAATCAAATATATTAGAGAAACTAAATCAATTTCATTCGATTCGCGTTACAGATTTAGTAAAGGAATATAACGTATCAGTTGAAACAATTCGAAGAGACTTAGAATATTTAGAATCCATTGGAAAACTGAAACGAGTACATGGTGGGGCCATCTTAGAAAAAGAAAACAAGGAAGAGAAATCTTTTATTGCTAGAGGCAATTTAAATGTGAAAGAGAAGCAAGAACTTGCTGAAATAGCAACAAGGTTTGTTAAGGAAGGTCAATCCATTGCAATGGACGTAAGTACAACCAACACGGAATTTGCCAAAGCTCTAAAAAAGAAGTTTACACGGCTAACGATATTGACAAATTCATTGCCAATAGCATATGAACTGTCCAGTATGCCACATTACACCATTATCATGGTAGGCGGGATTTTGCGTAATGAAGAATTGTGTGTAGTTGGTGATATGACGGAATCATTTATTACACAATTTCATATTGATACCTTATTTTTAAGTATGAGTGGTATCTCCTTGCATTCAGGGCTTACCGACTACGGTGTCATGGAATGGAATGTGAAGCGGAAGTTAGTGGAATCATCTAATAAATGCTATGTATTAGCTGATAGTAGTAAGTTTGATGCTGTATCTCTATTGAAAGTTTGTTCCTTTAATGAAGTGGATGGAATTGTTACAGACAGTTCTTTATCAGAAAATATAAAAGAAAATTATGAAAAAGCAGGCGTAGAGATTATAAATTCTTAATCAGTACGCCTGTTTTTTTATGCATAAAAAACATAAATGTGGACTTTTGTTTTAAAATGTTGTTTTTTACACAAAATTAAACATTTGTTAACACTTATTCCACATTTATTCGGTAGAATGAGAATGTAAATGATACGAGAAAGGAGTGATCAGGAGTTGGAAGTATCGATAGAGGAAAAAAATGTGGATAAACCCAAGGTGAAAAAGAATCGTTTTAATTGGTACATGTTAACCCCCTGGCTGTTTGCGTTACCGGCAATGATTCCTCTCGTTATTTTTTGGATTTATCCAATGATTAAATCGTTTTGGATCAGTTTAACCGATTGGGATTATATTAGTCCAAGCTACGAGATAGTAGGGTTAGAAAATTATATTCATTTATTTCAAAGCAGTAGTTTTTATCAAGTCTTGTGGAATACATTATATTTTTCGCTGGGAACAGTGATCCCGACAGTTTTTGGTGGACTGTTACTTGCGATGCTTCTTGTTAAAAACAGTAAAGGCTTCGGCATATTTCGTACTATTTTATTTTCGCCATGGGTTACCCCAACAGTTGCTGTTGCTATTGTTTGGTCATGGATATTTGAACCTGAAACAGGGTTAGCTAATTGGCTATTATCCCTTTTTCAAATTGAAGGATTAGCATGGACAAGCAGTCAAAGATGGGCAATGCCAGCTATTATTATTGTTACGATATGGAAAGGGTTAGGGTGGTCGATGATCTTTTATTTGAATGCATTAAAGAAGGTCCCGACTGACCTATATGAAGCAGCCTCTGTTGATGGTGCTTCAGGTTTAAGGAAGTTTATTCATATTTCACTACCACTTGTTTCGCCCACTACATTCTTTCTAGTGATTGTATCCACGGTTGAGGCGATACAAGCATATGACCAGATACAGGTAATGACTCAAGGCGGTCCTGCCGGAAGCACAAGAACGTTGCTGTATATGTATTATCAATTTGCATTTGAAGAGTTTAACATGGGTAGAGCAACAGCCCTTGCAACGATATTAATCATCATTACCGTGTTTTTGTCCCTCATACAATTTGTTGTATCGAAAAAATGGGTACATTACCAATAAATTGAGAAGGAGATTGCAATGACCATAAGGCAACTACTAACCACAACATCCAAATATGTGTTATTAACGATATTCAGTTTTATGATGTTCTTTCCGTTTTTATGGATGGTTGTAAGTTCTATTAAGACGAAGGAGGAAATTTGGCAATTTCCCCCTGTTTGGTGGCCAGGTGAACCGCAATGGGGAAATTTCGTGGAAGCATGGAACATGGCACCATTTGGACAATACATATTAAATAGTGTAATAACGGCGGTTGCCATTGTATTAATCCAACTAATTAACTCTGCGATGATTGCCTATGCTTTTACTCAGTTTCGTTTTAAGGGTAGAAATATCTTGTTCGGGTTAATTCTAGCATCCTACATGTTACCGGTAGCAGCCACCTATGTGCCAAGTTATGTAATCTTGGCAGATTTTCACCTACTTGATAGTTATGAAGGAATTATTATTTCAAATGCTGTTAGTGTTTTTGGAATCTTTCTCTTGCGTCAAGGATTTTTACAAGTGCCAAAAGATGTAGTAGATGCTGCGAAAATTGATGGGGCCAATCATTGGCGAATCTTATGGCGAATTTTCTTCCCATTGACATTACCATCTTTTGTCGCATTCGGATTGATAACGTTTGTGCAGAACTACAACAATTACTTATGGCCATCATTGATAATAAAAAGTGAGGATAAAATGCTGATTACACAAGGTATTCAACAATTTTTTATGCAAGAGGGTGGGTATGGAATGCAATGGCCGCTCATAATGGCAGCAAGTACATTTGTTATTTTACCATTACTGCTTCTTTTCTTGTTTGCACAAAGGTGGTTTATTTCAGGAATTAGTGATCAAGGTGTTAAAGGATAATACAAAGGAGGAAAATAGAATGATGAATCAAGAGCAAAATAAATTTAAGATCGTGCTGTGGGGATTGGTTCTTTTATTTGTAGTAGCTGGTTGTTCAAATGATCAGCAAGAAGCAAGCGCAGAAGAAGAAAATCAGGAAGTGACGGAGATAGAGTTTTGGTATGGACTTGGAGGTAATTTGGGTGACAATATGGAACGGATTATCGACGAGTATAATAATAGTCAAGATGAAGTTATCGTAAACGGTGTTGCACAGGGAGACTATACAGAAACCTATCAAAAATTACAGGCTGCAATTGCTGCGCAAGAGGTTCCTGCAGCAGTACTGTTAGGTGTAGACACCATGAATGCATTAGCACAAAAAGAAGCCTTAGCGCCAATGGATGATTTTATTGCACAAGCAACTGAATTTAATGAAACTGATTTTGTCGAGTCTTTTTATAGTCAAGGTCAAGTGGGTGGCTCACAATATGCACTCCCATTATATGGGACAACACAAGTATTGTATTACCGTGATGATGTCTTCAGTGAATTAGGTATTTCGCCAGATGCTTTGAATAACTGGGAAACATTACTTGAGGCAGCCGAAACGATTAAACAAGAAAAGGATATCTATGGATGGATGCCAATGTGGGGAGCTGGAAATCTAATAGATGCTTCGTTAAGCCGTGGCGGCACCATCCTTAATGAAGAGGGAACAGAAGTAATGATCGACAGTAAAGAATGGATTGAGACTTGGGAGTTTTTTAGAGAAGCGATTCATGAGGACGAAGTAATGGCTATTCAACATGGCGGACAAGGATGGGAATATTGGTATAAAACCATCGATGATGTTCTTCAAAATCGTGCTGCTGGTTACACTGGCTCAAGCGGTGATCAAGGTGACTTAGACTTCTCGATTGTTTCTGCACATATGCAGCCTGGCTGGGAAGGACATGATCCAGCTCCAGTAGCAGATACGTTATTAGGTTCGATTACGGAGCTCGCCTCTGAAGAGGAACAAAAAGCAGCATTTGACTTTCTATCTTACTTTACAAGCTCAGAAGTGACGGCGGATTGGTCGATGAATACTGGATATATTGCCGTTCGTAAATCTGCTAGAGAAGTAGACACATATAAAGAATTTTCAGAGGAGAATCCTCAAATTCTAGTACCTTTAGAGCAGGCAGAAAAAACAACGTCCCATGCTTTTGTTGATCCAACTGGTGGGAACATAACAGATGCTATTAGTAAAGCAGTCGATCTTGTGGAAATTGAGAATGTTCCGGCAGAAGAAGCACTAAAAGATGCTAAAGAAGAAGCGCAACAAGCACTTGATGAAGTATTGGATAATTAAAGGAGGACACTGCATGTCAAATCAAATTAGTCAGGGAAATCGAGCGGAAGTAAATACAAACTATGTAAAGCACTCATTTTTTGTTAATGAAAGGGGTGCTACACTTCGATTGAACTTATCCTTTTCTGTGCCAAATTGGATGATGCTACTTGTATGGGACCCTCATAATCATTTAAGAGCACAATATTTAAAAATAAATGAAGAAAACATTGAACTGTTTCTCTCTCCAGACGGTAGTGAATGCTCGTATAGTATAGTACCGGGTGAAATGACAATAGGGCAATGGGAAATAGAGATTTTTTCTAGTGTAGATCAATACTCATTGCAAGTAGAAGTGGAGTTAGGTCAACATGTGGTTCATTCTGAGCATAAACAAGGTTGGGTAAAAGCTATCAATCAGAAGGATTCTTTCTTTCGTTTAAATAATTACCATTATCAAAAAGTTGTCAACAAAGAGGCAGGGTGGTATAAAGGTGATTTCCACACCCATACGACAATCTCTGATGGTAAATTAACACCACTTCAAGGTATGAATCAAGCAAAATTACAAAATCTCGATTTCTTTGTTGCAACAGATCATAACGTAGTCCCAACTAATTGGATTGAGGATGATATACTAGTCATTCCAGGAGTAGAAATTACCGCAACGAAAGGTCATTACAATGCATTAGGTATTAACAGGTGGTTAGATTGGAGACCGACATGTAGTGATGGTGGCATGGAAAGTGAAGAAGGGATGAATCGGTTATTGCGTGAAACAAAAGAAGCGCAAGGCATTAGATCGATTAATCATCCGATGCTAAAACCATGGGATTGGCAATTCCAGAAAACGGCACTAACAGAAATCGACGTTGTGGAAATATGGAATGACCCAACCTATCAAGATAATGCACAAGCAACCGAGGATGCATTGACATTATGGGACGAATTACTTCTCGATGGTTATCATATCTATGGCATTGGTGGTTCAGATTCTCATATGCTTCCAACGGAAAGTTACCAAGAAGGCGGTGCACCATCGCTAATTGGCGATCCGGCAACATATGTGTTTGCAGAGCAATTAACTGCGCAATCTGTATTAGAGGCTTTAGGTAGAGGTGAGATCTATGTATCTAGAGGTCCTGAATTAGAAATCGAGATGGAAGATGAGAATGGACCAGTAAAATTAGGAAGTACTTGTACGGGTACGCAGCTTCACTATAAAATTATTTGTCACAATGTCACTGAATGTTCCAAAGTGAATTGGATTGTGAATGGAGAAGTAGTGGTGTCTAAGCAAATGGCAGATAACAGCATCATAGAGGAAACATTTCATTTAGACTCTTCCTATAGTTATGTACGAGCTGAAATTCGTAAAGAAGATGGAGAGTTATTAGCATTTACGAACCCAATATTTAAAGGAACGAAAGAGCAAAACCTAAGCAATTGGGGAGAATTATTACAAAAGGCAGGGAAATAATCTTTGGATGACATCAAAGCAATCATTTTTGATAAAGATGGTACATTAATGAAATTTCATAACATATGGAATAAGTCGATACATGAACTACTTTTACACATAAGTAATCGATATACAGATAGTGAAGAACTATATGGACATTTTTCAAAGGCGATCGGTTTTAATGGTGGACAGGTAGAAGCCACGGGTATATTGGCTGGAGGGACGACAAAAGATATCACATATGCATTAAATCAAGTCATTCAGTTATATCTGCCAATGGATACACCAAAAGTGGTTTATTCCTGGGTATCGAATTATATTAACCAGCAGACACAAAAATATATCCATGAAGTTCAACCAACAACTGATCAATTACCTCAACTATTGGATCGAATGAAGGCAAGGAATATTATTATTGGAATCGCAACTGCTGATGATTATACAACGACTAACCTTTGTCTAGATGCATTGCATCTTTCACATTCATTTGAATTCTTAGTGACATCTGATCGGTTTCCAGTACAGAAACCTGATCCAAAAATCATTGATCATTTTTGTGAACTGTATCAATTACGTCCATCACAAGTAGCGGTGGTGGGTGATACTCCAGTAGATCTGGCATTAGCAAAGAATGCATCGGCTGGGTTAGCAATAGGAGTCTTATCAGGCGCTAGTAACCAAAAAGATCTACAAGGAATGGCAGATATAATCATTCCCACAATTGGCGAATTGATAGATAACAATAATAAGTTTATCTGGGAAGAAAAAAAGCGGTAGCATTTAGCTTCGCTTTTTTTCCTTGTGATCATTTAAGTCTATGTGAATTATTTGTTTCTATAGTTCTCTCTATTCATCTTGGTGGCTATTTGGTGCAAGGCTATTATTATAGCAAATCGACAAATTCAGCAGGTGTATTAAAGATGGTATGTGAACAGAAAGGAGTTCATTAGATTTTCTTAATGTATATCTAAAATAAAGGAATATATAGTTATAAAATTTCTTCATCATGTCCAATGATTTATGTTGAATAAAGTTCATTTTATCTTCCATTCTGTCTATATCCTTCGTTAATTTAGTATGCTTTGTATCAACTTTCTCGGATAACTGTTGTATTGAAGTTTGATGTTGCTCCCCTTTTTTTGGACAGTGTCTGTATGGAGTTATAATTTTGATCAAATTTATCAGACAATTCGCTAATAGCTTGGAGGATATGTTTAATTCATTATTTTCCATTCTCTGTCACTCCTTTCTGTAGAAAATAGCACTAATAGCCCGAGATGACGTTGTATTCATCCTGGGCTATTCTGTTACATTTATTCAAGTAATTTTGCCTTTCTTTTGGTGATAATTTTTTTCAGTTTCCATCAAATATAAGATGTTCAGTAATTAGAACGTATTCTACTGAGCAAGAAAAGCTAATACTATGAAGTTTCAAAAGATTATAGTGATGAACTCGAACTTTATTTCAAGTATTCATTGATTCCGTTCTTAATAGCTTCTGCTAAAGATTGTTGGAAATCGTCTGTTAACATTGTTTGTTCTTCTTCTGGATTGGTTATATAGCCGATTTCAAGTAAAACTGCCGGCATAGTAGTATCCTTTAACACGAAATAATTTTCTTTCTTCACACCACGATTTCGAAAACCTGTCGTTTCAGAAACATGTCTGTGTATAATATTCGCCAATCGTTTTGAATTTTTATGATAATAGAAAGATTCTGTACCAGAAACAGATGGGTCCGTAAATGTATTAGCATGTAATGATATATATAAATCGGCATCTAGCTCATTGGCAAATTTAGGCCTTTCTCGAGTTTCTGCTGATAGAAAAACATCTTCTTCTCTTGTCATGTGCACCTCAAGTTTTGGTTCATCTTCTAATAAAATGGAGATCTTTTTAGCTAGACTTAATGTAAAATCTTTTTCGTATGAACCACTAGCACCGATAGCGCCAGGGTCTTCACCGCCATGTCCGGGGTCAATGACAACCTTATATTTTTCTTCTTTTGAGGAAGTGTAAGTAGTATCTGTCTGATTGGATGTATCAGGTTCTAGTTTGTCGGTTAGGGTAAAATACAATAAACCAATAAATAATAATAATAGTAGAAGTCGAATCCATTTTTTCATATAATACTCTCTCCTTCATGCATTTTAAGTTAATTTGAGTTCAGTGAATGACAACGGTCATAACAGTTAAAGTTATATGGTTCGGTGTTATCATCGATTTTCTTTGTTTGAAACCCGTTTTCAGATAAATAAGTTAATAGGGTGGACAGGTGATTGGCAGTCTCTGTTTGATCATGCATCAGAACAATAGATGTAACCCCTGCACTAGCTAAGTTTTCGATTTGATTCACAACAGAATCTACATATTGGTCACCTGATAATGACCAATCACTACTGTCAACATTCCAATCCCATAATTGTAACCCTTTACTAGTCAAAGCCTCTCGATAAGATTCGGTTAGATAAGGAATACTGCCATATGGTGTTCGTATCAACTTGGAATCAATGCCAGTAATGTCTTGAAGAGTTTCCTGAGCTTTGATCATTTCTTCAAGAGCAGTTTGCTCAGAAGCATAAAATTGATCTTTGTCATGCGTAACCCCATGCATTCCCACAGCATGACCGTCTTCTACCATTTTTCTTACCATATCTGGAAACTCTCTCATTGCAGGCTCTAACATAAAAAATGTCGCTTTAGCATTAAATTGCTTGAGCGTATCTAAGATATTTTTTGTTGCTGAGGTGGGGCCATCATCAAATGTTAGATAAACAACTTTTCCTGTATCTCGGGGCTGATCACCCTCCGATGATGCATCTTCATTATTAGAATCCTCGTTGAATGACTTTACATTATTTAGTTCAATCTCCTTTTCTGGTGAGTTCATTTGATACGTAGTCTGTTCACTTTGACAGGCAGAAATAGTGAGAAGAAAGACGAAGTAGATAATTATACTAATCTTCTTCATATGAAAACCTCAATTCTATGTTGTTATCTTCAATTAATAGATTAGTATAGGGAAATAAAGATCAGATAAAGATAAAGTGTATATAAGCTAAAGATTGAATTGCATAAAAAAACCATTCGTTTAATACCGTATTAGGTATTAAACGAATGGTTTAATCAAGCTAATGTCACACTTTATTTAAATAAAAGTAAAAACATACTCCTATTTCAGTATTAAATACTCCGAATGGAACATCATGAAGCTTTAAAATATTTTTAGAAATAGCAAGTCCTAAACCTGTACCCTGTTTTGAGCGTTGAGTTTTCTCTCCTTGATAAAAACGATCCCAAATTTTATCTAGCTGTTCCTCATCAATATGAATTCCTTCGTTTTCTATAGTAACCTTTACCTTCCCTTTCTCACTGATCGTTGAAACGGCTATTTTTCCTTTGTCTGGTGTATGTTGAATCGCATTAGAAAGAAAGTTAGTAATAACCTGTTCCATTCGATCATGATTAGCGATTACTTCAATCGATTGAAGATTTAGATTCACATCCATTTCTTGATCGATTACTTTTAATGACAGTTGATTGTAAACCGAACGAATCAATTCATCAATGAAAAAGGATTCCATTTCGATTTTATATGTCCCTGATTCATATTTAGCCAGTTCTAGCATATCCGCAATCAACCGATCCATGCGGTTTACCTCATTTTCCATCGCACTAAAATAATGATCTTTCTTTTCAACTGCAACCCCGTCTTGAAGAATCGTCATACAGCTTTTCATAATACTTAGCGGAGTTTTCAGCTCATGGGATACCCCTGCAATGAAATCTTTCCGTGTTTGTTCTAATTGCCGTTCCTTCTCGACATCCTGTTGCAGTTGATCGATATAGGACTGTAATGTTGTAGAAAGAAAATTAATATTGTTTGCTAATTCACCAATCTCATCTTTGGATTGAACAGTAATTTTCTCAGGAAAGTCCAAATTTGTCCTTCTTTTCGTGGCATCATTTATACGTAATAAAGGTCTTGCGATTCCTTTTGAATAATAAAAAGCAGCTAACAAAACTAACGCTACAACAAATAGAACAATATATATAATATTCTTTAATCATTTGTACGGCTTCATTAACTGGTTGTAAGGAAGCCATCGTATAGAAATAAATTGTTTCCCCATTGCTATTTTTGGCTGCATTAACGAGTAGCTTATATTGAATATTATCTTGCTCGAAATCCTGTATTTCTGTATCCACATTCTTATTTAGCAGCAGGTCAACCTGGAACTCCTTTAATTTGTCGAGAAATATGGGGTTGGAAAATATATTATGAGTTACATCTGGTATATAAATATCTTTGACGTGACCATATATCGCAAGAGAAGTATCGTCAAACACTTCGGCTTCTTGCAAACCTGTTTTCCCATAGTGTATAGGAATAGGATCCTTGTCTATCCAACACACCGTCAATTGTATCCTGAGGCCGTGCCTCCTGAACCGATTCCCATCTATCAAATACACTACCAAAAGTATCATCAGATCTCCAAAACAATTGATATGGATAAATGGTATTGTCTTCCTTTATCCCTTGAACTTCAACAGTTGGATATTCGTTAAGGATATTCTCTTGATTTATAAGCTCCTCTTGATTGATTAAATAATAAATAGGAATTTTGATTGGTTCATTTTCAACATATTTTCTTTCGACCTTTCTTGTGCTTGTATTTGCGAATATAAATGCTCTTTCTAGTTCAATAAAATAGTCTTCTGTTCCTTTTATGTTGCCATTCTCATCTAACACGACAATCCAAGCATTATGCTCCTGGTAAAAGTCTTGTCCCAATTGTCGCAACCTATCCTCCTCATCAATGTTTAGATATTCTTGACGAAAAGCTGCAATAGCTTCGGTTAACTGATCGACTTTTTTCTCGGCATAAAACCGTTCAAAAAATAAAGTTTGACCGACAAATATAGCCAGTATAATGAACAAACATAATCCAGTTGTTAAAAGGAATAACTTCATTACTATCCGGTTTTTCATGATTTCTCCTCAAATTTATAGCCAGCTCGAACCATTGTTTTAATTTGCTTTGCACTTGTCCCAAGTTTATTTCTTAAATTTCGCATATGTGTATTAATGGTTCGATCATCTCCGGCATACTCTTACCCCCATACTTGATTGATTAATTGTTCCCTAGTTATAACAATATTTTTATTCATCATTAAATACGTTAATATTTCAAACTCAGTATGTGTTAATGCTATGTGTTTTCCATCCACTTTTACTGAATGAGATTGAAGATTCACTTCAATATGTTGACTAGTCAAAAGATGGTCCTTTTTGTTTGGATTGGAGGAATGAGATGTCAGTAAACGTTTTGCCCTTGCCAATATACACGTGGACTATAAGGTTTTGTAACATAGTCATCTGCGCCTAATTCAAAACCTAATAATGTATCTTCTTCATCTGATCGTGCTGTCAAAATAATGATAGGGACAACAGACTTTTCACGGATTCTCTTACAGACTGACCATCCATCTAACTTGGGCATCATAATGTCTAAAATAATTAAGTCAATGGTAAAAGAGGGGGGATAAAATGAGTTTCGCTCGTTGTATATGCATTGTTCATTCATAGGCGAAAAAAACCTCATCTTCAATGAATGTGAAGGGCAAATCCTAATAAGAATTGCTAATTAGATATGAACTGAAAGTCAATATCAAGTAAGAAATAATACTATCGATCTATTTTTTTAAAATTGCAAAAATAGAATTGACATTACTTTTCGTGTAGTGTACATTGTATAGAAACCGGTTACATCCGAAGAAGGAAGAGCATACAATGAAACAAAAATCAATCACTATATACGATATAGCAAGGGAAGCAAACGTCTCATCTGCTACTGTTTCTAGAGTAATAGCAGGGAATTATCCAGTAAGTGAGAAAACGAAGAAAAAGGTCTTCGATCTGATTGAAAAATATGATTATCAACCAAATGCGGTTGCAAGAAGTCTGACAAAGAAAGAATCCAAGATGATAGGGGTTATTCTTCCTGATATCACTAACCCTTTCTTTGCTCAAGTATTCATCGAAGCTGAAAAATACGCACTTACTAAGGGATATACATTAATTTTATGTAACTCTATGAATAGTAGTGAATTGGAGTCAAAACATCTGAGAGTATTATCTGAACGACAAGTTGAAGGCATTATTTTTATGGGTGGAAGAATAAATAAGACCTACCCTGAAGTATCAGAAATCAATGAATTAAAGTATGTCATCGAAAAAATTCCAGTCATACTTGTTAATGGCAGAATGGAAACACTTGAATGTCCGAGTATTTCTACGAATGAGGCCAAGGGAATAGAATTAATTATCGACCACCTAGTCAAACAAGGACATACAAAGATTGGCTTGATCGGTGGGATGATAGGGATTACCACTACAGATATTAAAGTAGAAGCTTTTAGAAAAAGCTTAGAGAAACACAAATTAGCTGCTGTGGACAGTTGGCAAATTTATAGTGGATATGATGTCAAACGTGGCAAAGAAGCAATGGAGGAGATGTTAAAGGTAAATAAACATAATTTACCAACAGGGATCATAGGTATTAATGACCTAGTTGTTATCGGGGCATTAAAGCTGTGTCATCAAAAGAAAATGAATAACTTCTCTTTTGTAGGCTTCGATGATAGTGAATTAACTCAGAATTCAATACCTGAAATTACCTCTGTCAGTCACCCTTATAAAGAATTGGGAGAAAAAGCAGTAGATATGTTATTAAAATCGAAAACTACTGATATTAAAGCGGAAAATCTTTTCATTGACCCTCATTTAGTAATAAGAGAATCAACGATTTAGTGATAGTATTTTATTTTTTTACTAGTTAGTAACCGGTTACCATTATTACTTTTTTTAAACATGGAATAGTAACCGGTTGCTACCATTTAGATTATTGAAGTAACCGGTTACTAACTAGTTACTTTAGCTAAATAACAAATGATCACCCTGTGAAGTATTATACTCTGTAAAATGATAACGTTTACTAATGCTTTGTGAGGGATGATAGTAAAGGAGGTGGTGTATGGCTACATACATGCTATCGTGCAACTAAATTACTATAAGAAAAAAGGGGAGTGTAATGGTGAAAAAATTTAGTTTTTTATTCGTTCTGATGATGGCTGTTGTGTTCATTTTAGGAGCTTGTAGTGATGATGAGAGTGTGGATTCTGAAAATGAAGATGAAGATGTAGTTACTCTTTCACTTTGGAATAGATATTCGGAATTAAGGGGAGGATTTGCTCAATTAATCGAAGATTTTGAGGCGGAGCATCCTGGGATAAGAATAGAAACACAAGACACACCGGAACCTGAGACACAACTAAGAACCGCACTTTCCGAGGGTAGCTTGCCTGATATGTGGACCAATATCGTAGATTTATCAGAATTAATGGAAGTCGATGCTGTCAAAAATCTAGATGAAATATTTACGGAAGATGTAAAAGCGCAATTCCAAGATGGAACATGGTATGAAAATGGTACAACAGCAGATGGATCGGTTTATGGGTTCCCTTTAGCAGCACCACAAAGTAAGGCAATGATTATGTACTATAATAAAGACGTTTTTGACATGTTAGGGTTAACGGAGGATGATATTCCTGCATCATGGGAAGAGTTCAAAGCGTTAGGTCAAACGATTGTGGATGAATCAAACGGAAGTGTTTATCCGATTGTTTGGAATAATCCAGGATGGGCGAATGAACAATTAGTTTCTATGATGGGTACTGCTATTACGCCTGAAGTACCTTGGCAAGAGAACTATAAAGAGGGAGTACCTCAAGTTTATACAGACGGTAAAATTGAAAGCGCTAAATTTGTTAAAGAGTTATTAGATGAAGGGTTAATGTCACCAGAAAGTGTTGAGATCGGATTAGGTGAAGCAGAAGCTTTATTTTCTGTTGGACAAAGTGCATTTTTGTGGAGTGGTGACTGGGTTGGCAGACAATTAGTTGTGGAAAGCGAATTTGAAAATTGGGGTGTAGCACCTCTACCAACGAAAGATGGAAATCCTTATTACTATCATGCTGGTTCTGAAGCAACAAGTATCAGAGTTAGTAATGATACAGAGCATTGGGAAGAAGTTAAGATTTTCTTAGAATACGCATTAGAGCATCTCCATGAGACTGTTTATGTCAATACTGGTGCTGGTTTACCTGCCAAAGAAGATGTTGGGGGAGACCCACCTTTTGAACAATATAACGATATTCTTGAATTAGAAAGTCAATTAGCAATTCCAGTTCCAAAACCGGCAGAATTAAATCCAGAGATTGTAGAATTCAACCGTGCATATCGCAATAAACTCGAAGTTGGTGGGATTGGTGATGCAGTTGTCGGTTATATCACAGGGAATATAGATGATATTGATAGCGAAATAGAGCAAATTGATCAAGATATGAAGGATGCCTTTATGGAAACATTAGACGAATTTCCTGAAGTTTCTCAAGATGATTATATTTATCCGAACTGGGAGCCGTTCGAGCCATATACAGTGGATAAGTATGATGAATTAAGGTAGGCAGTTGACATTACTATAGTCTGGTGCGAGCGAGACTATAGTAATGTATCCTTTTCCTAACTAAAATATGAAAGGGTGATTGAGGTTGGCAAACAATATGGAATTAAGTCAGAAATCGACTAGCAAAGATACATCAAATTTAAGAACGCTTCAGAAACGAAAAACAATTTGGGCTTATATCTTTCTTGCTCCACAAATCATTGTCTTCTTTATCTTTTCTGCTTATCCCATTGTGATGAGTTATGTCTATTCCTTCTATGAATGGAGTGGCATTGGTCCGTTAAATGATTTTATTGGGTTAGCGAACTACCAGCAATTATTGACTTCAGGAAGGTTTTGGAACTCTGCGTTAGTATCGATATATTATATTTTAGGTACAACGTTACTAGGTGTAGGTGGTGCATTAATTTTAGCGATTATATTAAATGACCAAAAGTTAAAAAGCAAAGGCTTTTACCGCGCTATCTATTTCTTACCTGTTGTTACCACTACTGCTATTGTAGGGATCATTATGGGAAGTATATTTGGTATCAATGGTTTCTTTAATCAGTTACTTGTCGACTTTAATATCATCGATAAGCCGATTCCGTGGTTAACTGATCCGATTCTTGCCGTTATTATTTTAATTGTGATTGGTTCTTGGAAAGGGTTAGGGATCAATATGGTATATTGGTTAGCCGGTTTACAATCTATACCAAATGAACTGTATGAGTCTGCTCAACTTGATGGAGCAGGTTTCTGGGCGACATTAAGACATGTCACATTACCACTTTTGAAACCAATAGCTGCTGTTATTATCTTACTTTCTTTAGTAAGTGGGATTAATGCGTTTGATTTGGTGAAGACGCTTACTAATGGTGGTCCTAACTTTGCGACGGAAACGATGGATTTGTTTATCTATAATTATGCTTTTTCGAGCCAATTAGGTGGAGGTCAAGTCAGAATGGGATATGCTTCTGCAGCAGGCGTATTACTAGGATTATTTACCTTTGCTATTAGTATGGTTTTTGGTGCAGCTTCCTTTGGTAAACAAATCATTAAACTAAAAGGAAATAAAAAGAAAAAAGGTGGTGTGAAAGCACTATGATTACTACCAAATCAGCTAGGGTTATGATGCACGTTTTTTTAATTCTGTTCGGAATTGTGTGGATTTATCCTTTCGTTTGGATGGTGTTTTCTTCTTTAAAAACCAATAAAGAGTTTTTAACAAGTGGTACGAAGTTAATACCAGAAGACTTTCAGTGGCAAAACTATTCAGAGGCTTGGATCACAGCTAATTTCTCTGGGTATTTTTGGAATACAGTTATATTTACTGTCTCTACTGTTATTATCGTTATCGTGCTTTCCTCTTTAACAGGATATGCCTTAGGTAGAATTGATTTTCCCGGAAAGAAAACAATCATGATCTGCGTTGTGGCAATCATGTTTATTCCCAAAGGATACACGATTATCCCATTATTTAAGTTAGTTAATGCAATGGGATTGGATAACTCTATATTAGGGATTATTGTAGCGGAGTCATCAGGGGCCCATGTGTTGTTTATCTTAATGTTTGCTTCCTTTTTTGCGAATTTACCTAAATCAATTGAAGAGGCAGCAGAAATCGATGGAGCCGGCGTTTTAACGATTTTCACAAAAGTAATGCTCCCTTTAAGCATGCCTATTGTTGCAACTACGGCCATCATGCAATTTATTTGGACCTGGAGTTCGTTCCTAGTACCACTAGTCTTAACGATTAGTAAACCGGAACTAAGAACATTAGCGGTCGGAATGGAAAATTTCGTTCAAACCTATGCAGTAGACTTTTCAGGTATGGCGGCAGGTGCGACGATATCCCTATTACCAGTTATGATTATCTTTATTATCATGCAAAGATACTTTATTGAAGGTGTTGCAGGGGCAGTTAAAAGCTAGATAGGAAGGGTTGAATAAAATGCCAACTTATACCTCTTCATTTATTTATAAAGTTTCAGATTGGATCATGAAGTTGAGCTTAGTTAATTTGTTATGGATTTGTTTTTCTATCCTTGGCTTAGGGTTCTTAGGTTTGTTTCCTGCAACAGTAGCCATGTATACGGTAGTAAGAAAATGGATGAAAGGAAATACCGATGTTTCAGTAACGAAGACTTTTATCCATGCTTACAAAGGCAGTTTTTTGAAAGCGAATCTCTTAGGCTATATAAGTTCAGTAGGTGGTCTAGTGCTATATGCTGATTACCTGCTAGTTCGAAATATGGAAGGTATGCAATATATGGTGATGCTGCTTTTACTTGTAACAGTTAGTTTCTACTATATGATGATGTTGTTCTTTGTTTTTCCTGTCTATGTACATTATGACATTAAGTTGATGGAGTGCTTTAAGTATGCCTTTATTATCGGTGCCTCCTATCCGCTAAGAACGATTTACATTTTATTTGTAGGCTTTGTTGTATGGTATATAACAGCATCTATTCCTATTATTTTATTATTTTTCTCTGGGAGTGTGATGAGTTTAGTAGTGATGCGGTTTGCTTACGTAGCTTTTAAAAAGACAGAAGAAAGGAATCGAAACTTAACATCAGCTGCATAGCATAAAAGGAATTCTAAATCAGAAGGAGTGTGCTTCATGAATAATAGTAGATTACAGCAAAATTTGAATCTAGACTGGAAATTTTACCGAGGTGATGAGCCTAAAGCATGGTATAAAGGATTTGATGATTCTAAGTGGCGCAATATCAGCCTGCCACATGATTGGTCCGTCGAGGAACCTTTCTCTCAACAATATTCTAGTGGAACAGGTTATGTAGTGGGAGGTGTTGGCTGGTATCGAAAAGAATTCAAGCTACCAGCTAATGCAGACAATAAGAAAGTGTTCATTACTTTTGAAGGGATTTATAATCATTCACAGGTATGGTGCAACAGTAACTATCTAGGAAAAAGGCCGTTCGGTTATAATACGTTTACATACGACATCACAGAATTTGTGAAAGCGGATGATGTTAATGTAATCTCAGTAAAAGTTAATCATAAAGAAGTTGCAGACTCTCGTTGGTTTACTGGCTCTGGTATATATCGTGATGTATATGTAACAATTACTGATCCTGTTCACGTTGATCAATACGGTGTATTTGTCACCACACCACAAGTTTCTAACACAGAAGCAATTGTGCAAGCTGATACACAGGTAGTGAATGAACAAGCAACTGCTGAAACAGTGATTGTTCAGCAGACATTGGTCAACAAGGAAGGTGAAAAGGTTGGTAAAGCGCAAGAATCTATCAAGGTCGATTCGTTTTCTACAGGAAAAGTAGAACAACAGATAAAGTTGGAAAATCCAGCTTTATGGTCTCCCGATCATCCTCACTTATACCAATTAGTAACAGAGATTGTAGTAAATGAAGAAGTGAAAGATGAAGTGATTACGACAACAGGTATTCGTTCTATTGCCTTTGATGCAAAGAAAGGTTTTTTTCTAAATCAGGAGAATATGAAGATAAAAGGTGTATGTATTCATCATGATGCTGGTGGCTTGGGAGCAGCGGTACCAAAAAAAGTATGGGTCCGAAGATTAAAGGCTTTAAAGGAGATGGGATGTAATGCCATACGAACGGCACATAATCCACCTGCGCCTCACTTATTAGATCTATGTGATGAAATCGGCTTTTTAGTAATGGATGAGGCTTTTGATGAATGGGAAGGTGTGAAAAATAAATGGGCAGTTGGACATAATGTATATCCCCCTGAGCATTATGGATATTATGAAGATTTTCCACAATGGGGAGAGATTGATTTAAAAGAGATGGTTTTGAGAGACAGAAATCATCCATCCATTATCATGTGGAGTATTGGTAATGAAATAGATTACCCCAATGATCCATATTGTCACCCTTCCTTTCAGTCAATGACAGGGAATAATGATGCAAACAAACCAAAGCAAGAAAGAATCTATGATCCTGATAAACCGAATGCAGAGCGATTAGCGACTATTTCAAAGCAGTTAGTTCACTATGTAAAAGAGTGTGATACGACAAGACCAGTTACTTCTGCGTTAGCCTATCCCGAATTGTCTAACTTAACCGGTTATGCGCAATCTCTCGATGTAATAGGGTATAACTATAAAGAGCACTTATATAAAGAAGACATCAATAAATATCCGAATCATGTGATATATGGGAGCGAAAATAGTCCTGGATTGGAAGATTGGTTGATTGTTAGAGACAATGATGAAATAAGTGGGCAATTTATTTGGACTGGTATTGACTACCTAGGTGAAGCAAAAGGCTGGCCTGTCAGAGCCTCCCCAGCTGGATTTTTAGACTTGGCAGGAAATAAGAAATCTAGTTTTTACTATCGCAAGAGTCTTTGGAGCGATAAGCCAATGGTATATTTAGCAGCTAAACCCAAAGACGAAAGGGATCATCATTCTAGATGGAAAGGCGATCCACATTGGGAATGGCAAGAGAATGAAAAACTGGTAGTGTTTTGCTATACCAATTGTGAAGAAGCAGAATTATTCTTAAATGAGCACTCATTAGGTGTGAAGCGAAAAGGAGAAAAAGATAGTTATTTATCTTGGGATGTATCATTTGAAAGCGGGGAATTAAAGGTTATCGCAAAAGATAAATCAAGAAATGAACATAGCTGTCAATTAATGACACCCTCCACACCTCTCTATATTGATATGGTAACAGATAGTAATCATCTAAAGGCTGACGGACAAGATATAGCTCATATTGAAATGAAAATCACTGATTCCGAGGGGAACCCTGTCTATCTTGCCGATAATGAAATCCACTTATCGATAGAAGGACCTGGTGAACTTCTCGCAATGGAAAATGGTGATATTCAAGATTTACAACCCTATTATGAATCTAGCAGAAAGGTATATCATGGTAAACTACTGGCATTTGTTAGAGCAGGAGTTGAGCAAGGAGAGATAACGCTACATGCTAGCTCAAGTAAGTTAGAAGATGCAAGTATAACCATTTTGGTGGATTAGTTGTGTTCTCTTCCTTGGATATGTCGATTTATCCAAGGGAGAGCGACACTTTTCCAAGGAGTATCAAAGAGCTAAATAATTGGTGTCATCGTAGAATCAATCATTTGTTAAGTTATCCACACTTACGTAAATACTACCATTCTTTTCTACAGTCTCCCCAGGTTATTCAGATAAGCCCTTTTTTTATAACACTTCCATTGTCCCATTTGCTTCCAACACATCTGAGTCTTAGTTATAATACAATTTTCTAGACTTTATAATTCTGATATGTATACTAGGGAATGATGTTGATTTGAATTTTTTTGGAGGGATAGAATAATATGAGGAAGCAAAGTGAGTCTAAAACAGTCAAACTTCTAAATATAATAGAAAAATTCGGTAATAAACTACCTCATCCCGTAACTATATTTATTTTGTTTACATTAGCTGTTATTGGTTTATCACATATTTTATACATAATGGATGTTTCTGTTTCGTTCGAAGGTGTCAACAACGAAACGATGGAAACAGAAATGCTTACCGTTCAAGCGGTTAGTTTACTTACTTCAGAGGGAATTGCACACATGTTCTCTAGTGTAGTAAACAATTTCACTTCCTTTGTAGCACTTGGTCCAGTATTGGTCGCCATGCTTGGAGTTGGAGTTGCTGAGAAGAGTGGGTATATTAGTGCTTTAATGACAAATACTGTGACAAAGGCACCGAAAAAGTGGGTAACTCCTATTGTTGTTTTAATGGGAGTTCTCTCCAATGTTGCTGCCTCTGTTGGCTATGTTGTCCTTGTACCATTAGGAGCCATTATTTTTTTAGGTTTTAATCGTCATCCATTAGCAGGGCTTTCAGCAGCATTTGCTGGTGTTGCAGGTGGATACTCTGCAAATTTAGTAATTGGAACCAATGATCCTTTGCTAGCAGGTATTTCTACAGAGGCAGCAAGAATACTAGATGCAAGCTATATTGTTAATCCTACAGATAATTGGTTTTATATGTTCGCTTCTACCTTTTTAATCGTCATCATGGGAACCATTATTACAGATAAACTAATTGAACCAAAACTAGGACAATATAATTCAAATGAGGATTCTAATGAAAACAAAGCTACGGTAACACCACTTGAGAAAAAAGGTCTTCTCTGGGCAAACCTCTCTATATTAGTTACTATTATTGCGATAGCTGTATTAGTAATTCCGGAGAATGGACCATTAAGAGGAGAGAATGGCAGTATTATTACTTCTCCATTTATGAGTAGTATTATATTTCTGATGATGTTAATCTTCTTAATTCCTGGAATTGTTTATGGCATGGTTACTAAATCGGTACGTACTGATAAAGATGTGGCAGGTCTCATGACATCTTCATTAGAAACAATGGCTGGATTTATTGTACTCATTTTCTTTGCTGCTCAGTTTGTTGCACTTTTCAATTATACGAACTTAGGTACAATCATTGCAGTAAAGGGTGCCAACATTTTAGAAGCAGTTGAATTAAATGGTGTCTTTTTATTGATTGCTTTAATATTTATTACGACGATTATTAATATATTTATTGCAGCAGATTCAGCAAAGTGGGCGATTATGGCACCAGTATTTGTACCAATGTTCATGCAAATGGGCATTTCACCAGAAGTTACACAAGTAGCATATAGAATTGGTGATGCCTCAACCAACATCATTTCGCCACTTATGCCATTTTTTCCGCTTGTTGTAGCATTTGCTCAACGATATGGAAAACAAAATGGTGTAGGAACTGTGATTTCGTTAATGTTACCACATTCTATTGCTATTCTCGTTGTATGGACGATATTCTTTGCCATCTGGTACCTCTTCGGAATTCCAGTTGGGCCAGGAACTAGCTTAAACTACTAAGAGAGGATGAATGATATGAAAGTTACAACTACATGGACAGGCGGTAGAGCATTTACTGGGAAAGGGCAATCTGGTTATGAAAAAAATATGGATGCAACAGAAGCTTATGGAGGTTTAGGAAAAGGTGCTACACCTACAGAGATGTTACTTAGCTCTTTAGCTGGTTGTATTGGTATTGATGTAACAATGATATTACGCCCTCACTTAGAAAAAATATCTAAAATTGACATTGAAACAGATGGATCAAGAAAAGAAGAACCACCTAAAGGATTTACGGATATAGTAGTTACATTCATAGTGGAGGGAGATATCGATAGTAAAAAAATATGGCGTGCAATACGTCTGGGAGAAGAAAAGTATTGTTCTGTATCAGATTCATTAAGTGCAAATATATCATTTAAATTAATATTAAATGGTGAAGAAGTAACTGAATAAACTCGAAAGCCCTCACTTGTTGACAGATAAATCATACTCTCATTCGAATTCTTGTTTTATTTACTTTAATTAAAGAGATTGTCTTCCTGATAGGAGGTACAATCTCTTATTGTAATTATTTGTGGAAATTCTGCTATGAAAGAGTGCTTATTCCAAAAAAGTTGCAATATAGAATGCTTTATATACAATAGAAAGGATAATGATATATTATGAGTTGGGGTGATAAATATGGCATATGAGCAATTTAATGACAAGGAGCATGCGAACCCATTTGGTGAATCATTACCCGAACAAATTGCTAAACATATATTGAAAAAAATAATGCAAGGGGAATACATCCCTGGAGATAAAATAGCTGAAGAGCATATCGCTTCTGAATTAAACACAAGTCGAGCACCTGTTAGAGAAGCTCTATATCTATTACAAGTAGACAATATTGTAGAGAGAATTCCAAGAAAAGGTGTCATTGTCAAAACATTTACGGAGAGTGAGATTAAGGAATATGCAGAAGTTATGATTGGACTTATCCAAATGGCAATTGAGTTAACCAAAGAAAGCTGGACCAAAGATAAAATAGCCATTCTAGATAACAAAGTGCAACAAATGCAAGTGGACTATGGTCAACAAGATTTAATGGCGTATCAATCTAGTTCGGCCCATGTTACAGAATATTTATTCGAAGTTGCTAACAATCGCCCGTTGTCACATTTTTATAAGGAGTCCGTATATATTTTGAAAGTATTTGCCAACTTGAAATGGACAGTGGAAACAATGGAACATTTCCATTCTCAAATGACACGAATAGTTGAATTGTTGAAAGCGAACCAATTAGACAAGGCGAAGGCTCTTGTGCCTCATTTGTTACTAGATACTTTAGACTGATAAAAGAAGGGAGGATATTATCTTCTCAAGTTAAAATTGTCGACATTATACATTTTATAAGCTATCATTAATAGTACAGACTATTAAGATGAGGTGATGTAAATGAGTTTTGAAAATAAAGTAGTATTAATAACAGGGGCAGCTGGTGGAATTGGTCTAGCGGCGGCAGAAGCATTTGCAAAAGAAGGAGCAAAATTAGTTCTCGTTGATCTTTCAAAAGAAGCTTTAGAAGAAAAAACAAAGAACATTAACGCTAAAGATAAGTTATTAGTAGCTGCAGATGTATCGAAGGAAGAGCAAGTCCAAAATTATGTAGAAGAGGCGAAAAAAGCTTTTGGAACAGTGGATGTTTTTATTAATAATGCAGGTATTAATGGTGCATTTGCGACACTTGATGAACAGACAGTCGATAATTATCAGGCGGTATTCGGTGTGAATGTACTTGGTGCATTCCTAGGGTTAAAACATGTAGCTCCCATTATGAAAGAGCAAAAAAGTGGTGCAATCGTAAATACAGCATCCAATGGTGGGCTATTAGGTGCACCTAGAATGGGTATTTATGCTGCTTCCAAGCATGCTGTGATTGGCCTAAACAAAACAGCAGCATTAGAATTAGCTGATTTTGGTATCCGAGTTAATGCAGTAGCCCCATCTGGAGTAGATACACAAATGATGAAGTCAATCGAATCAAATGCGATGCCAGGAAAAGAAGAGGATGCTCGTACTAACTTTGAAAACAGTGTTCCGTTAAAAAGATATTCTACACCAGAAGAAATTGCAGACTTAATGGTCTTTTTAGCTTCTGATAAAGCTTCCTTTATTTCCGGAGCTTACTATCGAATTGATGGCGGACAAGGTGCAACCTCTGTTTAATGGAGGTAGCATATTGAAAGTGACCGATAAATGCTTAAAAGTGACTGATAACTGATTTATAGTGACTGATAAATAGAAATCACATGGAACTTTCCAGTATCACGAATGAATCATAATATTGAAACACCTCAAAAGACTCGATCATCTTAAAATGATGCTCGAGTCTTTTTGGTGTGCTTATGTTTTACTACTTTTTGACAATAAAAGTGATCATTATGACAAAAATAGTTGTCAAAATAATAAGGATACTTTACAATAGAGATATGTATAGGATTTCTCGTTCATGTAACTGTGAATAAGATATAAAAACATGCGAGGTGACAAGATTGAAGACAAGACTGAAAGAATTACGTGCAAGGGATGGATTGAATCAGACTGAACTGGCTAAACGAACAAAAGTCTCGCGCCAAACGATTAGTTTGATTGAACGTGAGGAATTAATGCCCTCTCTCCTCATAGCCGTGAAATTATCACGTATTTTTAATGAACCGATTGATCAGATTTTTATATTTAAGGAGGAAGAATTAGTATGAAAAGTTTCGTGAATTTTTTTATTGGAGCCGTTTTTGGATTTTTCATTATATATGCATTTTTAGCTTTAGAATTTGAATTAACCATGTTTGATATCGCATATGAATTGATATGGATTCTAGGGACTATTTCCCTGATTTTATTAGTATTAGCTATTGTAGGGATGTTGCAAATCAAACGAAAGGCATCGAGCCCTTTAGAAGGAGAAGAGGAAGATGATCGTGATAAGTGGCAATATAAAAAATTTAGTGATGTTTCACTAGTAGGGAATATCAGTATGATTTTTTCCATTATTACATTCAGCATAGTCATTGTAACCAAGCAAGAATTATTCCTGACTATTTGTGCGTTAATTCTAGTATTGATTTCCGGAGCAAGTTCATATGTATCGCCCTATTTGATGAAAGTGATGTATCCAGAACGCGACCTCCCAAAAGTATCAGATAAAGATTATACGAAAAAGCTACTTGCTTCTTCTGATGAAGGAGAGCGACATGTGATGCTAGAAGGGCTTTATTATACTTTTAATAGCACGAACTTATTACTTGTGGGTGCGATGATTATTTTGACGGTCTATTCTGTTAGCTCTGAACAATCACAACTATTTGCTATCTTTATTATTGGACTCATCTTGATTACGATCAATACGCAGTATATTTTACAGATACGTAATAAGTAAGAGGGATGTCATTCGAGAACTTTTTTATGATATAATAAAACTTAAAGTAGGTGTGGAAGATGGATAAATTTCAACGGATTGATCAATTAAAAAAAGATTTAGACCAAGAAAGACCACTACCACCAGAAGTTGTACAAAATCTTAAGGATGTATACAAAGTAGAATGGACATACCATTCCAATGCAATTGAAGGCAATACTTTGACGCTAATGGAAACCAAATTGGTGTTAGAAGAAGGTTTAACGATTGGTGGTAAACATTTAAGAGAACATTTTGAAGCAGTTAATCATGCAGAAGCTATTGATTATATTGAGGAAAAAGTTATTACGCAGAGCCATTTAGATGAGTCGATACTAAAAAAGATACATGCTATTATTCTAAAAAATATTGACGATAAGAATGCAGGGGTTTACCGGTCCATTAATGTAAGAATATCAGGTAGTGAGCATACCCCCCCACACTTTTTGCAAGTAGATCATGAGATGAGAAATCTGTTCGAATGGTATAATCAGGCCAAGAGTAAATTACACCCTGTTAAATTAGCTGCATTATTTCATTTTAAATTTGTTTATATTCCCCCATTTGTAGACGGGAACGGAAGAACCGCAAGACTATTGATGAATCTCTTATTAATGGAAGCAGGTTATCCACCAGCTATTATAAAAGCAGAGAATGACCAACGACTAAACTATTATAAAACTTTGGAATTGGCAAGTATGCAGCAGAATGTTGATCCATTTGTAAGTTTGATAGCAGAGTGTGTAGAAAATAGTCTTCAACAATATATAAATGCTATAAAATAAAGTGCCTGACACTCCTTGAAACCTTTTGCATATAAAATGACGTGTTGTTAAATGCTCTCTTTTCCTGAGATATTAAAGATGTCTAGTAAAAAATAAAGTACTTTCATTTAAAGGAATGGAAGTACTTTATTTTTTATTAGGCGCTAAGATACTAATATATGTAGGTCTTCAGTAATTGCATCTGCCCCAAAATAGTGATTTCACCCTATGTAATTGTGATTCCTTTATATGTTAAAATTTGTAATGGATATGATTTCCTTTACATAAGAGGGGTGGAATATGTCGAATTGGAAAGTGAGTATCAAAGAAATAAGTGACTTTGATCAAGAAATAAAAAGAGAAACGACCTCCATCAAAGAAGCATTTCATAAAGTGCAAAGAAATATAGATGAGATCATTAATATGGAGCAATTTCAAGGAGAAGCAGCGGATGCAGCAAAAGAATATTTTCAAGTTTTACATGCGACATTGCTTCAAGCATTTATCGGCGTTTTTGAACAGTTGGAAGCAAACATAACCAAGCATCTCCAAGCGTTCTCAGATGAAGTAGATAGCAGTAGCCATGCCATTATACAAGCTGATTACTTAGAATCAGAAGAAGATGATATACTAGATACATATCGACAACTAGAGCATGTACAAAGAGATGTGGAACGGATAATAGATCGTGTGTCAGACTTGACTACTGCCCAATCTCCATCGACTTATCATCTATTAGAATCCAAAGAAAATAGTGTTCGTGTGACGAGTAAACTATCACGTAAATTGAGCAGCTATGCTCATTCTTTTAGCAGCGATAATCAGCAGATGGAAAGCTCATTACATGAAATTAAAGTATTGATGGATAAAGTGGCCAAGCAAACAAATAAGCATGCAACTACGAATGATTTTCAGGCCTCATTACCTTTTATCACTTCGTTCGTATCGGATGCAATCGAGCAAGCACCATTTGAACGAATGCTTTTGACGCAAGAGGACAGAGATAGGCAATCTATTTTAGCTTCCAGGCATTCACGCGAGAGCAGACAACTAGTAGGCTTGAGAAAATATGAAAAAGCAACATTCGCAGATTCGCAATTAGAGGAACGGATCCAAAACTTATTCCGTGCCCGTCTTCGCCAGAATCTTCTTCAAGCAAATCGTTGGTGGCAGGAGACCGTAACGCAACAAATAAATGTAACCAATCGCTATCTATTACAGGGTGGGATAGCGTATACGGACTATTTAAACAACGTCAAAACAACAGGAAAAGACATTTTGAATGAGGAGATAGTAGAGCCCGTGACCAAGTCGTGGGACAGTGTTAAAATAATTGGTAAATCTATAGCAGACTCCGCCCAAGAAAGAAATGAAAAGAAGTATGAATCTGGCTATGATTTTGCCAACTACGCAACATTTGGTATACCAGGTGCTGTGTTGGGTATAAAAGAAGGATTCGATCAACGTTATCAGGCATTACAAGATGATGCGAGTGTCTCCACCTTTTGAACTATGCTACGATGGGGACAACTGAAATGACAGTAAATGCTGTTAACCCTGAGGAGGCGTATTCACCAGAACACTGGTTAAATAGCTTTGGTTTAGCGACGCTCCTTGCTAGTGGTGGGTTAAGTGCAGCTTCAAATCAGATATTAACCAAGCCTATATTGACGCAACCGAAACCGGCGGCAACCATTCCGAAAGGTCAACAGACAACAAAAACACAGCTCATTCCTTCTCGAACGGATTATATCAAGGGGAAAATGGACAAAGCGCTTGAACAAATAGGAAAAGTAAAAGTTCCTGTCTTAGTGAAAGAGGAATTAGCAACAGAATTTGGTTCGTTATCTATGATGCGGATGGAAACGAAAAGGTTCCAGGAGACGCAGTTGCAGTTGTTTAAAGGGCGTGGGGATGGTAATAAGGTTACAAGTAATGTTAATCCTGAGGTAATTCGTAAAGTAGATAACGATATTCTTGATAGAATGGAATCGCTTGGAGGACACACAATAGATAGGCATGTAGGTAAAACTAATGAGGAGCTGATTAAAAGAGCGATACAACAAAATGTTGAGGCAGCTACTTCGTTTACAGACAAAAGTACAGCGATTAAAGCTATTCAAGAAAATTTGCGTAAGAATGCAAATAATATTGCAGAATGGATAAATAATTCTGATACAGGCAGAAAGGTTTTTGATGTATCACATAAAAATTCAATTGGCAAAGGGGCTCTGGAGGATAAGAAGCAGATTATTTACGACCTTACTAATTCTAGAGTTGTCTTAATAAGAGATACAAGCAGTGAATTAGGATTTAGAATTTTAACAAGTTTTCCAGTTGATAAATAAGTTAGTGGGTGGGATTATTTTGAATGAGGAATTAAATTTAGAAACGTTTAAATATTTCCTTGAATGTTATTTTAACGTAAGTGCTAACTATAATGAATTAAATAAAATTGTTAATGATTTTAATTTATTTGAAAACGTCAAATATCGCCAAAAACTTCTGGCAGAATTAGAAATAATATTGGAATTAGAGAATTGGAATATTGTTCAAGAGGTCGTCAAAAAATATGGTATGAGAAAGATGGATGAAAGAAAAGTAAAATGGCTAATTCAAGTTATTGTGGGGAATTTAAAATCTAATTGATTATATTGCTATAACCACAATTCCCTAGAGGATTATTGAAGCCAAGAGCTTTCGAGATTATATAGGTTCGTTGTTTTATAGAAAATATAATGGATTACATTAATGATATAGCACTTGATTGCCTGTTTGGCAACAAGTGTTATTGTTTTTAGTAAAAAATTCAAACTTTGGACGGCTTTGAAATATGTTTTATCGAAATGTATAACCCATGATGCTTGTACCATTCAAGTATATTGTTTAAACAGTGGGGGTGAAAGAGGTATTGAGGTGGAGGTTCCAGAGGCTATTTCCACAGTAGCAATACTTCTAATGGGTGATGTTCAAAGCAATAGTCAACCATGGTTAAAATTAATAAACAAAGTTATAAGAGGCGAGTCAAATTATGAGGAATGTACAGGTAATAATTGTACATTGGAGATTAATCAAGATATAACAAAAATACTTGATAACTATAGTGAGGAAGAAGATGAATGTGTAATAGAAACAAATGAGCTAAAGAAGATAATAGAATTGTGGGCAGAAAAGATAAATAGTACTGTTGAGTAATTGATAAGAACCTTGAATGGTATTACGCTTTCAAGGTTCTTTTTTTGAAGGGCTACCCAGTGCCGAATAACTTCGATTTATTAAGAGAAAAGGTGATACTACTTGTAAACCCTGTATAATGCTTTAACAAATTATAAAGTACTTACAACACCTATAAAACGTATAACCTAATTAATTATCCTAGCTATTAGAAGTACTCATAAAACCATCAGTTACCACCTTCCATATTCTACAATACTATACCTTTGCTTTCCCTCTGCCTTTTAGAAATCTCTTTGATTCAAAGAGTGTTTGACTTAATAATAGAAGTTCCTAAAGGACAAATATTAAATATAGGTAGAGTTGAAAAGCAATATACAAAAACAGGTGCTTTACTAGAAGGTGATGCTGACCAAATACTTCTACCACAAGGGTGGCCATCTGAATGGATAAAAGATATAAGAAAAGTTCCGAGTAAATAGGAGGATTTTATGGATAAAATAGAGCAATTAACTAGACAAGTGAAGAGGGTAATAAATATTCTAGAAAAGGAATATTCTAGTGAAATAAAAAAAGGTATTTTTCAGTTAATATATAAAAGATATAAGAATGCACTGGAAATTATTGAAGATAATAAAGATCTTAACGGAATAAATATTATTGGTGGTGTTAGAGCTTATATGGATAGTTATAATGACTATCCAAATCCCTTGTTAAAAGAATTACACAAGGCTGAAAACTTACTAAAAGAAATATTATAATATATTTGATATTTACATCTAAACCTTGAATGACTGATAAGTTAGCCATGCAAGGTTTTGGGCAAGTGTAATGAGAAAGAATTATTTAGAATCAAAAACTCATGATGGTAAGCAAATCTACAAGATTTTAGTTGTCAATTAAATAAAATAAAATAAAAACTATTCAGGAAGAAATCAATTAATTGGTGGCGGTTATCTAAAAAGATAACTGTCTTTTTTAAAATAGGAGCGTGTTACTAGAATAAATTTAGAAAGTAGAGATAAGCTCTGTAAGCCCAATATGATGTTTTCCTGAATTATAAAAATGTAGAGAAGTTTAAACCGTTACTGGCTTTGCAGAATCCAATTGGTAAATGACATCTTATAAAGGAAGAATTTTAAACCTGCTAGCTTATTGTTAATTTGTTATAATGAGTGAGTAAGAAATAATAACCTGTTTAGTAATGTAGAGAGACAAAAGTAAATAAGGTAGGAACAAAGTGTACGGAAGCAGGTGATTTAATTGGAACAAAGGGTAGTGCAGGATCTACTGGAATTAGTTAATCAATCATTCGAAAATAAAAGGCTATTTCTAGGTAAAACGACAGACGAAACATTTTCGGTAGTGAAAATGTTAGGAGAAGATAGTAGAGAACTAGAAGAATTTAATAATCTTACTATGGATCTTAAAGAATCCTTTTGTCAGCTTATCTATCTTGGTGAACAAAAGCCATTAATCATAAACGATACAAGTAAACACCCTGTTACCAAAGATTTGGCTATTACGACTCAAGCAAATGTAGGGGCATACATGGGTGTACCTGTTTTTTATAAAGATGGGAAAATGTTTGGTACTCTTTGTGTAGTGGGTACAGAAAAAGGATCTTTTACAGAGAGGGATGAAGAGATACTTGAAAAATTCTCTCATCTATTTTCTTATGTACTAGAGCTTGAGAAATTAGCAACTATTGATAGTTTAACAAACTTATACAATAGACATTACTTGTATGAAAATTTCTTGCATATCAAAAATAAAAAAGCGATCATGTTACTTGACCTGGATAATTTTAAAGAAGTGAATGATACGTATGGTCATGATGTAGGTGACTTGGTGTTAAAAGAAGCTGCAAGTCGAATTAACCAACAAATCGGAAATAATGATATATTAGCTCGAATTGGCGGGGATGAGTTTGCCATAGTGATCACGGAAGAAAATAAGAAACCGTTAGAAGCTATTGCGAATGACATTATTCATGCTTTATCGGAATGGAGCAATTACCCTGTTGCTGTTTCGATTTCTGCCAGCATCGGAATATGTATGCTCGATGAAGATAATGCGAACAATATTCAAATAGCGTTAAAAGAGGCAGACACAGCGATGTATGATGCGAAAAGAAATGGGAAAAGTACTTATTTTGGGTTAACTTAGAGTAATGTTCATCACTTTGGCTAATCCTTTGGTCTAACACAAACGTCTAATCTATTTGGGCGTTTTTTTTTATAAAGGACAAAAAAGAGAGAAATGAGAGAAAAGTGTCCATCATAAGCGTGATGAAGGACAAAAAAGATGAAAACGAGAGAAAAGTGTCCATCATAAGCGTGATGAAGGACAAAAAAGACGAAAACGAGAGAAAAGTGTCCATCATAAACGTAATGAAGGACAAAAAATCTATCACTAGTGAAACATAGCGTTTTTTAACATACTATACCTGCTATTTTAATCGAAAAGTAGAACCATTGATCATATCGATGTCATCTCTTAATTGGACTTGTTTGATTAGTTTAAATAAAGCTGCATCTTTTTGCTTTGCTTCGATCATACAATCAATTTGTGGTACTGTTCCATTTATTTCTTTTAAAAAATGAAAAAACATATCGATATCTATATAATCAGTATGGTGACGGATCTTCTCTTTACTTTTTGGACTGGATATATGCATTTTGATCGGGAGAGGTGAATATTTCCATGTTTGTATAATACGCTCCCAGTTGTCCTCCCAATTATCCATTTGATGATGAACAATGTGATGATGATAGTCAAAAACAAGTGGAATCCCCAGTTTTTCACATAAAAAAAGCGTATCATCCAAAGTAAAAGAAGTATCATCATTCTCAAGCATGATCATTTTTTGAATAGCTCTGGGAACAACCATCCAATTATCCACAAATCGCTCCAGTGATTTCTCTGTTTCTTTATATTTTCCTCCGATATGTATCACACATCGGTGCTCAGGGTCTATACCCATTCCTTTTAACAATAAATAGTGCATTTTTAATGTGGTAATTGAATTTCTCAATACTTCCTTTCTTAAAGAATTTAGTAGGACAAAATGATCTGGATGGAAATCTACTCGCATTTGATGCTTCTTTACGTATTCTCCAATTTCATTTAGATTCTCCTTGAGTGGTTTCAGATAATTCCAATCCAAAAGCTCTTCATGGTTAGCTAATGGAATAAGTCTTGATGTTAAACGGTAAAAGTATATATCTGAAGCTACGTTATGCTTTAAAATTCTTAATGTATTATGTAAATTATGGTTGGCGATACGCTCTAGTTTACGAACGGCTGCCTCTCTATCAGCTATCTTATCAAATTGCTTAAACGTCATCTTTTGTGACGGTGAGGCATTTTGAACATATTTGCTCATTGCAACATAGCCAAGGCGGACAATAGTCATGTTTACCTCCAGTTTTACGAAAATTTGTGATAGTAGTTTTTCCTGAAAATACTTTGTATATGTAAAAGTATTGTATTTATTTAAATAGATAGAGTTAGAGTTCAAACACCAACCTTTGAGACAAGTGCAAGAGCCTATATTGCCTTTTTAGCAAGTCAAATATTAACAAATGAAGTTCTATCTGAGAGGTTGGATTTGGCAGATGAAATTTTTCATATTGTAATGGGGCTTCAATATCCAGAAGACTTGATGGAGTGGTTTGAAATCAATGAAATGATAGACATGCTTAAATATGACAATTCTCCATTAGAATTTAATGAAAAAGACGTAAAGTTAAAAATTATAAAGGAAGCTAAACTTATTGTGGAAGCTAATGAGTGAAAGAATTCAACAAGATGATCATAAAAAATGGTCATCTTTTTCTTTTGTAAGAGTAAATCATGTTATGATGGAAATACGTAGGCTTAATACTAGGACGGGGATGATTTAACAGGGAGGCTAATTTGATAAAAAGAATAGACATCAGTATGAGAAAAAACGCGGAAGATATATTGGATCTTCAAATACCATCATATCAGGTAGAGGCAGAAATCATTGGTTCATATGATATACCACCATTAAAAGATACAGTCGATACTTTGCAAAGTTGCGGAGAAACTTTCTTTGGTTATTATGACAATGAAGCATTATGTGGAGCAATATCTATAAAAGTAGAGGATGAAACATTGGATATACATAGATTAATCGTCCATCCAAACCATTTTAGGAGAGGTATTGCACAAATGCTGTTCCATTTTATCGAAAGTAGGTTCGAACTTAAAACAATAAAAGTAGCAACAGGATCTAACAATACACCAGCCATTCATTTTTATAAAAAGAATGGATTTCAAAAGATGAAAGAAGTCCGAGTAAATAAACAACTATCGTTAACCTTTTTTGAAAAAAAGGTAGTAACTAATAAGGAGGAAATAAACATGGCAAACAATAAAAAGGAGTTGTCACTAGAACAACAGGAAGAATTACTTCAGACATTGCAAGCGCGTTTTGAGAAAAACATGAACCGTCATGAGGGTCTTGAGTGGGCTAAAGTCCAAGCCAAGCTAGAAGCTAATTCTGATAAACTGTGGTCACTCAATGAAATGGAAAGAACAGGCGGTGAACCGGATGTTGTGGACTATGATAAAGAGAAGGATGAATACATTTTTTATGATTATTCAGCAGAAAGTCCTAAAGGTCGCAGAAGTGTTTGTTACGACCGCGAAGCACTGGAGGCAAGGAAGAAACATAAACCAGAAAATAGCGCTATCGATATGGCAACAGACATGGGCATTGAACTTTTAACGGAGGAGCAATATCGAGCGTTACAGGGAATGGAAAGTGTCGATTTAAAAACCTCGAGTTGGGTGCAAACACCTTCGGATATTAGAGAACACGGCGGAGCCCTTTTTTGTGATTATCGCTACGGGCATGTCTTCTTGTATCACAATGGTGCGTCCTCTTATTATGCTGCCAGAGGATTTCGTGGCTCGTTAAGGGTTTAACAATTTATTGGTAGCTCGATGACCATTTTAGCAATCGATATATTCTCTTTTTTACACAAGAAGATGATCATCACCTAATCTACTAAATAGTGGAAAATACCTATTGAAGTCGTTGCATATTAATGGTATTTTTTACATTGTTAACTAAACTTGAAGAGGTGACGAAGTGGAGAATAATAATACGCAAGAATCGGAGCAAAAAGATCAGATTGAAGAGGTGAATTTAGACCAAGAAACTGGAGAGGCTGTAGCAATCTCAACGGAAAAAAAGAAACAAGACAGCTCATCTACAAACTTTGATTTTGGAGAAAGTGTAAAAGAAACAAGAAGTATTTTGAAAGATGCTATCCTAAGACCACATGCAATTGTGAGTTCAAGTAGAACGATTCGTATCCAAACAAGTGGACTAATTTTAATGGCTTTATCATTATTGATAGGTATTTGTACCTTCCTTTTTTACAGGTTTGGTTTTGATGGCTTATTAAGTATGTTTAGTGATATTGGATTTATGTTTGCAATCAGAAGTATTTTTTCTTGGATTATTACGTTTGCTGTCGGCTATTTTTCCCTATACCTGTTATTGCTTTATACTGGTAATAGAAAGATGGATCACAAGGAATTGCTGACCAATTATGCGATCGTCAATATTCCTTTTGCAATTGTCTTTTGTGTAGTAATTCTTCTTTTTGGATTTTTAATGGTAGATTTATTTGTGATTACATATGTGTTTGCATTAATGCTCTATGGAGTATTACATATCTATCTATTCCTTGTTCATATGAAGGAAGCGAAATTTGATTTGTACTGGACAATTGCTGGATATCTATTAGTATTAATCGTTGCAACCTATGTACTAAATGGAATTGATATAGCTACATTTTAATGGTTCATACACCTCATGGAAAAAAGACCTCTTGTACGAGGTCTTTCTCTTTGTTATTTCTTTTCATCATTAAACCAAAGTGGGTCCATGTTATCTACATCGCCATTATAATTAATGACAATCTCATCACCAGCAGTTATATCTGTGTATGCATAAAAGTCAAAGGTATGATTATCAAAGTTAATCTCATAATTGGCATTTGGTTCATAGGAATGATTAAATAGCATTCCGTAGCCAAAAAGGATAGCAGAATGATTTATTCCATACTCGAATGCGTAATCAGCAAGCAAGGTTTTTTCAATGTGTTTGTGCTCTTCATTTGGATAAGCAATAACAGGTGCTTCATGGATAAGCTCCCCTTTTTTAATATCAATTTTAGCGAACACTCCTCTATTGAATTCCCCATCACTGAGTGCAGATGTTTTTATTTCTATTATGTCGTTCACCTACTCACTTTTTAAATTTACTTCATGTTGAAAAGTTCGTTATAGCATTAGACTTACGAGAATCCTTAGAATTAAATAATACCATTTATAGTGGGAGAAAACAATTAGCTAGGGATTTGTCAAGCTAACCGATCCATGTAACAGATGTTGGTGGATGCTTTCAGGATAAAAGCAGCGCGTGGCTTATTAAATTTAGAATGGGAGGAAATGAATATTTTACCTTTTCTTATTTTTGCATTTTGAAGAATAAAATGGAACTAAATGTTAAAATAATGGTGTAGTGGTTACTATGCTCTAGAGAGCTTAGGTAATAAAAAGGGGCGATATGGTGAGAAAGGTGGAAGTCTGTCCGTATAATGAAAAATGGCCGGCAATGTTTTTGGAGGAAGCAAACAAACTTAAAATCATTTTTGGGAATGATATTGTAGACATTTACCATATAGGCAGCACATCAGTTCCAGGGTTAAAAGCCAAACCTATCATTGATATGATGCCTGTTGTTAAGGATATTAATAGTATTGATAGATTCAATGCGGAAATGAACAAGATTGGATATATACAAAAAGGAGAAAATGGCATACCTGGACGGAGGTACTTTCAAAAGGGTGGAGACAATCGTACTCATCACGTCCATTTTTTTCAGGTTGGTAGTTATGAAATAAAACGACATTTAGCTTTTCGGGATTACTTACGATTTCATCCAGAATCAAAGAAAAGTTATGGAGAGTTAAAAGAAGAATTAGCTCAACAGTTTCCCTATGATATTGGATCATATATTAATGGTAAAGAACAACTTGTAAAAGAAATAGAAGCAAAAGCAATAGACTGGTATCAAGGATAACTTTAAAATGGTTTTAGGAAAGCAATAGAAAGTAGGTGAACCACTTATGTTAAAAGTAAAACCTTTAGAAGATAAAGATTATCAACTAATTCAAGAAGCCGAAAAAGTAATTGAAAAAAATTATAAGTATGGTCGACATCATATTGGTTCAGCTGTAAGAACAACATCTGGCCGTGTTTTCTCAGCTGTCCATTTAGAAGCAAATGTCGGTAGAATAGCGGTATGTGGGGAAGCAATGGCAATTGGCAAATCTATATCTGAAGGTGAGAACGAATTTGAAACGATTGTAGCAGTGGCTCATCCACATCCTCACGAAGACATAGAGAAATGTTGGGTTGTTTCTCCTTGTGGTATGTGTCGAGAACTTATCAGTGATTATGGAAAAAATACGGATGTCATCATTTCTTATCATAGTAAACTAGTAAAGTGTAATGTGATGGAGTTGTTACCAGAGAAGTATACAAAAGAAGTTGAGTAATATATATTTTCAAAACGAATACAGACGGAGGTACTTGAATGGAGTTTGAATCTGTAAAAGTGGAAATTTTGGTTCCAGAAGATTATATAGAAAGGTTGCGAGATGAGTTAAATAATATTGGTCTATTAACTGTTGGAAAGTATGATAATGTTGTTTCATACTCTGTTGTGAAGGGCTACTGGAGGCCATTAGAAGGATCTTCCCCTTTTGATGGAACGAAAGGGGAAATTTCCTTTGGATCTGAGTGTAAAATGGAATTTAGATGTTCACTCGAAAATATCGCTGAAGCCAAAAGAGTTATTAAAAACATCCATCCTTATGAAGAACCTGTCATCAATGTCATACCATTATTAGACTTATAAGTTTAGGATAAGCGGACAAAAGAAAGCCAAAAATCGGAAAAAGTGTCCCCGAGATCGGTTCTCGAGGACAAAAGGAAGTAAAAATCGAAACAAATGTCTTCGAGAGTAGCACTTGAAACAAAAGTAAAGTCAGCTTCTTAAGAAATTACCTTTGCTTATTTATTTTGCTATTTATTCATGATTTCCGCCCGCTTCTATTCATTCGGAATTCGAAGTGTCATGTCATAAGCAACACCTATGTCAGCTCCCATTTTCTAACCATTCAACTTCATCTCTCGATAGTTCAATATTTGATCCTTCCAAACAGGAGACAAGTTCTTGCTCATTTTGGGCTCCAATTAGGGCACAAGTAGGGAAGGCTTGATTTAATACATAAGCCAAAGCAATTTGGATTGCGGTTACGCCTTTTTTATCTGCTAGTTGTTCTGCTCTTGCCAGTCGCTCCCAATTGGCATCACTATAAAACACGCGAACTAGATCTTCATTACTTCGATCCTCTGGTGTAAACCTGCCAGTGAAAAATCCTCTTGCTTGTGAAGACCATGATAAAAGGGGAAGTTGTGTTTCTTCGTGCCATTTCTTGTCATCACTATCAGTTGAGACACATCCCTTCCAGAATGGCTCATTTGCCTTAGCTAAACTAAGGTTCGGACTGCTGAATGAAAAGCCTATTAAGCCATTGGCAGCTGCGTACTCATTTGCAGCTTGAATTCGTTCTGTTGTCCAGTTGGAGCCGCCAATCGCTTTGATACGACCAGCTTCAATATGTTCATTTAAGGCATCAATAATTTCACTTACGGGTACATCAGGATCATCTCTGTGTAATGCATATAAATCAATATAATCGGTACCAAGTCTTTCTAAACTTTCAAAAAGGTCTTGACTAATTGCCTCAGGATTTACACGTGGTCCGTTTTGGTCATGATGAGCGCCTTTAGTTAAAATAACGACATCCTCTCGATTATTCCGTTCTTTTAGCCACATGCCGATCGCTACTTCACTTTCTCCACCACAGTAAATATGAGCGGTATCAATCGTATTGCCCCCGATCGCTATATAACGATCTAATACCTGACAGACTTTATCATATACACTCGGTTTAAAATAATCGGACCCTTGAATTAATGTAGTAATAGACTTATCTAGGCCATCGATTTGAATCGTTTTCATTTCAGCTCACCCTTTCGTAATTTCAATACGTTTTCTTTCCTCAGCGGAAGTAAGACATGCATCCAACACCTTCATGTTTAAAATGGCATCTGCAACAGGAAAAGGTAATGTCTTATTCTGCTGAATACTATGTCCAATTACATCTGCTTGTAGTGCATACTGATTTACATAGGGGACTTCTACCTCTTTTGTTCCTTTACTAGTGTGTAGGTAAAAATGGTCTTGCTTATTCTGATTTGTAACAAAAGCAGAAGGAATCTCAATTCTACCTTCTGTCCCTAAAATTTCTAATCGATTTCGGAAGTCTGCCCACATGCCACAATCAAAGGTAAGTGCAACACCATGATCAAATTCCAATATTCCGGATGCCATCATATCTACCTGGTCATGCTGTTCGGAAAAGAAAGCATGAACAGTTGCTGCTTGTGGCTCTTCATTTAAAATCATTCTAGCGGCACTTATCGGATAAACTCCAACATCATATAAGGAACCACCACCCCAACCCTTTCGGAAGCGAACATTTTCATTTGCAGCTGCATTGTTGAAAGTGAATGCTCCATGTATGCCGCGTATTTCTCCGATTTCTCCTGATTGAATGATCTCTTGAATCTTTTGATATCTGGGGTGATAGCGATACATAAAGGCTTCTGCCAGAACAACTCCGGCTTTTTTACTTGCTGCTTCCATTTCTAGTGCTTCCTTGGCATTTAAAGCAATCGGTTTTTCGCAGAGTACATGTTTTCCAGCTTCCATAGTTTTTATCGACCATTCTTTATGCAAATGATTCGGTAATGGGATGTAAACGGCATCAATATCAGGATCAGCTAATAATTCTTCATAACTTCCATATGCAACGGGAATCTCTAATTCCTCAGCTGTTTCTTTTGCATTGTCTAGATTTCGACTGGCAATGGCATATACTTCACCTGTTTCTGACTCTTTTATTCCTGGTATAACTGCTTTTTGTGCGATATTTGCGGTGCTTATAATTCCCCATTTAATCGTCATCGTTTAACCTCCTCCTATAACTTTATTGTTATTATAATCGATTGGTATTAATATGAAAATAGAAGCTTTTTGCTATCAGATAACACAATATTGTTCTATAGGATGTGAGGATAATGAATCGTCAAGTTTTATTGCCTATACTGAAAAAACATGAATATATGATCCTGCCTGAATCAGTTGGGTGCTATAGGTTGAAAGCGGACCATGACGTCTATCGGGAAGCAGGCTCATTAGATAATTTTAGTATACATTTTGTTGTAGCGGGGTCTGGCTATGTAGAGATAGATAGAAAGCAATATATGTTAAAAAAAGGAGATGCCTTTCTTTATTTCCCGGAGCAGGAACAACGGTATTATAGTAGCGAAGAGGATCCTTGGAGTGTTAGGTGGGTTCATTTTTATGGAAATCCACTGCATACGTTTTTATCGGAGATTGGTTTTGGCAGATTTATTTTGTGGAGACTGCCGAACGTAGATAAATTAGAACAAACCCATGAACAATTATTACAAGAAGCTGAGGAAAACAGCTTCTTACAGCTATCAACTTTATCAACATTAACCTATGCTTTTTTGTCCACCTTTACCAATATTGCCGTGCCAAGTGAGTCCAATTCTAGGCAAGAATTAGATGTGCGGATTCAATCCCTTTTACCGAAAATGCAAGAAAAGGCACCAGAACCCTTCGATCTCGAATATTGGGCAAAAGAAACGGGAGTAAGCACCTATTATTTCTGTCGATTGTTTAAACGTGTCACACAGATGACTCCGATGGCTTTTATCACTTTATGTCGGTTGCAATGGAGTAAACAATTACTGTTAGAAGAAAAAGAGTTAACGGTTAAGGAAATCGCGGAAAGATCTGGCTATCCGAATCCTAGTTATTTTAATAAACTTTTCTTAGAAAATGAAGGGATGACTCCTACTAAATATCGGCAAATGTATGTGTGATAGTAGGTTATAACTAACTGAACTTGCCGAATTTAATGATATTGATGAATCATTTTTTTAACGTATAAATTTTGAAAAAATCTTGACAACGCAAAAATATAATATTATAGTGTGTGTAACGGGTTACAGGTAAGGGGTTAGAAAACATGCCAACGATAAAAGATGTAGCAAAATATGCAAGCGTTTCAGTAGCGACTGTTTCGAGAGTTCTTAATAAAAAGGGATATGTAAGTAAAGAAGCAGAGGAGAACGTATTAAAAGCGATATCTGATTTAAATTACAAACCAAATTCTGTAGCTAGATCCCTTTATCATAAAACATCTAAAATGATAGGGTTATTGATACCGGATATCTCCAACCCCTTCTTTCCAGAGTTAGCGAGAGCGGTTGAAGATGTAGCATTAACCTATGGATATACGGTAGTTATTTGTAATACCGATGAAGATATTCGAAAAGAAGCACAGTATTTAGAAGCGCTTCAGCAAAAATATATTGATGGCTTGATTTTAACGACAAATCAATTGAGTACTGATAATTATGAAAACCTTGGCATTCCACTTGTTGCATTAGATCGACAGTTTAGTAATCGGGTACCAACTGTTAGCTCGAAAAACTATGAAGGTGCTAGAAAAGCAACAGAATATTTAATTGACAATGGAAGCGAGTTCATCGCACATATTCGCGGGCCTTATCGTGTAAAACCAGCTGATGATCGGTATCGAGGATTTAAAGATGTAGTAGAGGAACAAGGGATTGCTCATATTGTAGTAGATTGTGATTTTACGATGACAAATGCAATGGAAGTTGCGAAAGATTTATTTGAGAAATACCCAACTATTGATGCAGTATTTGCTAGTAGTGATATAGCTGCTGCGGGTGTTCTAAAAGTCGCAAAAAGTATCAACAAACAAATTCCTGAAGACCTCCAAATAATCGGATTTGATGGCATACCTTTAGGTGAAATGTTAACACCTGCCATAACTACTGTTGCACAACCAATCTATAAAATGGGAGCTTTATCAGCAAGGCTGTTAATAAAGCAAATTGAAAAACAATTACTTGATGTAAGAAATTATGAAGTTGAAACCACTATTCAATATCGAGAAACAACAAGGAGTGATACATGATGAAGGAGCCATCCATTACCGTTATCGGTAGTATAAATATGGATCTAGTAACAACCAGTGAACGGATCCCTGAACAGGGAGAAACCATAATGGGCGAGTCATTCTTTTATAATCCAGGTGGGAAAGGAGCTAATCAAGCTGTTGCATGTGCAAGGTTAGGAGCACAAGTTAATATGTTAGGTTGTGTAGGAGATGATCCTTTTGGTCAAATATTAATCGATAATCTCAGCAAAGAAAAGGTTAATATCGACAATGTGGAACCGGTTACCGATGAGCATACCGGCGTGGCTACGATTTTAATAAAAGATAATGACAATCGAATTATCGTCACACCTGGTGCAAACTATAGCATTACCCCATCTTATCTTCAGCAATATTTGGATGTTATAGACGAGAGTGACGTTGTATTATTACAGTTAGAGATACCGTTAAATACGATTGAGTATGTAATCGGTTACTGTTCTGAGAAAGGAATACCAGTTATATTAAATCCTGCACCAGCACAACGTTTATCAGCATTTGTTTTAGAACATTGCACATATCTAACACCTAATGAAACAGAGAAGTTAGAAATTTCAGATGATATAGATACTTATAAAGAGAAAATGATCGTTACGTTAGGTGAAAAAGGAGTAGAATACTGTTCCGAAGATAATCTCAAAACGGTAACCGGTTACAGAGTGACACCTGTTGACACAACAGGTGCGGGAGACACGTTTAATGGGGCCTTGGCGGTTCAACTTGCTAAAGGGACACATTTGAAAGAAGCGATTACTTTTGCAAATGCAGCAGCAGCCTTATCTATACAAAAAAGAGGCGCTCAACAAGGAATGCCGACAATGCGAGAGGTTATTGAATTTCTGGAAGGAGCACCATCATCATGAAAAAAAATGGCGTATTAAACAGAGACATATCGATAGCATTATCAAAATTAGGACATACAGACCAAATTGTTATAGCTGACTGTGGCTTGCCGATTCCTAACGATGTAACATGTATTGATCTTTCTTTAAAACCGGGTGTGCCCCATTTCTTGGACGTACTTTCAATCATGTTACAAGAGATGGAAGTAGAACAATTCACTTTAGCAGAAGAGATAAAGATGAAAAATCAACCGTTACATGCTGCCTTATTGAAATATGATATACCTGTCCATTATGTGCAACACGAACGGTTTAAACAATTAACTAGAGACGCCAAAGTCATTATTCGAACAGGAGAAAACACACCATATGCCAACGTTATTTTACATGCAGGAGTTATCTTTTGATGAAAGGGGTGTAGTTGATGATTGAAATGAGTGGCATTGAAAAGTCTTTTAGTGGAACAAAAGTATTGAAAGGAGTCGATTTCACGTTAAGGGATGGAGAAATACATGCACTCATGGGAGAGAATGGTGCTGGTAAATCAACGATGATGAAAATATTGGCTGGAATTTATTCACGAAATGAAGGCACGGTTAAAGTAAACGGCCAAGAGGTAAATTATACCAACCCTAAGCAAGCTGAGAAAGATGGTATTGCCGTCATTCATCAAGAACTAAACATCTTACCTGAATTATCTATTGCAGAGAATTTGTTTTTAGGAAATGAACAAACGATCGGTAAGACAGGTTGGATTAAGACAAAAGAAATGAACGAGATTGCGCAAAAACAACTTTCCAAGCTTGGATTACATGTCAAACCATCTATGCTAGCCAAGCATCTATCAGTGGGACAACAGCAAATTGTTGAAATAGCTAAGTCATTACTAATTAATGCTAAGTATATTGTCATGGATGAACCAACTGCAGCACTTACAGACCGTGAAATAGAAACACTATTCGAAACGATAGATGATTTGAAGAAACAAGGTGTTTCCTTCGTCTATATTTCACATCGCATGGAAGAAATATTTGCGATTTGTGACCGAATTACAGTACTTCGAGATGGTGCATCCATAGGTACAAAGGTGATTAAAGAAACGAGCTTTGATGAAATAGTCAGCATGATGGTTGGGAGGGAACTTGGGGAGCGTTTTCCAGAACGAAAAGGATCACCATCTGACGTGAAATTAGAAATTGACAATTTGACACGTGAAGATGAATTTGATTCTGTCTCCCTTCAAGTACGTGCAGGTGAAATTCTTGGTATATCAGGCTTAATGGGTGCAGGTCGTTCCGAATTAGTTGAAACTATTTTTGGCTACCGTCAACCTGATAAAGGAACGATAAAAGTTGATGGGAATCCAGTGAAAATAAAAGATCCAAGTTATGCGATGCAACAAGGGATTGGATTTGTATCGGAAGATCGTAAGTCAAAAGGGTTAGTCGTTGATTCTTCCATTCAAAACAATTTGAATATGACTAGTTTACGAGAATTATCCCAAAATGGATGGATGCTACAACAAAAAGAACAAAGCCTTTATGAAACAATGGTTAAGAAATTAAATATTGTGTCTTCCGGTGCGGGCCAATTAGCTAAATCATTAAGTGGTGGTAATCAACAAAAAGTAGTTATCGCCAAGTGGCTAGCGATTAATCCGAAGATATTAATCTTGGACGAGCCTACTCGGGGAGTTGATGTGGGTGCGAAAAAAGAAATTTATTCAATTATGAATGATCTAGCTGATCAAGGTGTAGCCATCATCATGGTTTCATCTGAATTACCCGAAATTATCGGAATGAGTACAAGGGTAGTTGTAATGTGTGAAGGGAAGCATATGGCAACACTTCAGCGTTCCGAGTTATCCGAAGAGAAAATAATGCACTATGCTACAGGAGGTAATTAAAATGCTTGATATAAAAAAGATAAAGACAATGCTTGGTTTGCTTGGCCCATTACTTGGTTTGTTTTTTATCGTCGTCATCATTAGTATCTTAAACCCAGAGTTTCTATCTGCTAGTAACTTGTTAAATGTATTACGTCAGGTTTCGATTAATGCGTTGATTGCCTTTGGTATGACGTTTGTTATTTTGACAGGTGGTATTGACTTATCTGTCGGGTCGATTTTGGCGTTATCAGGTGCTGTAACCGCATCTTTAATGGCAGCAGGAATGGACCCAGTTTTAGCAGTTATTATCGGTTTATTAACCGGTACATTATTAGGTGCTATTAATGGCCTAGTGATAGCAAAGGGGAAAGTTGCGCCTTTTATAGCGACATTAGCTACGATGACAGTGTTTAGAGGCTTTACTTTAATGTTAACGGATGGACGTCCTGTTTCAGGTTTAGGGGAGTCTACTTTTTTTGAAATGTTAGGAAAGGGATATTTCTTTGGTATCCCTGTACCAGCTATTACCATGTTAGTTTCCTTTGTTGTTCTTTTCTTAATTTTAAAGAAGACAACTTTTGGTCGCCGTGTTTATGCAGTTGGTGGCAATGAAGAGGCTGCTATTCTATCAGGAATTAGTGCAACAAGAATTAAAATTTATGTTTACTCATTAATCGGTTTCTTATCTGCTTTAGCAGGTATGATCTTAACATCTAGATTAAATTCTGCACAACCCACGGCAGGTCAAATGTATGAGTTGGATGCCATCGCAGCAGTTGTACTAGGTGGAACAAGTTTGACAGGAGGTAAAGGGTGGATTTTTGGTACCTTTATTGGTGCCTTAATCATAGGGGTCCTTAATAATGGACTCAACTTGTTGGGAGTAAGTTCGTTTTTCCAACAAGTAGTAAAAGGTAGTGTCATTCTATTAGCGGTATTACTAGACCGTAAAAATGCTTAAAGGAGTGGAAATTATGTTAAAGAAAACAGTATTATTTTGGATAATCTTAGTGGTAGGTAGTGTACTCATGGCATGTTCAACAGAATCACCAGTCGAAGAAGAAACTGGTAGTGAGGACAACGATGGAGAGTTAACGATTGGCTTTTCCATTTCAACGTTAAACAACCCATTTTTTGTTACCCTTCAAGAAGGGGCGGAAGCAAAGGCTGAGGAAATTGGTGCTGAATTAATTACCGTTGATTCACAAGATGATGTCGCAAAGCAAATTAATGATGTAGAGGATTTAATTGAAAGAGAAGTGGATGTTATTATGATTAATCCGACAGATTCAGCATCAGTAGTAGCAGCAGTTGAATCTGCGAATTCAGCTGGTATTCCTGTCGTTACATTAGACCGTGCTGCAGATTCTGGCGATGTTGCCGTTCATGTTGCTTCAGATAATATCGCAGGTGGGGAATTAGCAGGTGAGCTGATGGTAGAATTAGCAGGTGAAGATGCTCAAGTAGCTGAACTAGAAGGAATCTCAGGCTCCTCTGCAGCTCGTGAGCGTGGCCAAGGATTCCATAATATAGCGGAAGATTCATTAGACATTGTAACTTCTCAGACAGCTAATTTTAACCGTGCAGAAGCTTTATCTGTAATGGAAAATATATTGCAAAGTAACTCAGAAATTACAGGGGTCTTTGCTCATAATGATGAAATGGCACTGGGTGCATTAGAAGCAATTGAAGCAGCCGGACGTGATGATATTCATATTATCGGTTTTGATGCAACAGATGACGCGGTTGCTGCTGTGGAAGAGGGAAGAATGGCTGGCACCGTTGCACAACAGCCAACAATGATTGGTGAAACAGCTGTTGTAGAAGCTGAAAAAATATTCAAAGGCGAAGAAGTGGAAGAGTTTGTTCCGGTAGAACTCGAATTAATTCAATAATAGTGATAGAATAGAAATAAGAAAAGTATATAATACTACCCAAAATCATTTCAATGTTGATGTGTTTGGGTAGTTTTGCTTTTAGCCCAAAAGTTAGAGTATGTCTATCCATTAGTATTTTTATCCTTTTTACACGATGCGGGGAAGAATAATTAAAGTTAGCGATATCAAATTAGAATAGGATTATTGGTTTGGGAAATGATAATATGGGTACATATATAATGGATGAGACTCTAATAATGCCTTCCTAAAAACCTTTTAAGTAACACCTTTCCTGCTATTTACTTAAGGTTCTGAGAATGGTATTTTAATATAGTGGATAAGATAGAGGAGAGGTAGGAAGTTCATGAAAAAAATATCAAGTGTATTTTGGATAACGATTTCGATCGTTTTGGCGGCAGTTATTTTCGGAATTGCAGCACCAAGTAGTTTCGAAAAACTGACTGAGAATATTCAAGCAATGATTACTTCAACGTTCGGTTGGTATTATCTTATATTAGTAACAGTTATTGTGCTTTTTTGTATATTTTTAATTTTTAGTCCTGTTGGTGCTATTAAACTAGGTAAGCCTGATGACAAACCAGATTTTAAAAAGTCAACATGGTTTGCTATGCTCTTTAGTGCTGGTATGGGAATCGGACTTGTTTTCTGGGGGGCTGCAGAACCTCTATCACATTACCTCAACCCTCCACTTGCCGAAGGAGGCACGAACGCTGCTCAAAAAGAAGCGATGAGATATGTCTTTTTCCATTGGGGGATTCATGCATGGGGAATCTATTCGATGGTAGGTTTAGTTTTAGCATATTTTAAATTTCGTAAAAATGAACCAGGGTTAGTATCGGCCACTTTAAAACCTTTATTTGGCTCCAAAATGAATGGTGGTTTTGGTAAAGTTATCGATGTACTGGCGGTATTTGCTACTGTAGTAGGGGTAGCAACTACTTTAGGTTTTGGTGCCGCACAGATAAACGGTGGACTTTCCTATTTAACAGGAGTGCCAAATAATTTCACCGTACAGTTCATTATAATTATCGTTGTCACCATCCTATTTATGATATCAGCTTCAACTGGTTTAGGAAAAGGCATCAAATATTTAAGTAACACGAATATGGTATTAGCAGTTGGATTGTTTGCTTTAATGTTTTTTATTGGTCCAACTATTTTAATATTAAATATGTTCACAGATTCGATAGGTGGATACATACAGAATCTAATTCAAATGAGTTTTCGTATTGCTCCATTGAACGAAGAACACCGTACATGGATTAACGATTGGACAATTTTTTATTGGGCATGGTGGATATCGTGGTCACCATTTGTAGGTATTTTTATCGCTCGTGTATCACGTGGTAGAACAATACGAGAATTTATGATGGTGGTATTATTATTACCATCTGTCGTTAGTTTTCTATGGTTTACTACTTTTGGTATATCCTCCATCGGTGTACAGAAAAGTGGAAATATTGATCTATCTCCATTGCCTACAGAACAAATATTGTTCGCTGTTTTTAGTGAATATCCAGGATCAGTAATATTGTCGATTGTTGCTATTGCCTTGATTAGTACGTTCTTTATTACTTCTGCAGATTCGGCTACTTTCGTCTTGGGGATGCAAACAACGTATGGTTCCTTAACCCCTCCAAACCGTGTTAAAATGATATGGGGGATTGCTCAATCTGCGATAGCGTTGGTGCTATTATATAGTGGTGGACTGCAAGCATTACAAAATATCCTAGTCATAGCAGCACTACCTTTCTCCTTTATTATGTGTTTAATGATGCTTTCATTATATCGATCGTTAGCGAAGGAGAAGAAGGAGCTTGGTCTTTATCTCAAGCCAAAACCTCGAAAAAATAAAAGAGCGGAACAAAAAACGAGAGAGTTTTAATGAGGATATGACAAAACATTATTTATCACGGTGTTAAACGTTTGTAAGCACACCCACTTCAAGCTTCAAGTAACACAAGGATAAGTTTAGGGGTAACAGACGCTAATACCCTGATAAGTTTCGGTAATAATCCGTAGGGATCCAACCACCCGAATCAAAACAGGGGAGAATGGAAAGTTGACTATCGAAGATTTACGACCTGGTCAGTATTTACTGGTTGAAACTGGTCCATTAATAGGTTGTCAAGCAAATCCACCTGTTTTATTTATAATCGGAGAAGGACAACTAGAAGCAAAACAAATAACCATTACGAATAAGCAAAACCGTTCAGAAGTAGAACTAACCAATTTAGACCGAGATCACGCAGATAAAGTATTGCAAGGTGCAGAATTTATGCTCCAAGATGAAGAAGGCAATATCGTGGCACAAGGGTTAACTACTAATCAAGATGGTAAGATTAATGTTAATGGTCTGAAACCTGGTGTCTATTCATTCATTGAAATGAAAGCACTTCAAGGCTATATGAGAAGATAGTCCTATTTAGTTTGCAATCGAGCTAGGACAGTCTGAACAAATTGAAGTGAAAGCATACAATCAATCAGAAGGAACAGGTAAGTAACGATCGTGATGAGGTCAGTCAAGAGCAAGGCAATCTTTCGAACACAGCAACAAACATGTTTAATTATTTCTTATTTGGCGGAGGACTAATGATTGTTGGGATCTTAGTTTTCATATTCTATCGACGAAGGAAACAATAACTGAAAAATACGAAGCATTAGTAGTGCAGACCAAGAATATGGTTTGTGCTACTATTTTTTTTAGTAAAGAATCCATATATACCGAAAGATAAAGTGAAAATCGTCTTCTTGTTGAATGGCTCATCATAAATTCACAAAAATTTAATTTCTCGTATAAAGTTGTCATCTGGTTCACATTTTATAGCACAGGGTAGAAAGCGTCTTCACACAAGACTTATACTGTTTTTAATTTATTTCTTATGTCCTTAATTTATGGAATTATCAGTAAATCTTTGAACGCAACCAGTCTGATTATAGAACTTTTAACCTATTAATATGATAACTAGTTTAAAAATTGTTTAAGAATATGTTCAGTATTTACCTTTATAATCCAAATTTGGGTAGTGTGACTAGCTAATCCTACATGCTTAATAAGCCATGGAATCTTTGAAAGTATAGACATGGTGTAGAGATAATTTTCTCATCTCAATCATACATTAGTTAAAGTAACCTCTCAGTGTTAGATGGGAAAGTTTATCGGTTCCATTTTACAATTCTGATTTGTAATAGGTTACCTCATCACTTAAGCGTGTTTTAAGCGAAATAGTGATCGTCTTCACTACCATCCAGTTCAAGTGGAGATAGTCATGCTTGATGCTTATCTTCATTTTGATCAATTCTAGGTGTAGAAAGGAGTTTTAACTTTTAATGACAAGGAAAGTAAGTATTGCTTTATTAGTGGTATTATTGTTTCAGACATTAACAAGTAGCCTTATGTTGCCTTCACAGGCTATTACGTCTGCAGACACGTCTATCTTTAAGAATATTAGTGTTGTAGACGAAGAAGGCAATCCAGTTGATGCGGAAACAATGCCTGGTAGCGATGTAGAAGTAAGTATCGATTGGTCTGTTGCTGATCTAGAAGTAGAAGCTGACAGTACAGAGACAATCACATTTGATTCTGACATTGTCGTGCAACAAGAACAAACTAGTAATCTACTTTTTGAAGAGCAGCAAGTAGGTGAATACACAGCTGGAACGGATAATACGGTCACGATAAGCTTGAATGAAGTGATCGAAGAATATCCTGAAGCGAGTGGTAATTTTGTTATTTCAGCTGTTACTTCCGATGAACAACAAGAAGCTAATTCTGAGGAAGAGGTTGTTGATGTTGAGTCAAATGAAGAGGAGCAAGAAGCCACCACTGATGATCAAGCAACCGAAGAAAAGGATGTGGATTCAGAAGTGACAGAGGAAGACGCTGAAGAAGAGCAACAAGAGACAGCAAATGGAGGCGAAAACGCGTCTTCAGAAGAGTCAACGACTAAGTCCACTTCTGCCGCCTCTGATATTGAGCCTTCCGCCGAATTAGGAAATATCTTTACCTTTGATTACCTCACAATTGATGGGGAAGATATTGAGGATGGCGATATTATTGATATAGACAAAGATACTACAGCACACTTAGGATTCAAATGGGATACACAGGGTCATAATGCAAAAGCTGGTGATACAGCTGAAATCCTTCTTTCTGACGCTTTTGAAATGGTTAACTCTCCGGAGCAATCAATCATAGTTGATGGGATTGATGTAGGAACTTACTATATCGAGAATGGTGTACTAAAGTTCGAATTCAATAAAAATATTGAAAATGATAATGTCCATAACGGATTTGTCGATCTTGGATTAAAGTTCAATCTGGCAAAATTCAGTGAAGATATTGAACAAGAGATTAAATTCAATGATAGTGAAGACAATTCGTTAACGATTATCGCAAAACCAGATGGGGAGATTAGTGGTATTGATAAGGAAGGACACCCTGACACTGACCATGATGCAAGAGAAATCACATGGGAAGTAGACGTTATCAATACGAATGAAGAAGAGATAACAGGTGCAACTCTAGCAGACAGCATTCCTGAGGGTTTAGGCGAAGCTAGAGATTTTGTGATCCATGAGTTGGTCATAGGCTATGATGGAGATAAGACGGTTGGTGCTGAGGCATTACCTGGATCAGAATCAGTAGCTGAAGGTGAATTTGAAGTAGAATTGGGTACTATCGCTCCATATAAAGGTTACCGCATTCAATATACAACAACCATTGAAGATTACTCGAAAGATTCGTTTACCAATGATGCAACATTTAATTATGGCGACGAAAGCTTACCTGCACAAGCTACAGTTGGTGGATTGGAAAGAAGTAATCCAATAGAGAAGTCCGGTAGGCAAATTGGTAACGAGGATAAAATTCAGTGGAGTATAGATGTTAATAAAAATGGAAGTATAATTAGCGATGGTAGGGTAGAAGACAACTTACCTGACGGGTTAACCGTAGTCCCAGATAGTATCGAAGTTGTTAGAATTACACAAGAATGGGGTAGTTGGACAGAAGGAGATTCTCTTGAAGGTGAATTTACTGAATTCCCTATCGAATTAGGTGAATTAGGCCAAGAGGATGCCTACAGAATTAACTTTGAAACAGATGTTAATTGGGGAGATGTAGAAGATGGCGTCTACCAAAAAGAAAATGGTTTCTTAAATACGGCAACACTCTATGATGGTACGGATGAATTAAATAATGATGATGCAATAGTTGATATCGTCAGAGATCCTGTTCTGCGAAAAGAAGGGACATCTAATGTAGATTATAACAACAAAACGGTTACTTGGACTATTCATGTGAACGAAGCAGGACACCCAGTTGGAGAAGCTGTATTAACAGATTTAATTCCAGCGGGGTTAGCCATTAGTGAAGATGCTATTGTTATTAAGAATGAGGACGATGAGCTGTATTCTCCTGATAACATCAACATTAACCCTAGTGCTGATGGTGGAACAGAAGTTGTTATTGAATTAGGAAATGTAGGGACTCAACAGCTTAACGTTACTTATACAACCGAAATAACCGATTTCACGAAAAATACATTTGTTAATGGTGTTGGCATCGAAGGTGAAGGTATCGGTGAAGATGGTACGGAAAGTAATGCTACGATCAACCCGGTAGGTAATAGCTATACTAAGAGTTTTGCAGGAATAGACTATGCTGAAAAGACAATTGATTGGAAACTAAATGTCAATCCAAAAAGGGAAGCAATTAACGAATTAGTAATAGAAGATACCTTTCCCAATAAAGGCATGATCTTACTTCCAGCCACGGTAGAAGTTACCCATAAAGGAGAACCTCTGACAAAAGGCGATGACTATACGCTTGAAGCTAGAACAGAAGATGGTGAAACTGGTTATCATCAAGGGTTTATCATCGAGCTTCAAAGTGGGGTATTACCTTTAGACGGCGGTCAACTAGAAATTCAGTATCAAACTTCTTATGATCCACAGAAGGACGTAGATGGTAATACACTTGATCCACATCAGAGTGATGAAGACCAAGATAGAGTGTATAAAAATCATGCACAGTTCACAGGAACAACTGAAAATGATATTGAGATTGATCAAGGAAGAGAAGCAGATACAACGGTAAGAGAAGACTCTTGGAACAGTGGTAAAAAAGAAGGTCAACTCGTACATGAGGATGGTGAAGGAAATCTAGTTAATAGCTGGGAAAGCGGATCTGAAAGAAAAATCGCTTGGCAGCTATATACGAACTATCAAGAACAAAATCTGGGATCAGATGTTACCATAACAGATGCGTTACAGTATGATGGAAAAATTGATGAAGAGAGTATTCAAGTATCTGTTTATAATGTAAAGCCTGATGGAACAACTAAGATTACTGATGAAGTGCTAGATTCTAACAACTATATCGTAGATGTTGAAGGTAAAGAATTCAGCTTAACTTTTACTGAAGATGTAACAAAAAGGTATGTTGTTGAATTTACAACTTCCGTACCAGATATTTCAGAACCCAACTATACGAATAATGCAATGGTTAAAGTTGGCGACGAAGAATATCCATATTCTTCAACTCTTAACTATGATAAACATAACGACTTCTTAGCAAAAGGCCCAGTCAGTGTTGATGGAGATAGTGTTTTCACAGGGGATGAAATAGACTGGGAAGTTAAAGTGAACGAAAGTCTATCAAACATTAAAGAACCTATCATTACGGATACCATTAGTGCAGGGCTTGTCTATGTAAATGATAGCCTTGAAATTTCCAGATTGGATGGAAATGAAGAAATTGTTCTAGAAGAAGGAACAGACTATACGCTTGAAGTAACTACAACAGACGATAATGAGAATGTATTAACGATTCAACTTAATGATGAATTGAAAGACACCATAATCTTAAGATATTCAACTGTCGTAACTGAAGAGGACGGTGGAGTGAACAACACAATCTCATTAGAAGGATCCGAGATAGAAGAAAAATCTGTAGAATCTCAGGAACTGCAAGCAAGAGTATTCTCTAACGTAGGTGGTGAATGGGCTACTGATAGAGGGGCATTACGTGTAACTAAAGTCGATGCTGAAAGAAAAGACATCATAGCAAACAATGAAGCCACCTTTAAGCTTGAATTCGACTTAAATGGCGAAAGACAACAATTTGGTGAGTATACAACAGAAAACGGTGAGTTAGAAATTGGGAATTTACCACTTAGAACCTATTATCTAACAGAAGTTACAGCACCCACCGGATATGTTCTTTCTGATGAAGAGATAGAAATTGTTGTGGACGAAGGCTACGACAACAATGATGAGAATATGGTGGAAGTAGAATTTGAGAATACCAAGGAAAAAGTGAATATCACTGGCACAAAAGTCTGGGAAGGCGGACCAAAACCAGCCATTGATTTACAATTGTTTAGAAATGGTGAAGCATTTGGAGAGGCTGTAACTCTGGAAGAGGGCGCAACAGAATACACTTGGTCAGATTTAGATCAAACAGATATCGATGGTAATGGGTATGAGTATACAATAGACGAAGTAGAAGTTCCTGATTATTATGAGAAGACATTATCAGATGATGGTCTAACGATTACCAACAGCTTTACAGTGGACCCTATAAGTTTCAACGTGGAAAAAAGCTGGAACGATGCCGATAACCAAGATGGTATTCGTCCAGACGCCATCACTGTGAAATTACTGGCAGATGGGGAAGAAACAGACCAAGAATTGACTTTGAATGAAGACAATAACTGGAAAGGGACATTTTCTGATTTACTAGCAATAGATCAGACTGGTGAAGAGATTCAATACAGCATCGAAGAAGAATCCGTAGAAGGTTATGAAACAAACATAACTGGGAACCCAGTAGAAGGCTATGTCATT